>CAMFLX010000012.1 GCA_945957555.1 uncultured Cytophagales bacterium
ATCGTCGGCAGCGTCAGATGTGTATAAGAGACAGGGCGTAACTAGAGATGGTCAAAAGGTTGACTATTCAACTGGACCGATTATTTGGGGAGAACCTGGTACCAATGGGCAACATGCGTTTTATCAACTCATTCACCAAGGTACGAAGTTGGTTCCTGCAGATTTCTTGGCGCCAGCACAGTCTCAGAATCCAATTGGAGATCATCATCCAAAGTTGATGTCCAACTTTTTTGCTCAAACGGAAGCACTAATGAAAGGTAAAACTGCGGCGGAGGCAAAGGTTGAATTGGAGAAAGCGGGAATAACAGGTCGGGAATTGGAAGAACTAACACAACATAAAGTTTTTTCAGGTAATAGACCTACCAACTCTATTCTCTTTAAAAAATTGACGCCAAGAACTTTGGGTACACTCATTGCTATGTATGAACATAAGATATTTGTACAAGGTATGATTTGGGATATCAACCCGTATGACCAGTGGGGTGTCGAGTTGGGTAAACAATTGGCGAATAAAATTCTTCCAGAACTTATGGATGATGAAAAAATTTCGAGTCATGACTGTTCAACCAATGGTTTGATCAATTATTACAAAGACAATAAGTAATTACTGTGTACAATAAAAAGGGCTCAGAAATTATTCTGAGCCCTTTTTAGTTATGTCTAATCTCTTAATAGTCGACACTCCAGTCATCGTAAGTTTTACTTACCCATTTCGGTGTATTGAATCTATAGCCAACCTCGATGGTGAAGAGTGAATAAGAATGGTCTATGGCAAACTTGTACATGTCGAATACTAGATTTTCACTTTTTGCCGTTATTGCCGAAAAGAAGCGATTAGAGTTATAACCCATTGCAAATCTAAAATCTACAAATGGATTCACAGTGGTGCTTTCATATATTCGATTCTTGTTTTTTTTGAGTTTATTGGCTTGTATGTCGGCTCCTATTGCCAAAATTCCAGTTATAAAACACCTTTTGAGAAAAACGGCTGTGCCGCTGATGCCTGGTGCTATGCCTAACGCAATAGTTCTAGATCTATTGAATGCGTTTGTTTTCCTAAAGGGTTGTGTAAAGGAAGTGTCCAATACTGAGTTGTGTGCATTGAATTTGGCCCCATATACATGTGTTACAAACAATGGACTCCAAGCGCTTTTGATTTGTCTATATGAATAGTTAAACGCCGCACCATAGGAAAATTTATGGGCTTTGAACGTAAAAATGGCACCAAGAGTAATGATATCAGCATTAAGATCTTTTCGGAAGGGCAGTACTTGATTTGTGGAGTCGATTTTGGTGGCATCAGCAAAGCCAGAATAGCTCCCATATTTTCCTTCAAAAGCCCACTTTTTATAAGTATAGCGCATAGATAGCGAACCGGTTTTGCTTTTGCCATATTGGTGCTTGTCATTGGTATAGATTGGCGTTCTTACCCCTATAGATATAGACAAGTTCCTGTAGCTCAAGTCTACCCCTGCCATGACACGTGTATTGGATACATAGTCCTGAAATTTATTAGAGGTATCAGTATTGGCATTTACTGTGAGGTTGTATTGGGGGATCCCAATCCAAGGATTGATAATAATATTGTGTCTGTATTGTTTTACATAGTTGGTGTCTAGCTGTTGGGCTCGAATAGAAAATAGAGCTATTAGGTATCCGAATAAAACATATTTTTTCATAGTTATTTTAGTGTTGTCATCCATTTATATCTGAGAAGCATCACTGTGTTATTCAACCTGTTGATTTGTTAGCTGTTGAATGACTCCTTTAATAAGAATGGTAGAAATTGTGGTTTACTTGTATATCTTTATTTTTGATTATTTGCTGGTACAAAGTAAGCTGATTATTTCTGGATTTAAAAGCGCTTTTTATCTTTTCATCCATGTGCGTATTGCATCACCTTTGAGTAGTGCTAAATCGCACATGGATTAAGGTTTTATTTCAGTTTGTAGCTTACAAAGGCAAAACTTTTACTGTCTGGTGACCAAGAAGGTACATTGATAGTGCCTTGTCCACCAAATAATTCCGCTAAAATTTTGATCTCCCCTCCTCCAATGGGCATGAGACGCAGTTTTACGTTTTTATTAGCTGGATGGTCTCCAGGGGCAACGTCAGCTGCATTGTAGGATACGAATACAATCCATTTACCATCTGGTGATGGGTGGGCAAACCAGTCATTGTACTCATCCGTGGTGACTTGCTCTTGTTCTGAGCCATCAGCTTTCATCCTCCAGATCTTCATCAATCCACTTCTTACTGAGTTGAAATAAATATATTTTCCATCCTTTGTATATTCTGGGCCGTCATCCAATCCTTTTTCAGAAGTAAGTCTAGTTTCTTGACCTCCTTTGCAAGGAATTGTATAAATATCATATTCTCCATTGCGTTCTGCGCAATAAGCCAAAGTGTTGCCATCGGGAGACCAGCCATGCCAATAAGAAGGGCCAAAGGAAGTCACCAGTTTAGGTTTACCACCCTTGATCGGCAAGCTATAGATCATAGATTTGCCTGAAGCTGCCTCATGATGACTGATTACGATCTGTTTGCCATTAGGTGAAATACCATGATCATTATTACAGTGGTCTGCAAAGTCTGTATTGATTTGTTTTGGTTTGCCACCTGTCACAGGTATGGTGTAAAGTTTACCTTGACTATTGTAAAGGAGGTATTTGCCGTCAGGTGACCAATTAGGAGCTTCGAAATGTGCCTCAGCTTTGTAGACAGTCGTACGTTGTCCTGTATCTAGTTTGAAGATTTCCAGCGTACTCTCCATAGTACTTTGGTGCTGCAAAAGTGTGCTACTGCTTGTGACGAATAGCAATGAGAAAAGTGATATGATAGTTTTCATTTTAATTTGTTTGTTTTGTTGGGTAAAGATATAAATAATTGAATATTTACTGAAGGCTTGCCGATTTTAAGAATAGTGTGCCCCTATTAAAAAAGATTTAGTACGACATTGCTAGTTAATTAGGTTAGGTTGTGTTAGATGAATTAGGAATGGACTTTGCCTCTATCCTGATTTTTTCGCGTAATTATCATCTTGTTCCGACTTAAAGAGCAGTTTGTAATTTAACAGAATAGATGATATGTATTTTTACTTGCGGAATCTTCTCATACTACTGAGTATTTGCTTCAAAATTTCTTAGATTACCATGGCTTTGACGTATTGCTTTGCATCTTTAAGGTGGGATTGAAAAATATATTTTTTAAGACTCAGAAAAACAATTTCCTTTTCTATAAATAGTAGTAATTATTTAAAAATATATTACGTTGATATTATTTTTCTATACGATCTTTTTAGCTTAATATTTCTGTTATAGACAATTTTATTAGCAAATTCATATTTTAGTATCTGTCTTATGTGGTTTAAAAATCATATCTATTTTTGCTAGTTATTCCGACTGATTTCGAGTAAATGAATATTTGTAATATTTTCTTTTTCTAATAACTGGTCATTTTGAGCAAATTTTAGCTAAGGAATTGTTATATGAAAATTTTGAAACTACGTATTTTCCCTGATGTTTAATTACGTACGTTTATTGGTTTGTATGCATTCGAATTTGGAAATGAAAGTATAATATATATATATTTGATGTCGAAATTGTGCAAATAAAACCAATGTTATTATAGATTAAATCGTATTTGATATTATTTATATATATATGAAATGAGTTCGTATGAATCCTTTATTATCAATTGTCGTATTTATAACAAAAGTCTTATAAAATTCTCATGAGAGGGTATAGTTTACTATGGAGAAGTCTGCTGTTTTTATTGATAGCAGCGATGTGTGAGGTTAATGCTGCTACTTATTATTGGGTTGGTGGAGCATCGAATTCTTGGAATACTAGCGCTAACTGGAGTGCTACATTGGGCGGAGCAGGAGGAGCAGGTGTTCCAGGTGCTGCCGATAATGCTGTCTTTGACGGTTCCAATATTGGTGGAGGGGCCACAGGACCTGTGGCTATAGCCTTTGATAATAACTATACGGTTGGGGGAGTCTCTATCCTAAATTTCGGGGCGAATACGATCAGTTTAACCTCTACCTCTGCTGCAAATAGAACACTTACCGTTCAGCCGTCATCCGGGTCAACCACTTTTACAGTGGCATCAGGTAATACTTTACGGTTAAGTGGTCAAGCTACTTCAAATAGAACATTCAATTTAACAATTGGTACTGGTTGCGCTGCTACTATTGATGGTACAGTGACAACCAATATGGGAGGTACGGCTATTTCTACCTTAGGTGTTTCTGGTACAGGTACAATAGCGTTTTCAGCTACTGGATTGTACATACACAATGTAAATGGTGGTACAATACCTGCAGCTACATGGAACGCTGCAGCGGAATGTAGGGTTACGGGCACTACCGGTACGGCACCTACATTTCCAGCGACTACAAGTTATGGGAACTTGACTTGGAATGCGCCTTCACAAACTATTGCTGCTGCTATCAATATTACTCCTTTTACGGTACAAGGTACTTGCAAGGTCACTTCTACTGGTTCGGGTTCATTTGTGCTTAGAAGCTCTAATGCCTCAAGTGCACTTACTGTAGGTACTTTTCAAATGGATGGAGGTACTTTCAGTTTCTATACCTCAGCAAACAAACAAACTATTACGGCCAACATTACTACATTGAACCAAACAGCTGGTACCATCAATCTTAATGCAGGAGGTACTGGTACATCAGTTGTAAATGTGAATGTTTCGGGGAACTTCACTCAAAGTGGAGGAACTTTAGAAATGGCTACATCTGCGACGACGGGTTCTGGCAATTTACTATTGGCAGGGGACTTAACACAAACAGGAAGCCCAGTGATACAAAGAACAGGAGGAGCTGCCACCTCAAGAATAGAATTTAATGGTGCTAGTAATACACAAGTAACCACGGCAGCCAGTGGTATCGGTACCAATGTGAATATTACACTCAATAAAACTTCCAACAGCAATACACTGACACTGGCCAGTACCTTGTCTTTACCCAACAATTCTACTTTAACCCTTACCTCAGGGGTTTTGACACTAAATGGCAATACTTTGAATTTGGGAACTACCCAGAATATCTCTCGTGCTGGGGGAGCGAGTATAGATAACACTACAGGTACCTTCAATCACGGAACTACAACTAACCTTTCTTATGTAGGTTCTGTCAACTTTCAAACAGGGGTAGAGTTGCCCACTTCTGCTTCTGTATTGGGAACATTAACTATAAACATGGGTACCTCTAACATAGTGACACTGGCAGCTAATGCAACCGTAAATGGTACCTTAACTGTGACAGCTGGAACTTTACAACTTAGTACCTTTGACCTTAACGCAGTTGGGACAACTAACTTAGCAGGTACAATAAACGATAACAGTGCAACAGGTACTAATACCTTTGCAAGTTTGACATTCACGGGTGGTACGCTTCAATCTACTGCAACTGCACTTTACACTGTTTCAGGTGCTTTAAATGCCGCAACAGGAAATGGTACCATAGGGGCATGTGCGATTACCGTTAATGGAACTACAACAATTTCCGCATCTAGAACTTTAACGATCAACAGTGCTACTGGTGCAAAATCTTTTGTTGATGTAACATTAAACGGTATTTGGACAAATTCAGGAAATGCTTCAATTGCGATCAGTGGTACATTAACTGTTAATACTGGCGCGACATTTACTTCAGGAACTGGCACTTATACACTTTCAGGAACAGGCAAAAATATTGCGGGTTCTATTGCAAGTTTTACAATTTCCAGTTTGACGATTAGTGGTACATATACGCAAACAGTTACTGCACTTACAGCAAACACTTTAAATGTGAGTGGTACCTTGACAAACAATACCGCATTGACCACTACCACACTTAATGTACTTTCTGGTGGTTATTTGAATACTGCAAATGCTTTGACTAGTACTACCGCTACAATCAGTAATGGAGGACAACTAGATATCAATGCTGGTATTACTTTTACAGTAAATGGTTCGGTGAGCAATAGCGGTACATTTAAAGTAGTCGGTACTTCAGGCAATCCTGCAATCGTAACTAGGTCTGGGGCTAATTATACCATTTCGCAATCTGCGGGTACGTTTCATGCTCAGTATTATACATTTTCAAACTTGGGTACCAACGGGATTACAATATCTGGAGGTGCTATAGATGGAACTAACAACTTTAGCAATGGTACTTTTACAACTAGCTCTGGCACTGCCACTGCATTTTTAACTTTATCAGGGTTAAACTTTTCTGATTTTACCGTTTCCAATGTAGTGTTTAATGCAAGTGCAACCAACAACGTAGTTCGTACTTCTGGTACAGGAGTGATTACTTTTGCGAATGCGACAGGAGTTATGTCCGGATACGGTTTTGAAAGTGATGTGCCTGCCTTTGGACAAAGTACTGGTCTTGTAAGGTGGACCTCTTCACCAGCTACATATTATTGGGTAGGTGGCGCAACGGCAAATAACTGGAACGCAGCAGGTGTTTGGGCTACTTCACTAGGAGGTTTAGGCGTTTCTGCCTTCTCACCGAGTAACTCAGATGTGTTTATTTTTGATGGAAGCAATATAGGTGGTGGCGCTACAGGTAATGTAACTGTAAACGTAAATGCAAACTACACTGTAGGTAGTGTACGCATTTTGAATTTTGGTGCGAATCAGGTCACAATGCAACCAAGTTCGTCGGGTACCGCCGCAACCTTGACACTGACGCTTGCTCCTAGCAGCGCAGACGTATTTACTTTGGCTTCAGGAAATACTTTAAATATAACGGGCAATACCACTACAAGAAACTTAACACTTTCCATTGGTGATAACAGTACTGCAACTGTGGATGGTACCTTAAACATCAATACAAACTCAGGTGTTGGAGCATTTGTTGCCACTGGTACAGGTACTATAACTTTTGGAAGTTCTGGACTTTATGTACATGCTGTAAACGGAGGAACTATTCCGACCGCAACATGGAATGCAACTTCTGAATGTAGAATAACAGGTACAGTAGCCACGGCACCTATTTTCGCCAATGCACAAACCTTCGGAAATCTTACATGGAATGCTCCTTCTCAGACAGTTGCAGCGGCGATAAATGTGGCAACACTTGCGGTAACTTCGACCTTTAAAATGGTTAATACCAATACGGGATCTGTGGTTTTAAGAAACTCAAATGCGGTTTCGGCATTGACGGTGGGTACTTTCCAAGTGGATGGGGGTACTTTTACTGCTTACAATGCGGCAAATACTAATACCATTAGCATAACTGCAACTACCTACTCACAGTCAGCCGGTACCGTGAACTTGAATGCAAGTACTACTGCGGGCTCGATTGTCAACTTTAACTTATCTGGAAATTTCACGCAGACGGGCGGTGTGTTTGACTTGGCTCCTACCAGCGCCACTGGACTAGGCGTATTGTATCTTTCTGGCAATCTTGTACAGTCTGGCTCGGCAATTCTTAGAAGAACAGCTGGTACTAACACAAGCAGATTAGAGCTGAATGGTTCAGCATCAACGTTTAGCACCATATCGGGTGGTTTAGGTACTGGCCTCAACCTTACGGTCAATAAATCTGCCTCAAGTACATCAGTACAGTTCTTGAGTGCTGTTTCCCTACCTGCTTCCATGAGCCTTGTGTTAAGTAGTGGTGTTTTGGATCTAAATGGCAATACTTTGACTTATGGGACCTCAGTTGCATTGAATCGTTCTGGCGGTTCACTGACTACCAATGGAGGAGCCTATGCTTATACAGGTTCAATAGATATTACTTACTCAGGTAACCAGGATATCACCACTGGCCCAGAAATACCAACACCTTCGAGTGCTCTTAATAACTTAACCGTATCAGTTGGGGCTGCCAATGTGGTTAGTTTGAATACTACTGCACAGGTAAACGGAAACCTTGGAGTTACCACAGGTACTTTATCATTGGGTAGCAATACTGCCAATAGGGTTTCAGCGGGAGGTACACTCACCTTAGCCGCCTCAACATCATTACTGATAGGAGGTACAGGTACTTATCCTTCTAATTACTCCACATCAACATTGTCTGCTACCTCTACTGTAAATTACTTTGGAAGCAATCAAACTGTTAAAGGTGCTGTGACTTATGGTAATCTTACCATTTCAGGTTCTGGTACTAAAACATTAGATGCAAACGTAACAGGCATCGCAGGTAATGTTAGTGTTTCAGCAGGTACTTTTGACTTATCTACTTTCACTTGTAACAGGAGTGCGAATACAGTGTCATTTACCTTGTCTTCTGGAACGACATTACGTATTGGTGGAACTTCTACTACTTTCCCAAGTGGTTTTAGTACCTACACACTTACAGGTTCTTCTGTAGAATACTATGGAACTACACAAACAGTAGCTGCTGTACCTTATAATGATGTCTTGATTTCTGGTTCAGCTACCAATGTGTCGGCGGCTGTTTCTATAAATGGCAATGTTGTGGTATCAGGTACAGGTAATTACAATCTTGGAACTGCAAATGTTACCCATACTATAGCAGGGACGCTTACAGTAAGTGGAACTTTAAATTATGGATCTTCAGGAAACCAAACACTTACAGTAACCGGTAACTTGTTGGGTGCTGGTGTACTTAATATGAATTTTACAGGCACCAAAGTTTTGAATCTTGGTGGTGCAGATAACTCTGCTTTTGGTGGTACATTTACAGCAGGTTCAGGTACTGTAACTTATACAAGAGTTGGCGATCAAATTTTATTTGCAGGAGCCTACAACACTCTGAGCTTTACCAATTCTGGGAATAGAACGCTATCAGGCTTGAGTAGTGTGATTCAAAATTTCACCGTACCAACAGGTATTACTTTGAATCTAAACGGATTTAATTTCACAGCTTCAGGTACATTTACGGCTACGGGTACTACTTCTATTCCTGCTTCTTCTACCTTATCTACTACTGGGGCCATCACAGTAGGTGGACAATTGAACGTAAGTGGTACGGGATCAACATTGACATCCGCAGGTAACATTACTATTAACTCTGGTGCTGCTTTGTCACTAGGAAGTAGTGCTACTTTGAACATGAACGGAACTACCATTACCAATAATGGTACTTTTAGTGCTGTTGGTACTGCTGGTAATGTGGCTACGGTTACAACTTCTGGAGCGGGTTATGTCATCAACCAAACAGGTGCAGGTGCCGCAAGTGCTGTATTTGCAGCAAAATATTATGTATTCAATGCACTTGTTACTAATGGAATCACTATTTCTGCGGGTTCAATTGATGCAACCAATAATTTTAGCAATGGTACATTCCAAAATGGTACAGGAACAGCTTATCTTACACTGACAGGATTAACGTTTGGTAATTTTACTGCATCAAATGTGGTCTTCAATGGTACAACACCTACCTACAACGTTGTAAGAACTTCAGGAACGGGAACCATTACCTTCCAAGATTATTCTGGTGCAAGATCTGGACAGGCGTATGAAAACGATACAAATATTCCTGGTACGTTGATCAATTGGGGTATCTCAGGTAGTGTATTCTACTCTCAAGGTACTGCTGATTTCTATGTACTTTCTACTTGGAACTCAGCAAGAGATGGATCAGGGTCTGCCCCATCCAGCTTATCAAAACTAGCAGATGCTTCAAGTGATTTCGTTGTGCAAGCAACACATACAGTAACTGTAAACAATAACTTGTCAATCAATGCATTGACAGTCGAGTCTTCTGGTTCTCTTATAGTTGGTGATGCCAGTGCTACACCAAGAACAGTCGCTATCAATGGTGATGTAACTATTCAGCCATCGGGCACTGTATCAGTTGCAAACTTCAATGCAGTACACACCATAAACTTTACTGGATCTAGTTTTACCAACAATGGTTCATTTAGCTTATACAACACAAGTTTGCTCAAGTCTGCCATATTTAACTTCAACGGAGTTACCATGACGGTGGGCGGTAGTGTTTCCCCAATATTTGCGTCGATAAATTTCAACAACCAAGCGCCACCTTATACAAATAGTACAGTTACTGCTTCAGTGCCAATGACGATAAAAGGTAATGTGGTCTTTGTTACAGGAGCTGTTTTCAATGATGGCGGTTTGACACACACTGTTGCTGGTAACTGGCAGCAAGCTACTGTTTCACAAATAAGTGGTGTGGGTACGATTCAATTCAACGGTAACAGCACACAACAAATTAGCACAGCAAGTACTTTTTACAACCTTACATTCAACGGTGGAAATGCTCCAAATATTAATGGTGCAATCACTGTCAATGGAAAACTGTATGTTACCAACAACACAAACGTGAGTACTGCTGTGGGCACACATACCTACAATGGTGATTTTACGGTTGATGCAGGAAGTTCTTATAACCAAACAGCTAATACAGCAACTTTTGCATCTAATGTTGCTACACAAAATATAGATTTCAGCAATGCTACATTTGCAACACTTACATTTACAGGTTCGGGGTTAAAAGCGACTTCTGGTAACCTCAGAGCAACGGCTGGAGTAACCATTAATACAGGTGCTACAGTGGATGGAGCAGGTTCTCATCAAATCACTGGTAATTTTACGGTAAATGGAACTTCGGCATGGACAGGTTTGGTAACCATGACTGGTGGTAACCTCACTTCCTCCAATGCAAGCATTGCCCTTGCTGGCCCACTTACAACTACTGGTAATGTCACCTTGGTCAATACTGTTGCTACCAATCCTATAACATTGACTATCGCAGATAATTTTAATATCAATGTGGGTACATTTACCATTAGTAGCCCTGCGACAATCATCGGAAACACAGGATTTACAATGAATGTTGCAAATGGTGCTGCGATAACAATGCTAGGTGCTAATAACTTCCCTACAGGTTTTGATTCATACAACTTTGTATTAGGTTCAACTGCAAACTATACTGCAACCACTGCACAGGCAACTACGCAAGTGATAGCTGGAGGTGTATTTTATTCAAATTTGACCATTCAGAATAATAGTAAAACAGCTGGTGGCAATATTGATGTATTAGGCAATCTTACCTTTAACAACGCAGGAACGGTAAACACAAGTTTTGACCTATTGGGTATGACTTTGTCAGTAGAAGGAAATATCGTGATTGGTAATACTGGTAGTTCAATTACATCTTCATTGGCTGGCAGCGTGTTGAACCTACGCGCTGTAAATGCGAACCAGACCATCGGCATTGGTACTTACAATTTAGGAACGATTGCTCTTACACAGTCTTCGCCTTCTACAGCAAGATCGAGGACATTTACAAATGGATCGAATATTACAGCGGTTAATTTCCAAGCAAGCAATCCAGCTGGGGATGCTGTTAATAGGCTTATAGTAGATTTGGGCACAAACGTTGTTACTGCTGGTTCTGGTGCTTCAGTATTCAGTTTAGGTGCTAATTCAGGAATTTATACTTCAGGTGCATCAAGTTTACAGACCACATTTGACGGATTTACCACCGTATCTATGAATGATTCATCATTTGTAAGATACAACAGTACGACACTTGCTCAAACTATTGCTAATAAAGCGGCAACTTCATACGGAACTCTAGAACTCTTAGGAAGTACGACTAAAACAGCTCTTTCTGCCTTGGATGTTAACGGCAGTATTTTATCTTCTGGCAATACACCAGTATTTGTGGATGGAGGGTTTAATCATACAGTAGCAGGAAACTGGTCTTTAGGGGCTACTAACTATAGTATTGCTTTGGGAAGTTCAGGTACCATTACAATGGATGGACTTGACCAGAGTATTGTAGGTAATGTGATCAATGTGGTGTTTGCAAATGGAGGCACTAAAACGGTGACAACGTCTAACCTTGTAGTTCAAAGAAATTTGACAATCAACTCGGGTGTGTTGCTTGATGCCAACATTAGAAACATATCAATTGCTGGAGATTGGGTACAACTTGGAACTGGTTCGTATAATCAATCTACTGGTACCACCACCTTTAATGGGATCAGTGCAAGTCCTCAAAATATTACAATTGCAACACCATCTAGCAGTTATTTCGGTAATCTTACCGTCAATAGGGGAGATTTAGTAGGAAACCCAAGTACAAGTATCAAAGTACAGACTAATTCCAATGTTAGAGTTGCAGGAACCCTTAGGTTGAACAACTTTAATGACAATCCTACCTGTAGCATACTAGTACCTTACGCAGATTTAGACATCACAGGAGACACCTTATTTGTTGGAGGTTCATTGGTAATTTACCCAACCTCAACTATGACTACACCCAATAGTACATTGGTATTGGCCAGTGAAACAGCACAAAATTTTTATATAGGTACACCAACAGTCACATTTAATAATCTTGTCTTTTCTGGTTCTGGTCTTAAGACATTTGCCAATGGAGGTTGGACAGCACCTGCTTGCGGAAGCTGGAACAATCCTGTGGTAGTAAATGGTGATTGGAAAATGGACTTGGCAACCGTAAATGCTAGCTCGTTAACAGTTACAGTTTATGGAAGTTGGTATAATACAGGTGATTTTCAGCATAACAATACTGTGACTTTGTTAGGAATCGGTAAGACGATTTCCAATTCTACTTTCAATAATTTGACGCTTGGAGCAAGTGCTTCATATACTTTAACTGGAGATATAACTATTGCAAGTGCATTCAATATTTTAGCAGGTGGTTCATTAGATGTGAGTACCTCAAACTATAGTATTACTGTATCAGGTAATTATACAGTTGGTGGAACATTAAATACTCGTAGCAATACTGTGTTTATTTCATCTGCAGGAAACAGTATGAATAGTGGAAAGAACCTTGGCAATAAATTTTACAATCTTGAGATCACCAATACTGGTTGTGGTGCAACTACAACACTTACTGATTCAATAAATGTTACAAACAATCTTACGATCAATGCAGGAAGACTCACTACAGGCGTTTATAGTGTACGTGTAGGTAATAACTTCTATAATTATGATCAATATAATCAAAGTAGTGCAGCATCCCGTCTGACTTTTGATCCTATAGCAACAGGTACAAGAGCCTTTGTATGTTCTACTGCTACAGCAACTTGTGGTGCAAGTACCTTTGGCAATACCGTGGTTGATATTGGTACAGCGAAACTTGTGCAATCTGGTGCATTGGCTATCAATGCCAATGCGTTTAGAATATTCTCTGGAACATATAAGCTTAATGCTAACACTTTGGATTTCAGCAATAGTGCAGCATCAATTTTGAGTATTAACTCAGGTGCGACAATTGAGGTGGATTCAGGAGCATCGTTATTGGTTAGAAACACAGTGACTAACCAAGGTGTATTTAAATTGGTGGGTACAGCTTCAGCACCTGCAACACTTGGGTCATGTACCTCTTGCGGTACAGCAAATTACACTGTCTTGCAAAATGGGGCCTCTGCGGTGTTTCATGCTAAGAACTATCAGGTTCAGAGTTCGGGTACTTCAACAACCAACTACCTTATTGACTTGCAAAATGGAACCCTCGATGCTTCAAATAACTTGTCTAAGGGCTCTTTTTCAAGTGCGACGACTACAGGTACTACAAGTGCGTACATTCGTTTTAGCAATTCTTTCTTGACGTCAGATGTCGTAGCTTCAGGTGTAACATTTAATAGTGGTAAACCACGAAATGTTGAAAACTTGGCTTCACCTAGTGTTTTTAATATATCGTTTGAGAACAGCTCTGGTTCTTTGGCTGGTTCTAGCTTTGAAACGGACAATCCTGCTAATGGTACTTCTACTGGTAACATTCGATGGACTTTTAGCTCAACTGTTAAATTCTGGGATGGTAACGGAAGCGCAGCAAATACCTCGTGGAATACTGCTGCCAACTGGTTTCCTGACGGGGTACCTTCTGCTACTGATACTGTATATATAGACAATTCAAAATTAGTCGCTTCTTATGTAATTAATGTAGATGTTACTGATACTGCAAAAGTCGCCAAACTTATCATGCAGCGCACTGGAGCAAACACCATTACCTTAAATGTGCTTGCCAAAAACCTTAAAGCGGTTACTGATATAAGTATCGCAACTGGTTGTACGGTAAATGGAGGTACGGGTAGTATTAGCTTAGGAGGAGCATGGTCTAACGGTGGTACATTTACACCTGGTACCTCGGTAGTTAATTTCTTAGGTAAAGGTTCTAGCTATAATATCTCCAATGGAGCATCTGCATTTAATAATATAGTGCTATCGGGTACTTCAGGAACAAAATACATCCTTGGATCATTGCTTACAGCTAATAACGTAACCATAAATGTGGGTAATACCTTAGACGTATCTTCCGGTGCGTACAATGTGGTTGTTTCAGGTGATTGGTTAAACAATGGTTTGTTTGACCCAAGATCGGGAAGTAATTCTACGGCCACATTTAATAGAGCGGGTGCACAATCGATTACTAATGGTCCTTTTAACTACTTCGTTACTTCAGGATCTGGTACTAAGACGTTTAATAGTAACATGACCATTTACAGGAGTGTTACTATTGGATCTGGTACGGTACTGGATGCATCTACTAATTCAATGTATGTTGGATTGCACTGGAACAACAACGCTACTGGTGGTTTTACACAAGCCTCTGATCAGTTTGTATATTTTAATGGCGGCGGACAGTCTATAGATAATGGTACTGCAACAACCACGTTTTCAAATGTGGTATTACTTGGCACAGGAACAAAAACACTCTTTAAAAACTCTGTTATAAACGGGCAGTTTTTGATAGCTCCATCTGGACTTACATTCAATATGCAAGATTTTCAGCTTGTTGGTAATGGCACCACAAGTGAATTTAATATTTCCTCAGCTTCGACAGTGTTGGTAGGTGGTACACAAAGTTTCTTGAATAACTTTGTGACAACTAATTTGTCTGTAAACTCAACGATTCGTTATCAACCGTTTAGTTCGGCCTATGACAACGTTACTCAAACAATTATGACTTTGCCTAACGGTAGTGCTTACGGTAATTTGGATTTGAGAGTAAGAACTGGTATCACTACAACTACTGTTAAAGATATTGCTAATGATATCATAATAGCTGGCAATTTGACAATCAACGATATTTATACTCAGCTGAACGTCAATAGTAAGACTATCACATTGGGTGGTAATTTTGCATTCCCAACTGGTGGTACTAATGCCAATCTTGTGTGGGGTTCTAACGGTGCATTGATTCACAACGGAAGTGCTTCATATTATTGGCAAACTACTTGGAACATAGATGCAGACATACCTTCGTTCAACCATTTAATTTTGGCCGGTTCTCAACGTAAAAACATGAATGGTAACATGACCATTAATGGTAACTTAACTATACAAGGGGATGTGATTTTTGATATGAACACATTTACCGTGACTGGTACAGCACCAGCCTTCATGCTTACTCAAAATTCATCAAGGATTGAATGTGCTGTGGCTAGCCCAAGTATAGCATTTCCTACAGGTTTTGGAACTTACAACATAGATCCAGGTTCTTTGACCTATCTGGATGCTGATGGTCCACAGGATGTATTTGCTACGCCATTTTACGGAAATCTCACTTTTGCTACAACCAATACATCTACTCCTTTAAGGGCCATAAATTTGATTGGTGGCAATTTAAGGGTTGCTAACGATCTTAATTTTAGTAATACCACATTTGTAGACAATGGATTTGATTTGAATGTTGGTGGTAACTTGTACACGAATGATTTCTATTTGCCAAGTGTTAGCTCAACATTAACACTTACAGGGGATAATCAACTTGTTCAAAACTTGTTAGCAAATGCAACACAGATCAATTTGAATAAATTCACAGTTTCTGGCACAGGTACTAAAACCCTTGGAAATGGAGCAGTTACTATCAATATTGAAAATGATTTATTCATAGATACAGCTGTTACCTTAAATACAACTAGACCGTTGATATACAGTGGCACTTCTTGGAATAATCAAGGCTTGTTCAGTAATACTAACGCTACGACTTTTGACAATGCTGTAGCTGGCCAGAATGTAGTTGTAAATCCTGGTGCTTCAGCAGTTGGAAATGCTTTTGCAGCAGTGAATTTCAATACTGCAGACACTCTCTTCTTTGTAAATAATGGTGGAGATTTTAATGGAGCTTTCAACATCAATTCTGGTGTAGTGAATATGGGTAGCGGGCTTGTCCATAATATAGCTGGCGCAATTTCGGTTTACAGCACCACTCCAAATCCATGGTATGCCAATAACAGTAATTTGATATTTGATGGAGGTAACCAGACTATTCCTGTAGAGCTATATGCCAAAAATGTAACTTGTTCTAATGCAGGTACAAAAACCATGGCTTACAGTTGGTATGTACAAGATGTCACCGTAAACAATGGGGTAACACTTACGAATGCATCAAGTGATACATTGTATGTATCAGGTAATTTTATCAATAACGGTACTTACAATGCAAATACTACTGTATTGGCTATGAATGCTACAGGAGGCACGAAATTTATTACTACAGGAGCCAGCAACTTGTATGATCTTTCATTGATACCAACCGGAACGGTTACTTACAAATTGGGTTCTTCTTCCACAAGAGTTACACATGCTATAGATGTTAAAAATACAGCTAAATTAAAGCTCAATTCAAATACTCTTATCCATGGCAACACGGGTATTGCTAGTGGCAAGAGTCTCTATGTGGGGGCTACTGCAACCTTAGAAGTAGACACCAATGGAGCATTATTGTTTGATAGCCGAACCTCTGTAGCCACCGCAACAATTGATGGCCTTTTGAACATTAAAGGTTCATCTACTTCTATTGCATCCATTAGTAGATCTAACACTGGAGGGTATATTTTAATAGTGAACGGCAGTATCAATGCTAATAATTATTTGATTGAATTTATGTCAACTGCTGGTTTGCAATTAACCGCAACTGCTACTGTACTGGGATTGTCCAACGGAACATATTCTAATTTGAACGCAACCGCTGGTTCTGCTTATATTACCTCCAACATAGTAGGTACGCCAGCTGATATTTCAAATGTCACTTTTAATTATTCTGGTGTACCTGTAGTAGGAAATCAATTTAACTGTAAACATTTAGGTGCATCTACCATTACTTTCGTTTCACCAATTGCAGGAGCATTGTCTTGTCCAACTTATAAGTCGGGAAATGTAATAATGCCAAACTGCTCCATTGCAACATGGATTGGGGTTACGGATAGTGATTGGAATAAAGGTACAAACTGGTCTACAGGGATAGTTCCAGATTCTTTGACAGATGTAATTATTCCTATTCCATCAATTCCGAATCAAGGTAATTTACCAGTAATAAATATTAGTAATGCTTCTTGCAGAAATCTAAGTTTGACCAACGGTTCTTTATCATTGGCTTCAGGCGGACTGCTAAATGTTACAGGTGATGTATCTATTGGCACATCAGTAAGTGCTACTTTGGCAATGACCGACAATACCAATACCATTAGAGTAAAAGGTAACTGGACTAAAGGTACTGGTAGTTTCAATTTTGGTCCATTAGCATCTCCAGGAACTATTAACTTCTATTCAAGTGGATCTGTGAATATTAATAATGGTACAACAAGCTTTGGTAGTGTTGTGTTTTCTGGATCAGGTGTTTACAATTTGGCCAATGGCAATACTATTAATGCCACAGGCAACTCCTTCAGTGTAAGAGGTAATTTTACGCAGACATTGGGTACTGTAGTACCTTCAATTGGGACATTGTTTGTTGAAGGTAATTTTACTAGAACTTCAGGAACATATTCACCAATTGGAACCATAAACTTCAATGGAACTACAACCCAGAATATAACTGGTGCATCTGTAAACAATATGGTATTAAGCGGAAATAATACTCGGAACACTAGCGGAAATATTACCATTGCAGGAACTACAAGTATGACAAGTGGTAGTCTAGTCGCTCAATCTGGTAGTATCATATCATTTGGAGGAAATGTGAATTTAGCTTCTGGAACTACATTTAATGTAGGGAATTCTACCCATGTGTTCAATGGTGCATCTTGGACGGGTACGGGTGATGCCCTAGGCAATGGTTTTGTTTCTTTCAGTGGGGGAAATCAAACCTTGAATGCTTCAAACATGGTAGGAATTATCTATGCGGGTACAGGTACAAAAACACTCGCAGGTAATGTAACAATGACAGGTGATTTCTTCATTAATGCAGGAATCACTGCTTCAATGCAAACATTTACCATAGCAAATACCTCTGGCACTAGCCTGTTTGACTTGGGCGCAAATTCACTTGTGAATGTATCAGGAGCCAATAATTTCCCTTCAGGATTTGTGGCTTATACTTTGGCATGCAATTCTACAGTGAATTACAATTCTTCTGTATTAGATCAATCAGTTGCTGCAGTTACTTACGGTAATCTCTCTGTCAATGGGGGTTACCCTTCTAATAAGAAAAATTTGGGTGGGAATATTGAAATATGTGGCAACCTTAACATTGCAGCAAACACTACGCTTGATGCAACAACTTCAAATTTCAACATATCTATTGGTGGTAATTTCAACAACAACAATACAAATGGTAGCTTTATCGCGAGACAAGGAATTGTTAGTTTTACAGGATCGGCTAATCAAAGTATTAATATAGGTACTTCAGGTACAGCAGGCACTAAAGATTTCTTTGGATTTGTTGTCAATAAATCTGGAGGTTCTACCTCTTTTGCATCCTCTAACATTGTTAGGATTAAAGATGATTTGTTGGTTTCGGCTGGCTCAATGTCTTTAACTTCTCCAGACACTGTAATAGTTGGTGGTAATTTTCAAGCGACATTAGGAACATTTGTAAACAATTATAGTAGATTACTCCTTAAAGCAACAAATACTGGTACTTACCAAATTAGGACAAATGGTTCTCAGCTATATGACTTGATCATTAATTCTCCTGGTAGCACATACAATTTAGTTGATGATGCGATCATTAACAGAAATATGGATGTTAAAGCAGGAACGATAGTTGATATTGCAGGTTTTAGTCTTACCTTGGGTGACAACAACATTCGTACTACAAATATCGGTGGAACACTAAAAGTTGGTGCAGGCGGTCGTTTAGCTTTGGCAAATGGATATACATTTAATGTACAAACTACTGGTACACTTGATCTTATCGGAATCTCCGGCAATATTGCTACCGTTACTTCTGCTTCGGCAGGCTCAAGGTACAACTTTAATATCGATGGAAATATCGCTGCGAGCAATTATTTGTTCGAATACATGAGATCCAGTGGTATTAATTTAAGTTCCACTGCGGTGATTGCCCCAAGACCAAACAACTTCAGTGATGGTACATTTGCCAATGGAACTTCTGGCGGTGTTTTCTTGAAAATTGAAAATGCGCAGTTCTCAACACCTGCAGGCGGAATAGATACCATAGTAAATGTTAACTTTAATAGCAATCCAGGCGGAGGAGCTAAAAACGTGGCAAAAACATCATCAGGCTCAGGAAGATTGGTATTTCATAACGCAAGTGGAAGCTTTGCAGGAGCCTCTTTTGAAAACGATCCGAACAACTTGATTGACTGGACAGGCAATTATACGCTTTACTGGACAGGGTCAAATGGTATTAGTTGGTTTGATCCACTGAACTGGAATCCAAACTTGGTACCAACAGTGAATGATAATGCTATTATTGCAATAGTTACAAATCAACCTGTAATCGATGACATTAAACCAAGTGGAGTACATGCAACTTGTAAAAACTTGACCATTAACCTTGGTGCTAACGTAACTATTAAATCAACAGATGCTAAAAAGGATCTTGCGGTTGTGAACGACATCACAGTAAATGGTATATTAAAGTTAACAAACAGTACCGACACAATTTCCGTTGGTGGTAACTGGTTGAGAGGTACCTCAGGTTCTGTAATCTCGGGAAATGGATCTGTCGTTCTTGAAGCATCAACAGGAGTAAAGATCATAAATAATAGAACATCACAATTTGGCAATTTGATCATCAATGGTGCTGCTAACTTCCAACTTGGTTCATCGACTATCATTAATAAGTCGTTAGTAATCAATACAGGTTCATTAGATGTTACCAACTCAAATAATTATAACTTGTCTGTAGGTGGAGATTGGATAAACAAGGGGCAGTTCTATAGTAGAGCAGGTACAGTGACTCTCAATGGTCAATGTGCAACATCCTACACTCTCAGACCCGGAAGCAATGGATCATTCAATAATTTGACGATTACACCATGTTCAAGCAGTATTTATAATTTATCAACAAATAACATTACTGTAAATGGTACATTCACACTGAATACTGGAACATTTAATCTGAATACATTAACTTTCAACATGGGTAATGGTGCAGGTGCTGATGTGATGAATTTATATGGCACCTTCAATATGAATGCAAACTCTTCTTTATTGATGGGAGCTAATTCATCAATAAATGTGCAAAGTGCAGGTCATTTTAAAATGATTGGAACGGACAGTATTAATACAGCCAATATTGGATTACAATCAAGTGGCAACTTTGGCTTTATTGTTAACTCTGGCGGACAGATTTCTGGTAACTTTTATTCAATACATGGAATAAACACTTCAGGGCTCCTTATTAGATCCGGGGCTACTGTTAATAGTACAAATAATTTGTCTAACGGTTCGTTTTCCGGCGGAGCAGCATCTGGATCATATATGACCCTTGAACATTCATTTACAGCACCAATTATTTTGGGCGTACAACAATGTGATACGATCAGGAAGGTAACATTCTCAACAGGCGTTACTAAAAATGCCACTCGTATTACTGGCACTGGTTGTATTACTTTCAAAGATTCAAGAGGCACAGTGTCTGGATATTTGTATGAAAAGGATGAGTTGTCTCCAAGCTCTACATTGGGTAGATTGAGGTGGTCTTATACCAATCCAACATTGAATTGGACTGGTGCGGCGCAGGATGGAGACTGGTTTAATCCTAATAACTGGAAGGATGCAAGCGGTAATTCTACATATTATCCAGATGCAAATACTGTAGTTATCATTGATAATGCGGCTATAGTTAATCCAAAAACATATCCAGTGATTAAATCAAGTAGTAATGTGGCTTGCCCATCTGGCACTTGTCCTACCACTGGTTTGGCCTTAGATGTCAGTTTGGCTAAACAAACTATATTAACAATTTCTGAGAATCGCAATTTGACCATAGCTCGTGATCTTACTATTACTGGAGGTAATTTTGTAGTAAATTCAGGATCCAACTCCACTGTGGATGTTCTCAAATCATTCACTCTTAGTAATAGTAGTGGTATTACTGGTGGTTACAGTGCAGGAAACAGTATTTTAAATGTTTATAAAGATTTTAGTTCTAATGGATTATTTAGAGGACAAAGTTCAACTGTTAAAATGATGGCACCATCGGGTACTGTTAATATTTATAGTACTGGAGCCAATAGTTATTTCAGTAAACTCTTTTTTATGGGAGGAGCAAATTTCAGGCAATCAAGTACAAACACAGGTACTCTGAAAGTGAGAGATAGTTTATATATTAATAATGGAGCGACTCTTTCAAATACATCTTCTACCAACTATATTGTATTGGCAGGTAGCTGGACTAATAATGGGGTATTCTCCTCTGGCTCAGGCACTGTGTCATTTGACACCGTGTCTGCCTCACGCATTCAATATATAGGTGGGTCGACAATTACCAATTTTAACATTTTGAACTTTAATGGTAGTGCTCAAAAGGTACTTACACAAGATATTAATGTAAATAGGTCTTGTACTATTGGTGGTGTTTCCTATGCAATCTTAAATATGAATGGAAGGAACATAAATGTAAATGGACCAACATTTATGATGTCCAATGTCTCAAGTCAAATTAGGCATAATGGATCAGGTACCGTATTTTTCAACAATTCGGGAACTCAAGATGTTTCAATGTCTGGTGTAGGTGCAAACAGAGCATTCTTTAATGTTGTTAAAACTGGTTCTGGAGTTTTAAGATTCAACTCAGATATTGATATAGATGGTGATTTCACAATTTCATCAGGTACCGTTCAAGGGTTGACGCGAACTCTGTATTTGGCAAAAAACTGGGTTAATAGTGGAACATTTACACCTGGAACTGGTACTGTGAGGTTTGATGGTACTAATCAAAATATTACAAATAATAGCGTGGAGTCGTTTTACAGACTTGTTGCTGCTGGTTCAAGATTAACCATTACCAATAATAATGTTAATGTGTCTAACAATCTCACAATTTCATCTGGAATTGTCTACAGTGGGTCTTACACTTTAGCATTGACCTCTGCTGCAGCAACATCTACTATTGCAGCTGGTGCCTATGTAGATGGATACTTCCAAAAGGCATTTAACGCAACTACTCCAAAGACAATCGAAGTCGGAGCCAATGGGGTTTACACTCCAGTTACTATTACACCAAGCACAGCTACCGCAGGATTTTTTAGAGTTAGGGCATTATATTATGATTCACCCAACCTAAATCAAAGCTGTTTGGATACTACACTTACTGTTAATAGATATTGGGATGTAACAAAGAGTATTGGAGATTACAATATTAGCTTTACATATTCACCTGCTGTTACTAATGCTGGCGTTACAGCTTCAAGCCTAGGTTTGTACAATTATTCAGGTGGGGCATGGTCTACGATCAATACCGTGGTGGCATCACCTACAAGCACTTCACTATCAGCTACAGGCATATCCAGCGTAGGTCAATTTCAGATAGCGATGCCTAGGTTGTCAAGTGTTACTATTGCATCTTCCATTGTTGGTACTGCATGTTCTGGAAGTCCATTTGTTTTTACAGCCACTCCAGTGCAAGCAGGCTCCTCTCCTTCGTATCAATGGAAGTTGAATGGAAGTAATGTTGGCACGAATCTTAGTACTTATTCAACTTCAGGTTTGCTTGCTGGTGATGTAGTAGGTTTGGTAATGACGGATGTTTGTAATGTAACAAGAAATAGTAATGACATTACGATTACGATTGGAAACTCCAATACTTGGTTGGGGGCTTCTAGTACTGACTGGTTTACAAGTGCTAACTGGTCTTGTGGAATAGTGCCAAATAGTACGCATGATGTCACAATCCCCAGTCCAGTCACTAATTATCCTGAAATTAACGCAACTGCAAGTACTAAAAATATTCAAATGAATAGCGGTAGTAAATTGAGTATTTTCTCCACAGGATTATTGAATGTTTCTGGTAATTGGACAAATAATGGTGTTTTAGATCCAAAAGATGGTTCGTCAGTTGTATTTGGTGCTTCTAGCGGTACTCAAGTGATTAGTGGTGCCGCTAAGCAATATTTCTACAATTTGACAAAAAACGGCGCGGGTACTTTGCAGATAGGAGTTTCTTCTGACATTGAAATTAAAAGAGGCGGTGTCGTTAAGGTAAATGCGGGAGTATTTGATATGAATAACAGAACTGTTCTGCTTAAATCAAAAGTTGCTAACGCTCCAAGTTATACTGATAGTACCGCAAGTTTAGGTGCAGTGCTAGGTACGATCATTAATGCAAGTAATTTTACACTTGAACGTTACAACTCGGCAGTTAGAGGCTACAGATACATCGGAGCACCAGTTGTGGGGCAAACATTTGCGAGATTTAAAGATAGTATTATTATTGCAGGACCTGCCTCAGGAGGTTTTGATGCACCGAATTCAAGTATAGCTACAGCAAAAGAATACCAAGAATCTAGAAGCTATATTTTAAGTAAAGGTTTTGTGTCTTTAGCAAATATCAATACAGTTGCCGCACCAGGCAAAGGATACTATCTGTTTGTCCCAGGAAAGAGAACGACAGTTTATCCTGCAGCTGAAGCAGTGACCTTGCTGATGAAAGGAGCACCAGTTGTGGGTAATTTTAGTTTTTCATTAACATATACCACTGCTGGTTCATCTGGATGGAACCTAATCGCTAATCCATATCCGTCTGCTGTTGATTGGGATTTGTTCAAAACCACAAGCACTAACTTGGATGGAGCGATCTACATTTGGGATCCACACATGGGTACATCAGGTGGTTATTATTCTTATGTGGGAGGTGTTGCATCTGATGCTAGAGCTAATGGTTCCATAATCTCTTCTTCTCAAGGATTTTTCGTGAAAGCATCAAGCTCGAACCCAACACTTTCAATAACTGAAAATGCCAAAGTTGGTACTTTGTTTGCGAATTCGAATTTCAGGATGGCTGAACAAAGCTATATTACTTTCAAGATTACCAATCAAAATGGAGATATTGACTATACAACGGTTAGAGTTGATGATGGATCTGGGGGAAATCTATCTGCCTTGAAATTGGACAATACCAAAATTAATATGTATACCTTATCTTCGACTGGGGCTAAGCAATCTATTAATGTGGTTGCCGACGGCGCTAATTTTGAATTGCCAATAAATATAGAGTCTAGTGGTTCTACTTCGTACATCTTAGAGGTAGTTAAAATAGGAGGTGGCATGAATAATGGTAATCTATTAAAGATTCGCGATCAGTCTACTGGCGTACTTATGGATGTATATGAAGGTATGAAAGTTTTGTTCACGCCTGATGGTAATTTAAGTAAATATGCCTTGGTAAAAACAGATGTTGGTAGTGTGGTAACATCACAATTAGATCCGAACATTGGTAATAACAGTTTACATGTTTATCCAAATCCAAGCCATGGCCACTTTGTAGTTTCTGCTAAAGTTGAAGGTTCTTATTCAATACACAACGAGATGGGTGTGACAGTTGCAAAGGTTAAATTGAATGCCGCAAATGGCTATAAAGCAACAATAGATCATCTCGGTTCAGGAGTATATACTTTGTACGATCATAATGGTATCGCAACTTCACAAAAAATCGTTGTTGTTAAGTAACGTTATCTAGCACTTGATCAAAAAGAGGGGTACAATTTTGTACCCCTCTTTTGTTTAATGAGGTCATTTTTTAAAGAAGCTGGCAGGTGTTAGTTATGTTCAATAACATTTTTCGGTTGCTTGTTGAATTGACAGCGATTGCCTTAGGATTATTTAAAATATTGACTCATAATTTGTATTTTCACGTCATATTATTAAACATACAAATTATGAATTATAGAAAATTTGGAAGACTGGGCTGGTTGGTCAGTGAAATTGGTTATGGAATGTGGGGTGCCAGTGGTTGGAAAGGCTCTGAAGATCTGCAATCAGAAAAGTCCTTGGATTTGGCTGTAGCGCAAGGTGTTAATTTTTTTGATACAGCTTGGGGCTATGGTGCCGGGCATAGCGAACAACTTTTGGGGAAGTTAATAAAGAGACACCCGAGCAAAAAGCTCTATAATGCCACCAAAATCCCACCCAAAAACTTTAAATGGCCCTCAAAACCCAATTATACATTAGGGGAATGTTTTCCAGAAGCCCACATTAGGGAATATACTGAAAAGAGTCTTCTTAATTTAGGTTTGGAAAAGATAGATCTCATGCAGTTTCATGTTTGGGAAGATGCTTGGGCAAACCATGAAGAATGGCAACGTGTGGTGGAAGATCTCAAAAAGGAAGGAAAAGTAACCTCATTTGGAATTAGCGTAAACCGATGGGAACCAGAGAACTGTCTTAAAACTTTAGAAACTGGATTCATTGATTCTATTCAAGTCATTTATAATATTTTTGATCAAGCACCCGAGGATAAACTTTTCCCTTACTGTAAGAAAAATGGTATCGCAATCATAGCACGAGTTCCTTTTGATGAGGGGACGCTTACAGGTACGTTAACAAAAGATATGGTGTTTCCTGAGGGCGACTGGAGGGCGAGTTATTTTGTACCTGAAAATCTGAATGCTAGTGTGGATAGGGCGGAGGCTCTAAGGAAAATGATTCCTGCAGATATGACTATGGCAGAACTTGCCTTGAGGTTTATTTTGGAGAACGATATTGTGAGTACGACCATTCCTGGTATGCGTAAGGAAAGGAATGTCCTTGCAAATACGGCTGTGAGTGACACTAAAAAGGTTGATCCTGCTCTCTTGCAGAAGCTTCGCGAGCATCGTTGGGACAGGCAACCTACTGAATGGTCTCAGTAGGGTAAGATCAAATCAATAAATACCCCCAATCCATGACCTGTAAGTAGGTTGTGGATTTTTTATTTATGTTAATGGATTGATTTTATTATATTTAAGTTTATGAAATATGTGATTTTAAGTGTATTGATTGTTTTTTTATTGTGCTCTTGCCAAAAGGCCGATGAGGAGCGTGTTCTTTTTGAAGAACCACAGCCCGTAGCTGTGGATGATGAAAAGGTTTTTGACAAAACACTACAAGGTGCTTATGTTTCATGTACAGACACTAATGAAAAACTCTATATTTATTCAAATAGTATGGTGTCTACCATTGATTATAATCATAAATCGTATCGAAAGGATTTAGCGCAAGATACTTCCATAAAAATCAATACCAATGATGATGAAGCCATACGCAGTTTTCTTAAAGATGAGGGGGCAGAGCGCATCTTTATTAAGGCAGATACTATTTATTATAGTTTAGGAAGGCAAGTTGATACCCTATTTTATGTTTCAGATCAAAATATTCTAAAGAAGTTCAAAGGGAGTTATTTTCTCAATAAAAGAAGAGAGACAGGATTGTGGACCTTAACGAAGCTTGAGAAAAGGAAAAAATACTTGATCTTCGAAAACATCATTCCAACAGATTCATTATTGAAATATGATTTTGTTAAAAAGGAAACGATGGATACCATAGTTGAAAAATATGTATTGACACCTGATCAGAAAGGATTCAAAAAGCTCAACCGATCGGAGTTTTTTATGAATACCAAGTGTTTTATCAAGATTTAGTGAAATTCTAAAGCAATTTTATTTTTTGCAAATGTCATCTGGTTGACATTATCTTTACCTTAGATTAATTAAACAAAACAAATTATATGAAAATCAATTATATAAAGCTCGTCATGTGGGCTCTAGTTGTATCCTTATGCGCCTATCGGGAAGGGTGGTCTCAAACATCAGGTATTAAATTGGATGCTATAGAGAAGATAATCGAAGGTATGACCATTGAAGAAAAGGTTGGACAAATGACTAATCTTACACTTTTTTCGGTAGCCATAGAAACGGATAGTACCATTAGTTTAGATACAGCTAAACTTTATGAAGCTATTGTAAAAAAGCAATTGGGTTCCATACAAAATATCATTGGACGTGCTTATCACATGAAAGACTGGCACAAGATGATTACTGCAATGCAGAAAATGACTTTGGAGAAAACACGTCATAAAATCCCTTTTCTGTATTGTATAGATGCCGTTCATGGAGCCAACTATGTGTATGGAGCGACACAATTCCCTCATAATATTGCACTTGCGGCTACTTTTAATCCTGATCTCGCTAAAGAATGTGCTTCGATTACTGCTGCAGAGACCAGAGCAGCAGGTATAAGATATAATTTTTCACCAGTGCTTGATGTGGGGCGCAATCAGCAGTGGTCTCGACTTGGTGAGACCTTTGGGGAAGACACATACTTGGTAACCCAGATGGGGACTGCCTCTATTAGGGGTTTTGAAGGGGGGGATGTGTCGAAGTCCAATAAGGTAGCAGCATGTATGAAGCATTTTGTGGGTTATTCGGTACCAAACAATGGAAAGGATAGAGCACCTGCAAACATTCCTGATATCGTATTGAGAGAGTACTTTTTGCCTCCGTTTCGTGAAGCCGTAAAAACAGGTGTTCATACACTTATGGTAAACTCAGGAGAGGTAAATGGTACACCAGTACATGCTAGTAAGTATTTGCTTACCGAGGTATTGCGTACGGAACTCGGTTTCAAGGGAGTAGTGATCAGCGATTGGCAGGATATCTTAAAAATGCATGAAAGACATCGTGTGGCAGCAAGTCACAAAGAAGCTGTTTTGCTAGCAGTGAATGCGGGTATTGATATGTGTATTGTACCTTTTGATTTCAGTTTTACTGACGACCTTATTGCTTTGGTGAGAGAGGGTAAGATTAAGGAAAGTCGTATTGATGAGTCTGTTCGTAGAATCTTACAAATGAAAAAAGATTTGGGATTATTCTCCAAACCATATCTAGAGCCTGAAAGTATGTCATATTTTGCAAAGCCATCTTACAAAAAAACGGCTTATGCTGCAGCTGTTGAAGCCCTAACGCTTCTAAAGAATGAAGATAAGGTTTTACCCTTGGATCGTGACAAAAGGATATTGATTACAGGCCCAGCGTCTAATTTGCTTTCGGCGCTACATGGTGCATGGTCTTATTCTTGGCAAGGAGATAAGGAACATTTATATCCTGATTCTTTGAATACACTTGCTGAGGTATTTGCGAAGAATAAAAGCGTAATGTATGAGCCGTCTCTGACCTTTAAGAATGATGTATGGGATAAAAATAAGGTACTTGCTGCCGCAACAAATTCTGATATCATAGTCCTTTGTTTGGGGGAAGCACCCTATGCTGAAACACCTGGTAACATTCCAGATCTTGCTTTTGACCCCAATCAGGTAGATTTGGTAAGGACGCTGGCTGTAACAGGTAAGCCTATCGTGGTGGTGTTGTTAGAAGGGCGTCCAAGAATTATTAGAGATATTGAGCCATTTTGTAAGGGGATCATACAGGCTTATTGGCCATGTTCTCAAGGTGCACAAGCCATATATGATGTCGTTTATGGCAAGTTTAATCCCTGTGGCAAGTTGCCTTATACGTACCCGCGTTTTAGTGGTACCTTAAACACCTACGATCATAAACTTTTGGATGAAGCCGTAGAAGTTGCTGAACCTTATAAATATGTATATGAGTTCAATCCTCAATATGAGTTTGGTCATGGACTGTCATATACCTCTTTTTCATATAAAGGATTGGCTATCGACAAGGATACATTGTCTGGGTCAGACAGCATAAAGGTGTCAGTAACTGTAAGTAACACAGGTACAAGAGCTGGACATGAAGTGGTGATGTTATATTCTCGCGATTTATATGCTTCTATTACGCCATCAGTAAGAAGACTTAGGCGTTTCCAAAAGTTGTTTTTGAATGTTGGAGAAAGCAAGACCATTAGTTTTTATATCAAAAAGGAAGATTTAGCTTTTGTAAATGACCAAAAGAAGTGGATTACAGAAGCAGGAGACTTTGAACTCATGGTTAAAGACCTCACTAAGAAATTTTTTTATAAATAAATTAGGCTTTAGATCAAGGCAGTATGGTTGTTTCTAGAATAACTATGCTGCTTTTTATGGATTGATAAAACGGAACTTTAGTATTTGCTGGAATAGTACTGCGATCTTTAATATCATAGTGAATTCCTTAGTGAAACTGTGACTATAGTGCCCTTATTCGGTTCTGAAACTACATTGACATCCCCAGTTAGCTTTTCCAATGTTTCTTTTACGATATAAAGCCCTAGGCCAGACCCTTGACTCAATGAAGAGACCCTATAAAACATATCAAATATTTTATCAATATATTTTTCTTCGATTCCTATCCCATTATCTTCAATTTTGATGGTGATAGCATCTGGCATCACCTTTACATAGATATTTACAAAAGGATTGCTAATGTCTCTATTGTAATACTGGATTGAATTGGAGATAAGATTGTCTAAAATGGTCATAAGACGGCCTTTATCCCCATACCAAGGGCAGGCTTGTTCAATATTTATGTTTCTTTCTATTTGATTGATATTGGGCAAATATGAAAGCTTGTCTAAGACTTTGGTGATCACTTCATCGAAGTTGATCAACTCTCTTCTGATTTGGGTTCGATTGTTAATTGAATAATTCACTATTTCTTCCACAATCATGTTGAGTTTGCCAATACTCACTCCCATCATTTGAAGATATTTTTCGAAATAATCGAACTTGCGCTCATTAAATTCAGTGGTGGTGAGTTCTATCAGGCCCAAAACAGAAGTAATGGGTCCCCTAAGTTCATGGGAAGCGCTGTAGACGAACCGATCCAATTCCTTGTTGGCCTTTGCCAATTCTTCATTTTGTTGTCTAAGCTTTTCAGTAATCGCCAATTGCTTTGCTTCTAGTTCCCTTTTTTTTGCCTCTAATTCTTTCTTCGTAAAAGCGTTTTTAATGGCAGTAGACAGTCTAGTGAGATTGTCCTTTAAGATGTAGTCATCTATTCCTTCATGTAAGCAGGTTACCGCAAACTCCTCTGAAACACTGCCAGTGATCAGAATAAAGGGTATTTTGAGGTTTTTTTGCTTAAATATTGAATAGGCTTCCAAAGAGTTAAACTGAGGCAGGGAATGATCCGACAATATCATGTCTGGCTCAAAGGTGTTTAACGCCTCAATAAAATCTTCTTTGCAGTCTACCCGAAGATCTTCAAAAATAAGGTTTGCTTTTTTTAAGGCAATTGTAATTAGCCCCGCATCCGATTCACTGTCTTCTATCATTAATATTTTCAAACGATTGTCCATGAGCAATATCTTTTACATTTCAGCCATTTCATATTTTATTTCGAATGTTGATTGTATAAAATCCAATATACACCAAGTTCAGCTACCGATTTTGTAAAGGCTTCTATAGCAACAGGTTTAACAATATAACTATTCACTCCTAGTTTGTAACATTCTTTAATATCAGGCTCTTCTTTGGAAGAGGTAAGCATGACTACAGGTATGCTTTGCGTACGTTCATCAGACTTCAATACCCTTAAGACCTCTATGCCACTCATCCTTGGCATTTTTACATCCAAGAGAATAAGTTTGGGCAGGTTTAAACCGTCTGGAGAAAAGACAAAATCAAGAGCTTCCACACCATCTTCGAGGTGAAGCAAGCTGCTGGTCAGATTATTTTTTTTCAATGCCCGAATAGTCAAATCGGCATCATCAATATTGTCTTCTACAAGTAGAATGTCAACGATTTTTTTGGGATTCATGAAGTTGTATGTTTATGTTTTGACAATGAGAAGTAAAAAGTGGCTCCTTGGTTTACTTCGGCTTCAGCCCAGATAGTGCCTCCATGTTTAGAAATAATCCTTTGTACGATGGCTAATCCAACACCAGTACCCTCAAAGTCTTTTTCTTTATGTAGTCGCTGGAAAACTCCAAAAAGCTTATTCACATATAACATATCAAAGCCTGCACCATTGTCTTTGATATGATATATAGGCTGTAGACCATTAGATGAGCCGATCTCAATAATAGCCTTTTCGCGCTTCCGGGTATATTTTATTGCATTGGAAATGAGGTTAATCCATACCTGCTTCAGTAGGTTGATGTCTGCCATTTGGGTATGAAGATCCGAAATTTTAAATTCTATGTCCCTATTTTTCATCTGTTCTTGTAGCTCACCTATTACCGTATTCACAATGTCATTCATATTTACAAGGTCTTTGTTTAGCTCCTTACGCCCCACCTTTGAAAAGTCTAGTAGATCGTCTATTAGTCGCCCCATCATTTGTGCGTTGTTTTTGATCCGCTCCAAGCTTTTTTTACCATCCTCGTCTATCTTTTCATAGTAGTCCTCATACAACACTCTGGCATAGCCATCAATAGATCGAAGAGGCGCACGCAAATCGTGTGATACAGAATATGTAAATGACTCAAGTTCCTTGTTTACCAAGCCTAGTTCAAGATTCTTTTCTTGCAAGCTTTCATTAAGACTCTTAAGCATATATTCATTTCTATAATGGTCAACAAAGAGTTTGACTTTGTTGATTAAAATCTCTGGCTGAAAAGGCTTGGTGATAAAACTGAAAGCCCCTTTTTCGTATCCTTTAAAGACATTCAAGTTGTCTGTATATACACCAGAAATAAATATAAAAGGCAGGTTTGTCGTTTTTTCCTCTTCTCTTAATATACTAGCCAGTTCATAGCCATCCATTTCGGGCATTTGAATATCTATAAGGGCCAAAGCAAAGTCATGATGGAGTGTATGTTTAAGTGCTTCATTACCGCTCGTAGCTTTTACGAGTTCCACATCCATGTCTGCTAGAACAGTTTCAAGCGCGATCAGATTTTCTATGCGATCGTCAACTAGTAGTATTTTGGGTTTATTTTCCATTTTATTAGGGTTTTATCTCTTGATCCATATTCTCATAAGGGAGAGTAACCTATCAATGTCTATGGGTTTGCTGAAATAATCGCTAGCCCCTGCTTCAATACATTTATTTTTATCTTCCTTCATGGCTTTAGCTGTAAGTGCGATAACAGGTAAGTCTATGAACTTAGACTGCTTCCTGATCCTGCGCATAGCTTCGTAGCCATCCATTTCGGGCATCATAATATCCATAAGCACTAAGTCAACTTCAGGATGTTTGTCTAAAGCTTCTAAGGCTTTAATGCCATTCTCAGCTTTTATGATTTCCATTCCTGCTTCTTTTAAGACCTTTGAGAGGGCGAAAATGTTTCTCATGTCATCGTCCACCAACAAGATTTTCTTGTGAAGGAAAATCGCATCTTTATCATAGAGCTCTGTGATGATATGTTGTTGGTTCTCTGGTAATTTCTCGATGGTCCTGTGTAGGAATATTGCTGTTTCGTCTAAGAGTCTCTCTTCTGATTTTACACCTTTAATGATGATGGTTTCTGCATGGTTTTGAAGTATTTCGTTTTCTGCTTTAGTAAGTTCCCTACCTGTGTATACTATTATGGGAGGGATGGTCTCTTTGTCTTCGCGTTCGAGTAATTCTATGAGTTGGAAGCCTGTCATGTCTGGAAGCCCGAGGTCCAACACTACACAGTCGATATGATTGTTTTTAATAACATCTAATGCTTCTGTTCCCGAACCAGCTTCAAAACATTTTACATCAGTTTCTCCTATGAGGAGCTTAATTGATCGTCTTGAATTTTCATCGTCTTCCACAATGAGGAGATTTTTCAGTTTCCTGTTGATAAAGTTTTCAATTCTTAAAAATGCATTTTCAAGATCTATTCGATTTACAGGTTTACTAAGATATTCGACTGCACCTCTTTTTATGGTATCCAAAGTCCTGTCGGAAGCAGAGATTATGTGTACAGGAATATGTCTAAGAAAGGGATTGCCTTTAAGCGAAGCAAGAACTGCTTTGCCATCCATCAATGGTAATGTCAAATCTAGAATAATGGCTTTTGGGGCGTATTTTTCAGCAAGTAATAAACCTTCTTCACCTGTTGCTGTGACCAACACTTTAAATTTCCTTTCACGGGCTTGTTCCATAAGTATGTTTGCAAATACTTCATCATCCTCTATGATAAGAATACTTTTGTCACCTTTAGTAGTTTCAGCCCTATCGTCATCAAGTTTATAGATTGAGCGTTCTTCATTTTTAAGATTAGACTTATTTGAATATACGTTTACAGTATTTTCTTTAAATGTACTTTCTGTAATGGATATGGAAGCGTTTAGATTATTAGGGATGACAAGAGTGAAGGTAGAGCCAACGTCTGGCGTACTACTTAGAGATATAGATCCATGTATGAGTTTCGCAAGCTCTTTGGATATGGATAGGCCGAGCCCTGTACCTCCATATTTGCGAGATGTACCACCTTCGGCTTGCTGGAAAGCTTCAAAGATAAGCGCGTGCTTTTCTGGAGATATTCCTATGCCGGTGTCTTTAACGCTGAACGCAATGGTATTTTCTGAATTTTTTTGTACAATAAGAGATATGCTGCCGTTTTGTGTAAATTTAATGGCATTGGAAATGAGATTTCTAATGATCTGTTCGAGCCTTTGCCTGTCAGTGAAAATGTGGTCAGGTAAATCATTTTCGATTTTTGTAATGAATTTAAGCCCTTTCTTCTCCGCAATATGCCTGAAATTGCGTGAGATACTATTTGCGAAATCTTCAGTAGTTACTTTTTCTACATTCAACTCCATTTTTCCAGCTTCTATTTTAGAAAGATCTAGGACCTCATTGATCAATTGAAGCAAGTCTTGGCCACTATTGTAGATGATCTGGGCACTTTCTACTTGAAACTGTTCCAGGTTTTTCTTTTTGTTTTCTGCCAAATCTTTGGAAAGGATAAGTAGGCTGTTTAGTGGCGTCCTCAGCTCGTGAGACATATTAGCTAAAAATTCTGACTTATATTTGCTACTGAGTTCAAGATCCAAGGTTTTTTTGTCAACCTCAGCTTTTGCCTTTTCCAGCTCTTTATTCTTGATCTCCACACTTAACGTTTGATGTTCCAATTCCTCATTGGCAGTTTGTAGTTCTTCTTGCTGCCTTTTCAGGTACCTTGCTTGTTCTTCAAGCTCCTCATTGCTTTGGCGTAATTCCTCTTGTTGTACTTCAAGTATCTCCGCCTGACGCTGTGTTTCCTCTAATAGTTCAGCAGTCTTTTGTTCTGCTCTCAGACCTTTTATAAATGTGGCAATACCATTACCTATACTTTCTATAAATTCAAGGTTTAATGGCTCAAATTTATCCTTATTTAATAGTTCTACTAGAGCAATGGTTTGATTGTTGTGTACAAATGGAACTAGTAATATATGCTGAGGGGCTATAGAGCTCAGACCCGATTTGATTTTAATACTGCTATTTGGGAGGTCTTCTAGGAGTTGCTTCTCTTTTTGTTGTGCACATTGTCCCAGCAGTCCATCTCCCAAATAAAATGTTGAAGGGATAGTTTCGTCAACTTCAATTGCATAGCGACTTATCAATCTATAGTTTAGGTCTTCCTTGGTTGTATACATGAGACCAGTCTGGGCTTTCATTACATGACATAGGTATTCTAAGATTTTACCACAAGCGGTAGTAAGGTCTTTTTCTCCTCTGATGATATTATTGAGTTCAGTATTGGCACTTAGGATGTAGTTTTGTTTGAAGAGCTCATTTCTACTTTTATTTGCTTCCAAGTTATACGCTTCTAAATCTGCATTAAGTTTGGTAAGTTCTTGCTGAATGGCAGTTTTAGTTTTAATATCTCTGGTGATGAAATAAAATGAAAGGAGAGAAACGAAAATTGCTATAAGTGAAGATGCAACAATAATTATTGGAGAATAATACGCATATTTGCTGACCTCGGTAGTCCTTATTTCTAAGAGCCTAAGTTCCTCTCCCATCATTTTATTTATGATGTTTCGACATTGGATCATGATATCGCGCCCTTCTTTTAACATTTCCTCTGATGATTTCTGATATTTGTCGTAGTAGTCTAGAGTAGTGGCCATTTTGCGATACCTTGTCGCAACATTTGAAAGCAATAACTCTGCATCTTGTTGCTGAATTGGGTTGTCAGCAGTGAGGTGTTTGATTTTTTTACATAGTCCCAAGGTTTGTGATTCTCCATTCATATAGTTCTCCAAAAAAATCTTGTTACCAGTAATCATGTAACCTCTCTGTCCTGATTCTGCCGCTCTCATACATGATAAGGTGTTTTCAAGAGTCATGAGTACTTCATTAGTATGGTCAACCAACCTCGACTGATCAATGAATTTTTGTAGACTGTAATAAGACACAATAGAAGATATAGTGAGGATGAACAGAGAAAAGCCCAGTCCTATTCGTATCTTTCTGTTAAGGTCAATTTTATTAAAATCTAATAATGCCATAATAGTGTTTTATTCGGGTTTTTTCTCAATAGTTTCCGCTCTCGCAGAAGCAGTTAATATTTCTTAATGTATATTTTGTTTTTTGAGTCAACTACTTGATACCTGTCTGCCACACTGCTGAATCTCAATGATTCGCGTGCCCCCAGACACAAATACCCTCCTTTTGCCAAGCTTTCATAAAAAAGTTCGTGCACCTTATTTTGTAAGTTCTGATTGAAATAGATAAGCACGTTTCTGCATAAAATCAACTGCACTTCTGCAAAAACACCATCTGTGACCAAATTGTGATGCGCCCAGACAATATTTTTTTTTAGGGATTTGTCCATGATTATTTTGTCATATTTTGCAATATAATAATCGCTTAGTGATGTGTTGCCACCGGAAAGTTGGTGATTTCGTGTATATTGCTTAGTTTTTTGTTCTGGGTAAATACCTGCTTTGGCAGTATCTAGAACCTGCTGATTAAAATCCGTTGCATAGATTAAAGATCTATCATAAAGATTTTCTTCTGTAAGCAAAATGGCCATGGAGTAAACTTCCTGGCCTGTAGCGCAGCCTGCATGCCAAGTTTTGAGAAAGGAGTAGGTTTTGAGTCTTGGAATTACTTTTTCTCTGATGGCAGCATAGAAGTTGGGATCGCGGTACATTTCTGTAACGTTGATAGACAGGTCTTTTATAAATAAGGACGCAAACGATGTTGATGCCAGTATTTTTGATTGTAACGCTTCAAGCGAATCCAAATGTGACATTGAAATTCTATTCGTAATTCTACGTTTGATATGTGCTTGACTGTACGAGCGGAAATCGTAGCCATATTTATCAAATACGCTTTGTAGGAAATATTCAAGCTCTTCGTTGCCTATTTCTATTTTATATTGATTTTCATCAATCATATCAGTTCGGGTCCCTAATCGTCAAATAGAGTGTCTAGAGTTTTGTATGGGTTTAGTAATCAATATAAATTCTCCGCTTCAGATAACAGCTCTGATTTGAATAGACAAGAATATTTTAATATGTAGTTTTAGGGAATTCTTGAATATACCTTTACCTTGAATTTGTATTACGTTACCATTACTAAAGTATGTATTATTTGTCAATCTCGCAATTTATATCGGTAAAAATTATAAGAAGTGTTCTTTGAGATTTATTATATAAATCAATAATTTTTCCTTTATGAGCAGGGGTCGTATACTAATTTTTGTTTTTTTTAATCTTTAATATTTGTTTTTATTATTATTTAGACTAATTTTAAATAGATAAAATTTGAGTCAATGGAACCGATATTTAAAAATGAATGGACCGATATAGTATTTGAGTCCAGAAACAAAACTTATGGAGCATATCAACTTCGTAAGTCTTATAACAAGAACATGACACTAGCTTTTCTCATCTCTATGAGTCCACTAGCTTCTGCTTTAGTTATCAATGGAATTTGTAGCAAGCCAACCACGGCTATATCTCCCGATAAAGGGGCAAATAAAGGAACTTTGACTATTTCTGAAATTAAGCCATTCAAAGATCAAGTCTTAATGGGGAAAACTGTTCAACCTAAGACTTCGACTGTTCCAAAGGTTGTTAAAAACGATACACTTTTATTTCAAGAGAAAAAAAGGGAGACAAGTGAGCAAACGACAAATTTAACGGATTCGGAAGTATCAAGCGATACCTTGGGTAGTGCAGGTACAGCAGGTAGCGGTTTTTCAAATGGCACAGGGAATGATACCACGGGTAATGTAGTAACACCAACTGTGAAGCAAAATGAATTTGTTAAAAATGACATAGTTTTATTGCCTGATCAAAAACCAGAATTTGTAGGTGGTGTACATCAGTATTTTGCGAAAAATTTTATCTATCCTTACGATGCCAAGATGAATGGCATACAAGGACGCATGGTAGTTCGTTTTGTGATAGAAAAGGATGGGAGCGTATCAGCCATTAGGTTTGTCAGTAAAAAGCTGGGCTTTGGTCTAGAGGAAGAGGTTGAACGTATTTTAAATGAAATGCCTAAATGGAAGCCTGCATTAATGGCTGGACAACCCGTTAGGTTCCAATTTTCTATGCCATTTGAGGTGAAATTGTCTGAATGAGCCATACTTCTTGAGGTTTGTAAGCATTGCCCTGATTATTTGTCAAAAAATCGGGGCATTTTCATATATATTTAGATATTTACGATTAACTTTATCATCCGTAATTCTGAAGTATTTTAATTTGGATTGCTATATTCAAAAGTTAGTGAAGGTATTGTTATGTCTAATATATCCATTGTTATTATTACTTACAACGAAGAAGAGTCTTTGGAAAAGACAATAAAGATGGCTCGTAAACTTAGTGATGACGTCATAGTTGTGGATTCGTTCAGTACTGATAAAACTATTGATATTGCAAAGTTTTATGGTGCTACTATTTTTCATAGAAAATGGGAAGGGTATTCCAAACAAAAAAACTTCGGAAACAAACAAGCTAAACATGATTATGTGCTTTCTCTAGACGCTGATGAGGTGCTTTCTGATAAACTTGTAAAGAGCATTAGAAATATCAAAGATGCTCCTAAGTTTGATGCCTATAAGTTTCAAAGAACTAATATATTTTTTGGTAAAAAGATACGTTATGGTTCCAATAAAAACGAAAGTGTAGTAAGACTTTTTAACAAAAACAAGATTACTTGGAATGGTGATTTGGTGCATGAGGGTTTGGAGCTCAAAGGGGCTTCTATAGGTAAGCTCGATGGAGAATTACTTCATTATACAGCAAAGAATACCAATGACTACTTACTCAAATCTAACAAGTATTCTACTCTTTTTGCGGAACAGCAATTCAAGAAAAACAAGAAACCCAATTTTATAAAAATATACATCAGCCCAGTTTTCACGTTTATCAACGAGTACATTTTTAAACTTGGCTTATTAGATGGATTTGAAGGTTATTTTTTAGCAAGACAAAGTGCCAATTATTCATTTTTGAAGTATGCTAAATTAAAGATGATGTATCGTAATTCTAAACGATAGTCGTTTGTCCAATTGCTTATTACACTTTCTTAAGGTATTGAAGAGTAATGTTTTAAGTTTAAGTCCCAGTGTTAGGGTCGGTTAAGTGAAAATTTGTCTTAGAAATGAATATTTAATAACTTCGTGAAGTTTATTCAAATTAAAAATATGAAAACAAAACACTTGATTGTTGTTGCATTGCTAAATATATTGGTTTTGGCATCTTGTAAAAAGACGGATCCGCTTCCGACGTTTGATGACGTAAACACTTTTTATGCTAACAATAAAACTGCTGCTATAGAATATATTATAAATGTAGATGGTAAGGCTGATACCATTCATACTAGCAATAATACAGAGATTATTTTCCCAGAAGGTGCTTTTAATAAGACAGGTGATATAGTCGTAAAAGTAAAAGAGATATCAAGTCCAGGTGAATTGGTACTAACTAATAATGCCAATAATATTGATAGTACTTTTAACAACAATCCTACCGTATTGGAAATCACTGCGGAGGCGGCACTTTTACAAACCGACAAAGTTTATAAAGTAAGTATGTTTAATAATGGTTATGCCTTCGATCGTTTGAGTACTGGCAATGTGGGTACGCCTTGGAGTATCGATAAGGCGGTAAATATTGCGGCTGTTGAGCCAGAGGCAGGAAACAATACGCCACTTGGTATTTATAACCAAGGGAGTAAGGTTGTTTTTACCTATAATAAGTTAGGGATGATAGCACCGAGCAAAAACCCTTTTGTAAGCAAAGGAAAGAAGACCAAACTAGCTATTAAGGTTTATGGTTATACAAACACAAATAGTATCAATACTTATGTGATCTCAAAAGAATTTAATTCAGTAAGCAAGGCAAGAAGGCTTACAGATAGTGAGTTTTTGAGCGATAGCGTTGCTTTGGGTACTGAATTACGCTTTGTAACCATCTGCTACAATCAATCCAAAAAATACTTAGGGTTGTCTAATGGTGTAGCAGATACAGTTGGTATTCCAATATCACTATTTGAAGTAAATTCTGAAGAAGAGATCAAAACCAAGGTGAATAATTACCTAAAATAAACTAAGTTTTAAAATCAGACGTTAGACCAAGATCATTTATGATTTGGTTTTGGAGCATTATTCAACAACGGAATTGGATAAGTTTCCATTTTGGCACTAATTTTGAAAAAACAGAGATAAATATATTAAAATGAAGTTTTCTAAGATTCTGGCTTTAAGTATGGTATTGTGGCTTACTCAAGCCTATGCTGATAAAAGTGTTGATGCATATAAATTAAGCTTTAGAGTGAAAGGTGTACATGATACGGTATGCTTTTTGGCTAACTACTATGGAGATAAGCAATACCTGAAAGATACAGCAGTATGTGATAGTAAAGGTAATTTTACATTTACGGGTACTTCTAAGCTACCAGGGGGAGTCTACCTAATCGTATTGCCCAAGAAGTATTATTTCGAAATCCTGATTCCCAGTGATAAAGAGCAGTTTTTTTCTGCGGAGACAGATACAGCAAACTTTGTAACGAATATGAAGGTAACTGGTTCTCCTGAGAATATTTTGTTTTATAGCTACCTCAACTATATTGGTGTCAAAAGTAAGGAAGTTGAAGGGATCAGAGCAGAGATCAAGAAAAGCCCAAAGGACTCTGCATCGCTTACTCAGAAGATGATCGCAATAGACAAGGAGGTCACACAGCATCGCAAAGATTTGATCAGCAAGAATAGCAATACTTTTGTAAGCAAGCTTTTTAAGGCTTCTGAAGAAGTGGAAATTCCAACAAATCCGAACCCCAAAGATTCATTGTTTGCCTACAAGTACTATAAGGCCCATTTCTTTGATAATATAGATATGAAGGATGATAGGATGCTTCGTACCCCAGTATTTCATGGAAAATTGGATCGTTATATCAAGAAAATGGTGTTGCAATTGCCAGATTCTTTGATTCCTGAGATTGATATGATCATTAAAAAGACAGAAGGTAGCAAAGAAATGTTTAAATACTGTGTTTGGTACTTGAATTATACCTACGAAACCTCTCAACTAATGGGTATGGATGCAGTGTTTGTTCACATGGCAAAGAAGTATTATCTGGATCCTAAAAAAGTAGATTGGATAGATAGTACCACAAGGAGCAAGTTTAAAGAAAAGTATGATATCCTGAAAAATTTATTGATCGGAATGAAGGCGCCTAATGCATTCTTGGCAGATTCCAATAGTCAATATATAAGGCTACATGACATCAAAGCAAAGGCGACGATTATGATTTTCTGGGATCCCAATTGTGGTCATTGCCAGAAGGAGGTACCCAAGTTCCATGAAATGTATGTAGAAAAGGGATGGAAAAACAAAGGGATTGCAGTGTATTCTGTGAGTATAGATAGGGAGGAAAAGGATTGGAAGAAGTTTCTAAAAGAAAAGAAAATTACGACTTTTATCAATGTGTGGGATAAATTTACACATACCGATTTTCGAAAAATGTGGGATATATACAGCACCCCTGTAATCTATGTATTAGATGAAAAAATGATCATTAGGGCCAAAAGACTTGGAGTGGACCAGCTGGAAGAATTTTTGACCAATGGCATGAAAGTGCTACATTAAGATTTAGGGCAAGAAATATTTGGAATGTCAGGGGCTCATTTGGGCCCCTTTTTTGTCTCAAAGCAATAAACTGTAGAATTCATTGAAAAAAACAGACTCAAAGCATTGCTTTGAGTCTGTTCCATCTAACACAACCTAACCTAATTAGTCTTTATAACACCTGAAATTAATAGAATGTTTTAGGGCGATAGAATTTTTCTAAAAATTAAATAATAGTGTTAGAAATTAATCACCTTGGATGCGGTGTTTGGTTTGTATACTTTCATGTGGACAAAATAATGTATTTAGAAATCGTATTAAGATCTATGAATATATGATATATGGAGTTAGTGCTGATAAACGCTGATAATGAGTTCAATAATGTTAAAATTTGGAAAATGGTTATATTTGTTGCGGTTCCCATTAACATAGTACATCAGGTTGTATGGTTTCACCACTACCTCAACAACATTTGGGTAGCTTGATTTTTTGAATTGATATGCAAATAAAGCAATTTCTAAAGGGCCAATATCTGGTCATCATCCTTTGTCTGGTACTGGGCATCCTACACAAGAACAAGAAATGGGGAAGCGCCACTGAATCATGGAACAATATCTGTTCCGACGGGCGCGGCTACTATGCTTGGTTGCAGGCAACCAAGCATCTACCATGACCTCAATTTTGGTTTTCACTACACCATAGAAAAGGACGAGAGTTACATGCCCAATAAGGGATGTTACCAGAACTAAATCAATACCTTTGACGGCCATAATACCAACAAGTACTATCTTGGTGCGGCGCTTTGCATGCTGCCCTTTTTCAGCACCGCGCACCTATACTGCAAGCTTACGGGTAGGTTTGGGGCCAATGGCTATACCACGCCCTATTTCATAGCCAACGGCGTTGCGGGCATGTGTTGGCTTTACCTCTGCATGTTTTTCTTCTGGCAGGTATTGACGGCCCTGAAAATCCGAACTGGTCAAGACTCTCAGCTCCGTGATCCTGCTCTTTGGCTCCAATGCCATCTTTTTCTCGGTCGATGCACCGTCCTATTCACATATCTTCTCTTTCGGTCTTATCACAATATTCATTTGGGCCACGTTCAGGTTCCACCAGAGCGGGTCGTACCGATTTCTGTACCTGATGGCCTTTTTCATCGGTTGGATCTTCATCACCAGACCCGTCAATATCACAGCATCCTCATATTTGTTCCCTTTCTGTTTGAAGCTAAACTCGGCACCTTGGTACAAGAACTGCTGCAAAAGCCACACCGCTTGTTGGTCTTCTTGCATGTGGCTTGGTGCTGCCCATACTCCTGTTTTCCCTATATAAAATCTCCACTGGCAGTTTCCTCGTGTACTCCTATGGGGAGGAAGGCTTTAACTTCCTACATCCACATATCTGGGACTTCCTAACGAGCTACGACAACGGACTGGTATGTGCCCGGACTGTTGATCCCCTTTATGGTTGTGTACTGGAGCCAGAGGAGCGAGCACAAGACTTTGGTATGGGGCATGGTAGCTACCATAGTGATAACGATATACATTCACTCCAGTTGGTGGTGCTTGAGCTATGGGGGCTCCTTTGGACCTAGGACCCTGCTGGATTTCCTATCCGTATTTGGTGTGTTGATCGCGCTGGGCTCGAGTGTTTCCAACAAGAAGATCGTTTATGGGCAATATGGACTCTACCTGTTTTGCATCATGTTGACCATGCTGCTACATGACCGCAAGACACATGTGAGGATGTTTGAGAGCCCTATCACCAGTACTGAGTATTGGGGATCAATGGGGCTTTGGGGATGAAATAGCAGGTGAAATATTCGTAAGGGGTATATGGGTTTCTTAATCAATTTATTATGTGTATTTTTCGTTTTAAGCACAGCATATACAAGATAAGTTTGGTAACTTACTGTTTATTTTATAAATTCATTTTTAAAAACCCTATTAAATAATGAAAAAACTAATCAAAATCGTCTTCATAATATTTATTTGGAGCCATTTATCACTTTTTGCCCAAAAGAGAAGTTTCGTGCCTATCGCGATAGCTTGTGATATGGTGCATGAAGTTGAAATTCCTGTGGCACTGAAAACCTATAGAAGTGAAATAATTTCTAATATTTACCATGAGTTAGATCTTATTGATGCAGCAAGGAAGATGCTGAGGTTGCCTGCACATGGGTATAGTTATCACGAAAAGAATCCCGATTTTTTGATTACGCTTATTGCCAATGATTTTGAGATCGTCAAGTTTAGCGAAAACCTTGGTAAGTTGGCTGGTAAAGATGTAGTACTTAGCTACAGCTTTGCGCCAGTACTCAAGATTCATAAGCCAAACGGAGAGTTGATTTATAGCAAGGAACTAAAGCAAGAAGATGCTAAAGTGTTGACTCGGAACGACTTTTTTCTTTTTCCAGAGCTTTATGAGACTTTTGTGACATACAAAAACCAGTCTGAAAAGATTGAGGAGGCCATTACTTATAATAAAAGGATCATTGGCTATAGGTTATTGAGCGAGACCTTGAAGGATGCGAGTGTATTCCTCGAAACTTGCACGTTTGATCAAAAATTTACTTTTGAAAGTGCTCTATGTTCGGCTAAAAAGAACTTTGATTATACAAGTTTAGATGCTTCAATGGAAAACTCTGCGGATGCAATTATGTCTCTGATGGCCTCTAACCCTAAAAGGAAAAAAACTGTGGAAGAGGTAGCCAAAGTTTTGAACAGTTATATGAACTTCTGGGAAGCGATGCTACATGAAGAAAATACTGTAAACGAAAATGCAAAAGTAAATAAGGAAGTAGCTCAAGGGATTTGTATGAATTTAGCGATTGCCTATCTTTTGAATAATAATATCCATGTTGCAAGTTCTTACAGTAACAGACTGCTTATACCTAATGATGGTGAAATAGAAGCTGAAGGGTCTTTTAAATATGCGGTACTTCAGCTACAGAAGATGATAGACTTATTCGAACTTTATGAAGCGAGGATAAAGATAATTGGTTCTTAAATGACCAATTGAAGATAATATTTGATTTAACTCATATCCTTAAATCTACTACCTTTGTGGCTTTGCCAATTGAAAATTTTACATTTCATGAATAACAAGGTAGGTTCATCAGCCATAGATTTTTCAAGCCTAATAAAGTATTTTAAAATTATTTGGCTATTGATGTTTATTGGGCATGTGTTGTTGCTTCCGATGCCGATTATCGGTGGTGATGCCTGGCGAAATGCGCAGACATATTCCGTGGCCAGGAATTTTGTAGAAGAAGACTTCGATATATTTAAGCCACGATATGATATGAGAATGAGATTAGAAGAGGGTTATTATCCTGGAGAATTTCCTTTGCAGACTGCAGTGATTGCGGGTGCGATGAAAGTGTTTGGAGTAAATATGGTAGTTGCTAGGGGAGTAAACTTGATTTTTGGAATTCTCTGTGCGCTACTTCTATATCACATAGTTGGTTTGCTCTTTCAAGATCAGCCCTTGGCCAGTTATTTGGCTGTTACCTTATTCAGTGTTCACTCTTTGTTTGGATTTTTGATTTCGGCAATTATGCCTGAAATATTGTGTGCTCTTTTAAGTCTATTGTCTTTGTATGTGTATTTAATTTTTAAACCTTATTTTTTAAGAATCTTCATTACCTGTATCAGCCTTAGTCTTGCCGTTTTGGTAAAGCCTGCGGGTTTTTTGGTAGTGTTGGCAATTCTCTTTTTGAATAAAGACTTTAAGATTAAAACTGTATTTGAACTCTTAATTTATCTATTGATACCAGTCATAGTATTAAAACTTTGGCTATCACAAACAATGCAGTTTGAAAATTACCCTTATGGCAATAACTACTCGCTCACTCACCATTATGCTCGTACTATGGATCAGTTTTTTGATGAATTGACATGGAATATGGTAATGGCTGCCATTGAAAAAAGCATTTTACATGGATTAAATGTAGCAGGTGTTGCAGTTCTGATATTTATGGTATATCATCACAAAAGAATTAGTTCTTTAATAAAGGAACATATGTATGTGCAATTGTTCCTACGATATAGACTGGAATTAGGTATGATCGTTTGGGCATTGGCAAATTTTGTGTTTTTAATTTATGCAGGAAATATACAAACAGATCAAACTTATTATGCGATGCCATTGTGTTTACCACTCCTGATTTTAAGTGTAAAGTATGTTTCTCGATTTCACTATAAATGGATTATGGTCCTCGTACTTTTGCAGTTGGTTTGGAAATGGGGTTATCTTCAGTTGACGTATATTAAATATGTAGAAAACTGGGGTAATGTAAGACTAGAGCAATATACAAATCAATTTTCTACCAGAAACGATCTCTTTTTGGTATACAACAACAGCTATGCAGACTTTACCTTATTGGGAAGGATAGGTAGAAAGGGGATAAATGTATGTAATGCGCATGATATCAACATACTTAAAGCTGGGTTTAGGTACCTCTATATTGAGCAAAAGGATTTGAATTCAGAACTAGTGGGAGTACTTAAAAACTATAGACAAATTAGTTTTGGAACACATCTGTTTTATGACCTGAAAACGGAGCAATAGGTGACATTGGGTATTATAAAAGGGTCTGCAAAAAAGACAAAGTCTAGCACGCGGCTAGATCTTTGTCTTTAGGCTTTTGTTATTGTTTTACAATTTTTAGATATTGTTGACCAAGTTCATGTTTTATTTTAAGAATATATATTCCATGTGGTAACCCATTGCCCAAAAGGATTTGATCTTCAGATCTACCTTCAAGTACTGTATGGCCTTGTGAATTGTTCAAACTATAGTCAAAAATCCCTTCTTGCTGTATCATGATTGTAGAAGAAAATGGATTGGGATAGCCGATCAGTCTAGTATGCTCAACCATTTCATCATCTACCGCCACAGCATTGGGATCAACGAAGCTTATGTAATTGAGATTAAAACCAGCTTGTTCCACCACAATACGTACTACGTGTGTGTCAAGCTGTTGTAAATCAATCTTGCCAAGTGAAAGGTCTGACCATGTTTGCCATCCATTAGTTTTAGGAACAATAATACTTCCGGTTACATCTATACTATCAAGCTCTATGTGAAACTTGCCTCCGCCAGAGAGTGACGCAACTCGCGCTTTGAGGTCAAAAGTTCCTGTTTGTACTACTTTTATGGTATAATTCATCCATTCATCTTTTTCAATATAGCCCACGTTATAGCCTTTGTTGGCATCTGTACAGACTTCTATGTCTACCCCATCCGTTCTGTATTTACCTCCTAAGTTGCTATCATCAATATCATGATAGCTTTGTCCATCACATCCCTTATCATAATCCTCTGCCTCTATGGATCCGGGAAGTTGTGGAACCTTATAGGGCTCTGTCTTAAGCGTACATGGCTCAGGAGGCAATGGTGTCCAGTGCGGCCAATCAAGCATAAAGTTACGTACTTTTTTCCCAATGGTAGTAAGATCGGTACTTGTCCAATTGCCTTTAGGGTTAGCACTGGCTTTTAAAGATGACGGTGGTTCATCTTTTGTGAAAATAGACCAATTGCACCAGCTGAGTTGGTTTTTTTTCATGAAATTCATCCAGTTGTCTAGGTCACTACTACTTCCCCAAAGGCCCCACTCACTCACAAATAGTGGTATACCTTTATCAAGTGCTAACTGTGCTTTGTCACGTAGATATTGACCATGCATGCCTACATAAAAGTGTAACACATATGCAAGATTATTATCATTAATAGGATCATTACCAGCTTCAAGAACTTCTTGGCTCCAAGTTCTTGTTCCTACAAGAATAAGATTGTCTGGATCTATGGCTCTGATTTCTTTAACAACATCGGTGGCATAAGGCTTGATTTTAGTTGCCCATGTTGCGGTATCAAGAGGTTCATTGTAAATTTCATAAATCACATTGGGATATTGCCCATACTTTGTAGCCATTTCTTTAAAAAAGGCAATAGATTCAGTTTTGTAATTTTCAGCATGGTGGGAATGCCAGTCTATGATCACATAAAGTCCTTCAGCAATACAAGCATCCACTATGGTAATGACCTTCTGTTTTTCGCGATCGGGATTTGTAATGTACCCTCCTGTTTCATCTACGCCCATAGCCGCACGTATTATTTTGCTATTCCAGTCAGTCTTGAGCCAATGCACAACATCTGCATTGTAAAAAGTGGCACTCCATTGGCTCCAAAACAAACTGTTGCCGGCTAATGAAATGGCTGTATCGGCAGCACCCACTATGTGGCTACCTTTAGTTTTAAGTAAGCCATGGATGGCCACTGGAGACCCCGTGGGGTTTTGGCCTAAGATGCTTATCGAAAGCCAAAGGCCACTAAGGAACAAAATTTTTTTCATGTAATTAATCTTCATGTTTTTTGATGTATCTATTTGTATTTTGAGTCAAAATATGGTTAAATGAAAATCCTATTTGAGTCAAAAACATAGTTTACAAAGTTATATAGCCCTATAGTTAGAGTATTACATTATTGATTCATTCAGTTTAAATATTGTCTCAAAAAATATTGCAAAAGGACTTTAAGGTTAAAAGGAGGTTTGTATTGTTTGAGGAATGTCGCTTGGTTATTGAACTACTTATCTAGATTAATTAGTGTATTATCAAGACAATATAGATAGTTTCTATGTTTTTATAAAAAATATCAGTTTTTATCTATTATAAAAAGGGGCCACATTTGTATTTCTAAATATGAGATGGTATGAAACTACGCAATTTAATAGGAATAGAAAGTGATAAAGCACTAATACTGTCAGAGCGATTGAATATGCTCTTGGCGGATTATCAAGTTTTTTACATGAATGCCAGAAGTTTGCATTGGAATATTAGGGGTGATAAGTTTTTTGAGCTCCATGTAAAGTTTGAGGAATTGTATAATAACCTAATCATAAAAGTTGATGAGGTGGCTGAACGTATTCTTACACTTGGCTTTACGCCTATACACGCTTTTAGCGATTATTTAAAGATCGGTGAGATCAAAGAATCTAAGGATATCCACAAGGGTCTAGATGGTGTAGCCTTGGTTATTGATTCTTTTCAAAAAATAATCCTGAAGCAACGCGAATTGTTAAAATTGTCAGGCGATGCAGATGACGAGGGGACTAACGCTCTTATGAGTGATTATATCAGGGAGCAAGAAAAATTAATCTGGATGTATACCTCATACCTTAACAAATAAGGTAGTTAAGGAAATGAGCGATTGGAATAAATTTATTTTCTATTTCAATCGCTTATGAATGTGATTGTCTTTTTTTATAATATTCCAAACTGCTTAAAATGATGTGTGAAGTGCTTAGAGTGTAAAATTTTCCACTCTTCGTAATTGAGCGCGCCCATTCTTGGATGAACTGGTCTTGCGTCTGTATTTTGTCTATGGTATTGGTCAAAATTATCCAATTCTACAAAAAGTTGGTTGATGGCATTTTGTAGGTTTTTATATTTTAAAGGATCTGGTTCCTCTCCCATGAGAGAACTTTTGATGCCCTGCATCATTTCCATATCTGTATAAATCAGCGCTTGCTTGGCTTTGAGCGAATTTTCTTCGCTGGTCTTAAGCTGCGCGAATTCTTTTCCATTGGTCATTTGGATAGTTTTTATCAAATGTTCGACCATTTGTTGGATATTCATTTTCCCCCAAAGGGCAATTTGTTGGTTATCAATACGATTGAACAGGCTGAGAAGACTTTCTCTGTCATCAATATTTACAAATAGCATTGCTTATATTTTTACCAAAGTTAAAAATACTTTTTCTAATTATCTGTCATTTTAGCCATTTAATAGCTGTTTATATAATTATATTTAGAAAAAATATAATATTTCCAAAACTTTTTGCTTTGATGGACGTTAGAGTACTATTAATAAATGTGGAGTTGTAAATGTGGCTATGGTAATTAATCCCGAATAAACAATTATCATTAATGACAGTCCTAGAGGCCTCTAGAATAACGTCGTAATTCATTCCCAATTATTTAGTATTAAAAAATCCCAAAAATTTAGTTTCTTATGAAGGTACTATTATTAATCCTGCATGCTGCAGTGCATAAATTTGCGTATTCGTCAGTATGGTTTGTGTCGTCCATGGTTATTGTATCACTGTCTTATGGGCAGCGACAATCGGAAAACAGTTACAGGTCGCAATTTGGGCCTAATGCCCTCGTTGGTTTCCTGTCTTATGTGCCACCAGAATATAATTCGAACCCCACAAAATCTTTTCCTATATTGATTTTTCTTCATGGCATGGGAGAGAAAGTATGGAATCCTAAGGATTTGAGCCAATTGTATCGTGTTAAAACCAATGGCCCTCCAAAGTTGATAGATCGAGGTCAGGACTTTCCGTTTATAGTTATTTCTCCTCAATGTCCTTTTCCAAGTTGGGATGAGGTTACCGTAGACAATTTTCAGACATCAGTATTAAAGCCTGGTGAATTTGTCGATGAAATAATCGAAAAGATGAAAACGCTCTACAGAGTTGATGTCTCTAGAATTTATATTACTGGATTGAGCATGGGTGGCGCTGGGGTCTGGAGCTATACATTGAAGCATCCCGAAAAGATTGCAGCATCGATTCCAATAGCGGGATGGGTGGGTAATGGCGATGTTTGTGCTATTGCTCAGAATAATGTCGCCATATGGACCTTTCAAGGTGAGTATGATAGTGGTAATACCATACAAGGTGTGATCAATAATATAAATTCTTGCAAACCTGCACCAAATCCATTAGCGAAAGCTACTATTTATGCAGGGGTTGGTCATGACGCTTGGACTCGCACCTACGATAATACTGGGGCTGGTATAGCTCCTGACAATATTTATAATTGGTTGATGCGACAGGCAAAGTCTTCTGTTATTAGCAATAGTTTGCCTATAGCCAATGCAGGTGAAGACCAAGTCTTGGTATTGCCAAATAATTCGGCTAAGCTCACAGGATCCGCTCAGGATTATGATGGTACTATAGTTTCATATACTTGGACACAGACTGCAGGAGCGACAGTAGCATTGTCAGGTATGTCAACAAATACACTTGTGCTGTCAAATCTTGCAGAAGGTAGTTATGGCTTTAAGCTGACAGTAAAGGATGATAAAGGAGGTTTAGGCTTTGATGAAGTATGGGTAACTGTGAGTGTTCCTGAAGGTAGTGGTGGTTTATTGGCTGAATATTATTTAGGAGTTGACCTAAAAGGAACAGCCGTGAAAAGGACGGAGACTAATATTGCTTATGATTGGGGTAATACAGCACCAATGGCCCAAATACCTACGGATAGGTACAGCGTTCGATGGACTGGGAAAATAACTCCTTTATATACAAATATTTATACGTTTTATACGCTTTCAGATGACGGTGTACGACTTTGGGTAAATGGTATAGCTGTAGTAAATAACTGGACATATCATGGGGTTACAGAAAACAGTGGTACTATTTCTCTTGAGGCTGGTAAAGCCTACGATATTAAAATGGAGTATTTCGAGAGTTCGGGATCGGCAATTGCCAAGCTTTTGTGGTCAAGTGTAAACCAAACCAAGGAAATTGTTCCGGCGATGGCTTTTTTAGGTCAAAATACCTCTACTGCCAGAAATATATCTATGGAGGAGGTGGTGGAAATGCAGACATTAACGGTCTATCCTCAACCAGCTGATGGTTTGGTGCAGTTTAGCTATAAAATCCGCGGAACTGCTGCTGTAACAATACAAATAGTTGATGCAATGTCCACTGTATATCAGCAGGATCAATTTGAAGCGATTACACCCATTATATCTTATGGTATAAATTTACAGGATGTACCAAGTGGTTTATATTATCTTATTGTAAGCCAAGGAGATTCTAGGGAAAGAATAAAATTACTTGTAGCAAAATAAAATTTTAGAGCTATGTAAAAAGGGGTGAAGCGATTCATTCCCTTTTTATTCCAAAAAGAGAAACTTAAAAATCAGAAAGACTTACCGAAAACATAGTGATGTCATCAGAATAAGGCTTGGTTCCTCGGTGTATATTGAGTTGATCTATAAGGTCTTTGTGCATGTTACTGAGCGGTTTTTCGATATTGTCTTTAATGACTTCTTCAATTTTTGCAACACTAAATTCTTCGTAGTTTTCATTAAAAGTTTCTGTAACACCATCAGTATACAATAGTATGACGGAGTTTTTAAGTTGAATCGTATTTGATTTTACTTTTGGGAGTTCATCAAAGGCACCCAAAAAAGTGCATCCTTCACTTAAATAATTGATTTCAAGTGTGTTTTTATCCACAAGTATGGGGTGATTATGACCCGCATTTATATATTCGATCTCTTTATTTCTAAGGTCTATTTTTGCAACGAAGAAAGTTATAAAGTGATCGCCTTGGGTATTTTTAATAATATGTCTATTGAGTTGTTTTACTGTATCTTCTAAACTTGTGCTGGAAGAGAGAAGTATTCGTAGGCTTGCTTGGAAGTTGGACATAAAAATTGCAGCCGGAATACCTTTTCCTGATACATCGGCTACACATATATAGTAAGTGTCCTCATCTGCTACTATAAGATCGTAATAGTCTCCACCTACCGTACTATGGGGTATGTAGGTTGAATAAAATTGACTTTGTCTGATATTCGGGAAATGCTTGGGAACGAGCTGAGATTGCACTTTGGAGGCAATTTCGAGCTCCTTTTTAAGAGCTTGCTGCTCGAGCTGTTTTGCAAATAGCCTTTTATTTTCTACTGCATAAAGGAGAACATTGCTCAAAGTTTGTATGAAATCAAAACGTTCATTTCTAAGTTCTTCACCAAAAGTTTCGTCACCGTCTACGAACACATAGGCTAACACGTTATCTTTGTGATAAACTGGCAACACGACATCAAAATCTTCAAAAATCAAACTGTATTTTCCACGAGGTTCATGTACGTGCTTAGGAATACTTTCTAACAATTCGTTGTTGACTTTTGAAAAGTCTATATGACCACCAAAGTGTGTTGCGCATTCCCAATTATCGTTTTCTTTGACAAATAAAGCAACTTTTTTGATGAGGTGATTTCCCTTGAGTGTAAATTTGAATATTTTGTAAAGATCTTCTTTAGACACATTTTGGCTGATTGCCGTAGTTATCTCCAAGAGGGCATTGAGTTCTAGTTTTTTAAGATATTCAGCACCTATCAATGGAGTCATATTATTTTTTGGAGCTATTGGGGTCATTGGCATCTCTCAGACCATTACCCAATAAGTTAAAACTCAAAACAAGTAATGAAATAGAAATACTGGGGAATAAAATGAGGTGCCATTCGTCTTTAAGCCCCATAGACTTATATCCATCGTGAATCATCATGCCCCAGCTAGGCATAGGGGGCTGTACTCCCAATCCTAAAAAGCTTAAACCCGCTTCTACTAATATTGCACTTGCAAAGTTAGATGTTGCGATCACAATCAAGGCACTGTATAAGTTAGGTAAAATATGTTTAAAAATGATGCGAAAGTCCGACATGCCTAAAGCCCTAGCGGCTTCCACAAACGTTTTTTCTTTAATGGTTAGGATTTGACCCCTCACTACCCGGGCTACTTCTACCCAAGTAGTGAGACCAACAGCTACAAAAGCTACCCAAAGGCCTTTGCCTAGTGCAAGACTGATGGCGATCACAAGCATGACACTCGGGATGGACCATACTACTGTCATAACCCACATGATGGTATTGTCTATGATACCTCCAAAGAAACCAGCAAGTGATCCTAAAGTAATACCTACAACTAGGGAAATAAGGACAGATACAAAGCCGATAGCTAAAGAGATTCTCGCACCAAATAATAGTTTGCTCAAAATGTCTCTACCAGATTTGTCAGTGCCTAGATAGTAAGTTCTATATTCTATATTTTTTTCTTTGAAGTCCTTGATCAACTGTGAGGTAGTTGTCGTTTCTATCTTTCCTTTTGATGTGACAAAGGAAATTTTATCTCCTTCTATTTTAAAGTTGAGGGAGGAGTCTTTGCTCAAAAGATTGGTTTTACCTACATATAATGGATGTACCAAGGGCAACAAACTTGCACTTTCTTTATGCTCTCTGCCTCCAAACGGCACATATTCTACTTCAGTGCCTTTGATTTCATATTTTGTAATTGGAAGGATAGTGTATTCAGACTCTTCACCGACGAATATTTTTTCAAATATATTGACCTTGTCTACTTCTATACTCTTACGCGCTTTTAGGATTTGGACTTTGAAGCCAGGTAGTTTTTTTTGAATTTGAATAGCTCCGTCGTTAGCATTAGGCGTAGAATCTGGCATGAGCAGATATCCAAGTATTGAAATGATTGTTACAATAGTAATGACAATAAGCCCGAAAACGGCAGGGCGGTTTTTGAGAAATCGTTTCTTGCTGTAGTAAAATGGGGTTTTTACTTTGTCATCTACTTGTTTAGCCATTCCTGTTTATAATGAATTATGCCACATCAAGCCCTTTTTTGACGCAATGTAATGATATTTTTTAAAATTTTGCTCAAATTCCTCTTCATTTTGTTCTACTTCTTCATCGAAATTTACCATTGTTTTTACCAAACCCGAGTCATACATTTTCCAAAGGTATCTTTGGAGTACGTTGCTTTCCAAATTAAGTTTCTCAGCAATGCCATCAAAAGTCTGAATAAAGTATAATTCTTCTAAGATATCATAAAAAATGTCTTCCATAGACCCTAATATTTTTAGTAATTCATTTAGTTTTCTAAGAATAGACTCTTCCTTTCCATTCAAAGCGACTCGTTTTTGCTAAAATGGCCACTAAAAGGCCATAAATCGGGTATACCGCCAAAATACAGAAGGATTTTAAAAGGAACAAGAGAGTTTTTGAGATATTTTTGAATTTCCCAAATTGATTCATGTATATACTTAACAGAAAAAATAGTTCAAAACTAGTTTTAATAAAGAAAGACTTTGGGGATCCTGAAATTAAACAGCCTAGGAAGTAAATGTTTATGAGCATGAAGATAATACCTGCAATATTCATCGCAGGGTCGGACAGTTTACTACTTTTGCTTGCCCAACGTATTTTTTGATTCAATAATGTTCGTACATTGTGAGTAGGGGCTGAGTAAGTAACGGTTTCATTATGGTCGATATAGATGATACCTTTTGGGTCTATTTTTTTTATCTCTTGTAAAATGAATATATCGTCGCCAGAGGGGCTATTGTTATATATTTTTTCTGATAAAATTAAATATAAGTCTTTTTTAATAACCAGATTGGCGCCATTACACATGACTGGTTGCTGAATAATTGCCATTGTCTTAGAAAATCCCCAGAGCAAAGTTTGTTCGATATGTTGGAAAAAGCCTAACATATGTGGATCAAAAGTATATAAAAATGGCCCTGCAGTCATCAACGTATTTTTTTTTGTGAAGGGCATGACCATAAGTCGGATCCATTTAGGTTTAACTCTGCAATCGGCATCTGTAAATAGTAATAATTCTCCTTTAGCGATTTTCGATCCGTATTTTAGGGCTTGTTTTTTGCCTTCAATATTATCGGGTAATGATACAGATATGAGTCGATTATTTTTAAGAGTTTCCACAATCTTGAGACTATTGTCTGTAGAGTGGTCATTCACAAAAATGATCTCGTAATCATATGCGTAGTCTTGGGCGTAAAGGTCATTGATGAGGTCTGCTATTTGGCTTTCCTCATTACGATATGCAACAATAATTGATACTAAACCCCGGTACTCTTCAAAAGAATACTCTGTTGTCTGGTTTATGTATTTAAAAACAAAAAAAAGAATGATGCCGCAATAGGATGCTAACAGGAGTTTTTCAATATCCATGAATCTTTTTCTAATCTAAAGCTTGCTACAAACGTGAAAATAGATAATGTTTGGCAGAAAAAGCTCTCTTTGTCATGAAATTGAGAATATTTTTTTTAAATATTTAAAAATAGTGCTAACTTGCGTGGCAATTTTTCAAACTATGGCTAAAAACGAGTTTCAAGAGTTTGACATCAACTTGTACCAGCTTAAGAATAGGCAGTATGAGTATGTGTATAATGTTGAGGATAGTTTTTTTTCAAAGTTTGAGAAGAGCCTTGTAGAAAAAGGTAGTGCGAATGTTAACGTGCAGCTTGTGAAAAGTGAGCATGGTATTGTTGTAGATTACCGTATTTCAGGATCGGTACAGTTGGTTTGTGACAAAAGCCTTGAAGTTTTTGATGAGCCAATAGAAGTACAAGAAACGGTAGTTTACAAATACGGTGATGTATACGAAGAAGTGTCTGAAAATTTGGTTATTATTAAGAGAGACACTCTAAGTATTAATCTGGCTCAAAATATATATGAGCTAATAGCTGTAACCATTCCGTACAAAAAAGTACATCCAAAGTATAGGACAGAGGATGAAGATGAGAATGTTCAAGGTGGTGGAATCATTTATAGCTCTGTGGCGCCCGAAGCTGATCAGAAGGAAGAAATAGACCCACGTTGGGCGGAATTACTTAAATTAAGAAAAAATTAGTAAATTTTAATTCAATAAAATGGCACATCCAAAGTCGAGAATTTCGAAGCAAAGAAGAAACAAGAGAAGAACTCACTACAAAGCCACACCTAAGACATTGGCAATATGTCCAACTACAGGTGAACCACACATTTACCATAGGGCGCACTGGCACGAAGGTAGATTGTACTACAAAGGTAAAGTCGTGTTAGAAAAAGAAGCACTTGCATAATTTTTTCGGTAATGATTGTGATAATTAATATTACAATTGTACTTTTGAAAAAATAGTTAATCTTATGATTAAAATTGGTGTTGATGCAATGGGGGGCGATTTTGCTCCTGATGAGGTCATCAAGGGTGCCTTATTAGCAGCAAAAGAGCTATCTTCAGAATCAAAGATGGTCTTGGTGGGGGACAAAAATACTATCCAGTCGTCTATTACTAGACATGGGGGTAACCACTCAGATTTTGAGATTATTCATGCAGATGAATACATAGGAATGCATGAGCATCCGACTAAAGCTATTTCATCTAAGCCTAACTCTACTATCATGGTTGCCTATAAGGCGCTAGCGATGAAAGAGTTAAGTGTATTTTGTAGTGCAGGTAATACTGGTGCTATGATGGTGGGTGCCATGTTTACAATTAAGCCAATCGAAAAGATACTTCGTCCTGGTATTGCAGGATTTATTCCCAAGGTAAACAATAAATACGGTGTACTTTTAGATGTAGGGGCCAACGCAGAGTGTAAACCTGAGGTACTACAACAGTTTGCAGAATTAGGATCCCTGTTTTTCCAGCATGTTTTTAATGAAAGCAATGTAAGGGTTGGTTTGTTGTCACTAGGTGAGGAGGAGGAGAAAGGAACTCAAGTCATTCAAGCCACGCATCAACTTTTAAAAAACAATAAGAATATCAATTTTATAGGCAATATTGAAGGACGTGATATTTTCCTAGACAAAGCAGATGTAATTGTTTGTGATGGTTACGTGGGTAATGTGGTCTTGAAAATGGCTGAATCGCTGTATCCAATATTAGACGAGAAGGGCTATAGGGATGATTTTATTGATTTATTTAACTGGAAGAATGTTGGAGGAAGTCCAATATTAGGAGTTAATGGCAATGTTGTTATAGGGCATGGTTCCTCTGATGCACAGGCTATTAAGAACATGATCTTGCAGTCAGAGAAGATGGCAGACTCTAAAATAACTCAAAAAATTAAAGAAGCTTTCGCTTAAGCCCATTTTTTAGATGAATAAAATAAACGCTGCCATAACTGGCGTAGGTGGTTACGTTCCAGAGTACAGGCTTACCAATGAGGAATTATCCAAAATGGTTGAAACTAATGATGAATGGATCGTTTCTCGTACAGGTATTAGTGAAAGACGTATACTGAAAGGACTGGGAGATCACCCAGATGAGCAATTAGGTACGTCTCATATGTGTAAATTTGCCGTTGAGGAATTGCTTAAGAAAACCAATACTAACCCTCTAGATATAGATTTAATTTTAGTCGCTACCGTTACTCCAGATTATATATTCCCTTCCACAGCAAACATTTTACAAGACATGATCGGTGCGAAAAATGCATGGAGTTATGATTTGCAAGCTGCTTGTTCTGGGTTTTTATATGCATTGGCTACTGGTGCTCAATTTATAGAGTCTGGGAAATATAAAAAGGTTGTTGTGGTCGGTGCTGATAAAATGTCATCTATTATCGATTATACAGATCGAAAGACATGTATCATATTTGGAGACGGTGCAGGTGCAGTATTGCTTGAACCAACTACAGATGGTACAGGAGTTCAGGATTTTATATTAAAATCTGATGGCTCAGGGGTTCAATATTTGAATTGTAAGGCTGGAGGCAGCAGAAAACCTGCTTCGATAGAAACAGTGCAGAATAAGGAACATTACGCTTTTCAAGAGGGGGCAACTGTTTTTAAATATGCAGTATCCAACATGGCAAATGTATCTGCCGAAATTCTTCTGAAAAATAATATAACGGGCAACGATGTTCAATGGTTGGTTCCTCATCAAGCAAATAAGCGAATTATAGATGCCACAGCCGAAAGGATAGGACTCAGTCCAGATAAGGTGATGATGAATATCGAAAGATATGGCAATACAACCGCGGGTACTATTCCTTTGTGTTTTTGGGATTTTGAAAAGAAGTTTAAGAAGGGGGACAACATAATACTTGCTGCTTTTGGTGGTGGATTTACGTGGGGGTCTTTATATTTAAAATGGTCATACAACGCTTAAAATAGATAGTAAAATGAAGGCAAAAGAAATTCAAGATTTGTTAGATTTTATAGCTAAAACAGGCTTAGAAGAAGTTAACATTGAAACAGAGCAATTTAAGGTAGCAGTTAAGAGGTCAGCGCAAACTTTGTCAGTTGCACCACCTCAAGTTGTTGTGCCTCAGATAGCTCAGCAGACCCCTACTCCAGTGCAGCAAACGGCACCTAAGGTAGCAACTGAAGCACCTAAGACAGTGGTGGAACCAATATCTGCTGCTGCAAGTACAATAACTATTAAATCGCCAATGATTGGAACTTTCTATACTTCTAGTAATCCTGCATCTCCAGCGTTTGTAAATGTAGGAGATGAAGTAAAAAAAGGTCAAGTTGTTTGTGTTATTGAAGCAATGAAGTTGTTTAATGAAATAGAATCTGAAGTTTCAGGTAGAATCATAAAAGTTTTGGTTCAAAATGCCACTCCAGTAGAATACGATCAACCATTGTTCTTAGTAGAACCAATGTAATCCCTTATTTATCTATTTATTATATAATAAAATAAAGAAGAGACGTAGTGTTCAAGAAGATATTAATCGCGAATCGCGGAGAGATCGCCCTAAGGGTGATCAGGGCTTGCAAAGAGTTAAATATAAAAACCGTTGCTATTTATTCAACGGCCGATAGGGAAAGTCTTCATGTAAAGTTTGCCGATGAGGCAGTTTGTATTGGACCTCCTACCAGTGCTCAGTCATATTTGAGTATTCCCAACATCATATCAGCGGCAGAAATCACCAATGCTGACGCCATCCATCCAGGTTATGGTTTTCTTTCTGAAAATGCAGAATTTTCTAGAGTTTGTCAAGAACATAAGATCAAGTTTATTGGCCCCACTCCAGAAATGATTAATGCGATGGGCGACAAAGCTACGGCTAAGGCAAATATGAAGAAAGCCGGTGTACCAGTAGTGCCTGGTTCTGATGGCTTGTTGGGTTCTATCGAAGAGGGTAAGAAATTGGCTGCTAAAATAAAGTACCCAGTTATCCTGAAAGCAACTGCTGGTGGTGGTGGAAGAGGTATGCGTATAGCCAATAATGAATCTGAGTTTGAAAAGGCGTGGAATGATGCAAAGCAAGAGTCTGGCGCTGCGTTTGGCAATGATGCCTTGTACCTAGAAAAGTTTGTTGAAGAGCCAAGACACGTTGAGATACAGGTTTTAGGCGACAAATTTGGTAAAGTTGTTCACTTGTCTGAAAGAGATTGTTCAGTGCAAAGGCGTCATCAAAAGCTTGTGGAGGAAACTCCTTCTCCGGCAATGACCGATAAGCTTCGTAAGAAGATGGGTGACGCAGCTAAAGCTGGTGCTAAGGCTATTAATTATGAAGGTGCTGGTACTATAGAGTTTTTGGTTGATAAACATGGCGACTTCTACTTTATGGAGATGAACACCCGTATTCAAGTGGAGCACCCTATTACTGAAGAAGTTACTGGTGTTGATTTGATTAAGGAGCAAATTAAAGTAGCTGCTGGTGGCAAAATTACTTTTGATGATCAGATTCCTGTAGGTTATTCTATGGAAGTTAGGATTAACGCGGAGGACCCTGCAAATGGTTTTAGACCGGCAGCTGGTAAGATAACAAATCTTCATTTTCCTGGTGGTTTCGGGGTAAGGATAGATACCCATGTTTACAATGGCTATACGATTCCTCCAAACTATGACTCTATGGTTGCGAAGCTTATAGTTAAAGCTAAAAATAGAGAGGAAGGTATTCAGAAAATGAAAAGAGCTCTACAGGAGTTTGTAATAGAAGGACCAAAGACAACAATACCGTTTCATTTGAAGCTCATGGATAATGAGATTTTCAAATCGGGTAAGTTCAACACCAAGTTTTTGGATAACTTTGATTTCTCAGTATTAAAATCATAATCTAAGCCCTTGCAAAAGGGCTTTTTTCTTTTAATGTCATGTTACGAATTTGTAATGTAGATTCTCAATGACATTTATTATTTATAAAAGGTATGGAATTATTAGATGGTAAAAAAGTATCAACTGAGGTACTTGCAGAAATTGCTCAAGAAGTTGTTTCTTTAAAACAACAAGGTGCGCGCGCCCCACATTTGGTAGCGGTTTTGGTGGGGACAGACGGTGCCAGTGAGACTTATGTAAATAGTAAGGTTAAGCATTGCGGTATCGTAGGTTTTGAATCAACTTTACTTAGATACAACGAGGATATTACTGAAAGGGAATTGTTAGATGTGGTTCAACGACTGAATCAAGATCCTAATATTGATGGTTTTATAGTGCAACTGCCCTTACCAAAGCACATTGATGAAAGGAAGATAACCTTGGCAATTGCTCCTGAAAAAGATGTGGATGGGTTTCATCCAAGTAATGTGGGAAGACTTACTTTGGGATTGCCAACCTACGTTTCAGCAACTCCACTGGGTATCGTAGAGATATTGAAGAAATATAATATTGATACGGAGGGGAAAAACTGTGTGGTGGTCGGAAGAAGCAATATTGTTGGAACACCGATTGCTATTTTAATGACAAAAAACACTAATCCAGGAAACGCCACAGTTACGATTTGCCATAGTAAAACGAAAAATCTAAAGGAGATCTGTGCAACAGCAGATATATTGATTGTTGCAATGGGCAAACCAGAGTTTATTAAAGCAGATATGGTAAAACCTGGTGCTGTGGTGGTGGATGTAGGTATTCATCGTATCGCTGATGATTCTAAAAAGTCTGGATTTAGATTGGTGGGTGATGTGAAGTTTGACGAGGTTGCTCCGAAAGCAAGTTTCATTACTCCCGTACCAGGGGGGGTAGGGCTTATGACAATTTGCTCATTGTTATTAAACACCTTGAAGTCTGCTAAAAAAGAGATATATTCTTGAAGTCTAGGATTGTTATAGAATATTGCCCAAAGTGTAGATGGCTTTTGAGAGCGGCTTGGTTACAACAGGAGTTATTGATTACCTTTGAGGAGGAATTAGAGGAAATCGCCTTAAGACCTTCAAATAATTCTGGAGAATTTATTATTTTTTTAGATACGAATCTTATTTTTTCAAGAAGAGTAAGTGGTCGATTTCCTGATTTAAAAGAGCTTAAAAAGCTGATAAGAGATGAAATTGCCCCTAATAAATCGCTTGGGCATTCTGATTCGTAATATTTTTTTAAACTAATAATTTGAACATTGTTGCATTTCTTCCGTATTTTTACGTAGAAATTATGCAACATGAAATATAAAGTTATACTTATCTTAGCATTCGTATGCTCGATTGTCTATGGACAAACCACTGGTGATTTTAGATCCAATGTTACTTCTGGTACTTGGAGCACTTTGGCATCTTGGCAGAAGTGGAACGGGTCAGCTTGGGTTACACCAACTGCGGCAAATGATTATCCCGGAGGGTTGGCCTCTGGAGCAAACGTCACAATTCGTGATGGACATACAATAACGATTAATGCTACTCCTGCTAATAACTTAGGAAGTCTAACCATAGGTGGGGGTGTGAGTGGTACATTGACTGGTGATGGTTCGATAAGATCTGTGACTGTTTCTGGTAATCTTACAGTGAATGCGGCTGGAACTTTTGATCTTAACTCTAATAATATCACCGTTAACGGTACTTCTCAAATTAATGGTATCTTATCTGACGGAAGCGGCTCCGGAACTAATATATTTGGAGGATTAGTGACAATATCAAGTACGGGAAACTTATCTACTGCGAATAATTCTAATTATACTTTTGGTGGTGGTATAACCAATGCTGGTACCTTTAACAAATCTGGTACTGGTACAGTAACTTTATCTGCAACACAAACAATTTCTTCTACTACGGCAATGACCTTGGCTGGTAATCTAACGGCTAATGTCGGGGCTAATATTACTTATTCAGGGTCAAATACGATAACTCAAGCCAATTCATGCGTTTATAATGGTAATTTATCAACGAGTAGCACAGTTCTGTTATCTATTACTGGAAGCTGTTCTGTTTCTGGTAATCTTAATATAGGTGCTGGGTCTACTTATAGGGCTTCAGGTAGCAATTTGACGATTACTGGTACTTCCACAGTTGCTGGTACTTTCGGAGATAATAACGATTCTGGAACTAATATATTTACGGGTGCTTTAACGGTGGGTAGCACGGGTACTTTCTCCACTGCCAATGCTTCACCATTTACTTTTAGTGCAGGTATTAGTAATTCTGGAACCTTCAATAAATCTGGTACTGGGGCAGTAACCCTATCTGCGACGCAGACGATTTCAACTTCTACGGCGATGACTCTTGCTGGGAACATCACTGCTAATGCAGGAGTTGATATTACGTATTCTGGTTCTAATACGATTACATTAGCGGGAACTAATGTTTATAATGCAAATTTAAGTACTTCTGGGACAGTAAGTGTTTTGGCTAACGGTACAAATACCATATCTGGCAATTTGGTTGTAGGTCTTGGGTCTTCCTTGACAACATCTTCAAATAATTTAACAATAACAGGGACCACTACCGTAAATGGTACTTTTACAGATAATAGCAATACGGGAATTGATACATTTACAGGTGCTGTGACTGTGGGTACTAATGGTATATGGAATACTTCAGCATCAACAACTAATTCAAACGTTGTTTTTAAAAATGGTTTTACTCATAATAATACGACTGCATCTGCCTTACAATTTGGCGGTGTTACGTTTAGTGGAAATGCGCAATCATTAAGCTCTGCCGCCGGTACTATAACTATTACTCAGTTGGCTATTGGTAATGCTGGAGATGCATCATTGAATAATTACAATTTTAGTAACAACGATGTGACTGTAACTGGTAACTTAACCTTTGCTAAGGGTATAGTTGTCACAGGAAGTAAGAATTTATATGTGCAAGGCACGGTGAGTGGAGCCAGTACTACAGCGGGATGGGTGAATGGTATTCTGAAAAGAGCTGTGGGCACTACCGCTGTCGGTTCTAGTACAACAGTTACATTTGATATTGGTACTGCTTCAGCATATGGAGTCGTTTCATATATAGCCACAACTGTTACCGTTGCCGGTGTTACATCGATGGGCTATGTTTCTGGGGACCATCCTAATATTTCGAGTTCTTGTTTAAATAGTGCGAAGAGTATCAATAAGTATTTAAATTATGCCACGACGGCAACTATCGCAAGATTAGATGTTACCATTGGCTTTGTGGCGGCAGAACAAGATGGTTCACTAACTGTGGCGAATTTGATAGGGGGTATTTATACAGGTAGTACTTGGTTATATCCAAATGTGAACGGTACTCCGAGTACTAATGTTCCTTTAAGAGCAGTTTCAGTGGGTTCTGGTCAGGTTCAGCTTGCTGAGGTAAATACTAGCTTTACTCCAGCGGGTGATCCAAATGTATACGGGAATGGTGTATGGAATGGCTATTCGTACAATACTACTACCTCAACTTACAAAGGTTATTTTTCTTATAGTGGTGTATCTTTTGATACACGGACGTCTGATGTTTATGCTGTAAATGGAGACCCTTATGTTGTGAGTATGATTTCTAACTATCAAGGATGTCCAGTACTTATGGATAATTTTAATGTTAGTTTGAAGAGGACAAACTTTCCTACAGGTTATTATCAACTTGATTATAACGGCCATGACGATGGTATGGTAGCATATATAAATGGTTCTATCATTAACGCTGCTAATAAGCCAACTTGGAATACAAGTGCAGAGACTAACTTATGGGTAGGTGAGCTCAATGCTTCTTCTCAGGTTGAGTTCAGATGGACAGAAGGTAGTGGGGGGCATTTTACTTCAGCGACATTCACTTTAGTAACGCCTGCAGCATTGGTTCCGGGTATAATTTCTGGAGATCAATCATTTTGCTCTAGTGAGTCAGCTATTAAGATTTTGTCATCATCAAGTGCAGCAACAAGTGGCTGTAGCTCCATTTCATATCAATGGCAATCATCTTTGGACAACAGCATATGGTCCGATATTTCTAGTGCCACAACCGCAACTTATACATTACCAGGCGGAATGACACAAACCACTTATTACAGAAGAAAGGCATTAGATGCTTGTAACAGAGTCGCTTATTCAAATGTAGTTACAGTTAGTGTGTTTTCATCTGCCCCCGGTGATCCTGCGGTATATGGTGATGGTCAATGGATTGCTTATGGATATGCAACGCAATCATTCACAAGTTATAAAGGATATATGACTTACAGTCCTTTGAGCTTTGATACAAGGACTACTGATTTACTGTCAAATACGAGTAATATTTTAAACTATTCTCCAACGTATTTTGGGTGCACTATGCCTGCTGATAATTTTTCGGTAAGGTTTAAAAGAACCAATATTCCGGCAGGCAATTACCAAATAGATTTGAATGGACATGATGACAACTTTAGGATTTATAAGAATGGCTCTCTTATTTTTAAAAATGATGCCTATGTGGCGGGTGCAGAGTCTAATGTGTGGACGGGTTCTATATCGTCTTCAGACTTGATAGATATAGAGTGGATTGAAGGTACTGGTGGTCAATTTGCCACCTTATCAATGACATTATTGTCGTCCACTCCAACAGGTCTTGCTCCTGGTTCTATTGTTCAGAATCAAACAATTTGTTCAGGAGACTACCCTATCATTGCACTCACTGGTACGGCGGCGACAGGAGGTTGTAATGTGGTACCTCTTTTGGGCACAACAACGATATATTCGGGTTATCAGTGGGAAGTTTCATATGATAATACAAATTGGACAGAGGTTTCTGGGGCCACAGCTCAAAATTATACTATTCCATCAACTCCAACATTTACACTTGATACCTGGTATAGGAGAAGAGTAACCGATCAGTGCGGAAGATTGGATTATTCTAATGTCGTTAAGATTACTATTGACAATACTACATACGGCACTCCTACTACGTACCCTACAAATGAGTGGAGGGTATATTCTTACAAAGACTATAATTTTACAACTTATGCGGGTTATTTCCCAGTAACCACTGATTCTTATGATTCACAAACTTATTATACCACGTCACAGAGCCCATATTATGCAACTGGATATTTAGGTTGTACAGTACCAGTGGCGAACTATTCAACTTCCGTTAAGAGGAAGGGTTTTACAAGTGGTATTTACCAGGTTTCAGTAGCTCACGACAACGAAGGTTCTTTATTGATTGACGGTAATCAGATTTATAGTAATACAACTACAGTTGCCTCTTCTACAAGTGTGTGGGTAGGTCCGTTAAATAGCACAAGTCAAGTTGATTGGAGATTTAAGGCAGGTACAAGTCCCAATAATACCAGTATTTCTGTGGTTTCGTTTGTCCCTACTAGCTTAAATGGTGGAACGATCGACGGTGATAAGATTGTATGTAGAGGAGATATTCCATCACCTTTCACAAGTTTAACTTTATCTTCTGGAGGCTGTTATGCTTCAAGTACGGACTATTACTGGCAATATTCGACTAATAGTGGCTCTTCTTGGATAACATTAGCTTCTTCGCAAGGTACTTCTTACACACCTGTGCAAACTATTTTTACGGAAACTTGGTATAGAAGGGCTGTTGTAGACGTATGTGGAACAGTTGCATATTCAAATATTGCTAAAGTTACAATTAACAACACTCCTCCAGGAAACCCAGCAACATTTCCTTCAAATCAATGGAACGCTTACGTGTTTGACGACCCTGATTGGGGCTCGTATATTGGCTACTTCTCTGTAGCTAATTCGCTTGATTTTGATACTAGAAATTATTTCTGCAATACTTGTGCACCTTCTGTTGCATCTGTTCCTTTGGCCAATCAAGGTTTGAGCTATCAGGGGTGTCAAAACGTAGCTACTAATGTGGGTGTTAAAATTAGGAGGCAGGGTGTAACCACCAATGGCTACTATCAAATAGATTTGCCATATTACGATGATGAGACGAGACTTTATATCAATGGTACACTAGTGTTTTCTGATCCGACTTGGTATAATAACATTGCTAAAACGAATGTTTGGACTGGTTATATGAATGGAAGTACTACGATTGATTTGTGGTATCAAAACGATAATGGTCCTGGTGGGGCATATATAAAGTTGAATTATCTGGGCGCTACTCCACCTACGGGTCTTGTTGGAGGTACCATTGCTTCAGTCTATAGTACTTACTGTGTAAATGATTTGCCAAGCTTCTCATCTACAGCACTTGCTAGTGGCGCTTGTTATCCTTCCTATATTTGGCAGTATTCTACAGACAACTCTACTTGGAATGATATATCTTCAGCTACTAGTAGCACTTATAGTAGCTTGCTACCAATTACTTCTTTGATTTACTACAGAAGAAAAGCAACTGATGCATGTGGTAATGGTCCTGTATATTCCAATACTATCACTTTAAACCCTACAGGTACTGCGAGTGGGAATCCTTCGGTTTTTGGAAATGGAACGTGGAATGCGTACTTATATGCAAGTAATGTACATGCATCGCCGACTAATTATTCAGGATATTATACCGAGCCTTTATTATCTTTTAATACGACCAGTAGGTTTACTTCAACTTCTGCACCAAGTTCTGCTTCGGGTTATCAAGGTTGCCAAACTCAAAGTACAAACTATACAGTGGCTCTCAAAAGGACGAATTTTACAGCTGGAACTTACCAAATTGATCTTAATAATCACGATGATTACGTGACCATTATTATTGATGGAGTAACAGTGTTAAGCCATACCAATGGTTGTTGTGATGCTCATAGTAATTTTTGGACTGGATTGTTAGGTCCAAGTTCTCAGATTGAGATCAGGTATACAAATTTAGGTGGAGCTGGTAGTTTGCAGGCGACTTTTACATTGGTTACCCCTACTGGTCTTACGAGTGCTGGTGCTGTATCGGGTACCCAAACAGTTTGCAATGGAGGATCTGCCATAGCTTTTTCTGAAACGGCTGCTGCTGTTAGTGGTTGTTATATCTATTACCAGTGGCAATCATCCACAGATAATATCACTTTCGCAAATGTAATAGGCGCTACAGCAAATACGTATACTCCGAGCGGAATCACACAAGTAACTTATTATAGAAGAAAGGCTACTGATGCGTGTGGCAATGTAGATTATTCAAATACTTTAACAGTTACTCCATTACCTGCAGTGGTAGGTGGAACTATTGGAACGTCTGGAACTTTCTGCTCTACGGCATCAGTCGGGTTAACACAAACGGCTGCTCCTAGTGGAGGAGATGGCTCATATACATACCAATGGCAATCGTCTTCTGATAATTTGACTTACACAAATATAGGTGGAGCCACTTCTGCCACCTATACAGTTCCATCTTTAGTAGCAACTACATATTATAGAAGAGCAACTGTATCATGTGGGGGAACAGCCTATAGTAATGTTGTAACGTTGCAATTAGGTGCAGGTACAAGTATTACTCAACAGCCTCCTTCAACATACACTGTTTGTTCAGGAGGTACTGCTTCTATTGGGTTGCAAGTAACAGGAGTAGCAGTTACGTACCAATGGCAGTTTTATAATGGGACAGTATATGCTGCTATTGCGAATAATGCTACCTACTCTGGTGTAACTACCAATACATTACAGATCAATAATGTTACTTCTGGGGTAACCACGGGTAATTATAGATGTATCATAACAGGCTCTTGTACACCTACTGCATTAACTTCTAACGTAGTTGCGGTTTCTATTGGAGGTCCAACCATAGCATTAAATCCAGTAAATACCACTGTATGTCAGAATATGGATACGTCTTTGACAGTACTTGCTACTGGGTCATTAACGTATCAGTGGGAGGTTTCTACTAATTCTGGATCAACCTGGAATTCCGTTTCAAATGGGGGTATTTATTCTGGTGCCAATACTAATAAACTTAAGTTTACCAATACAACAGGTGTAAATTCGAATCAATACAGGTGCGTAGTTACGTCTTCATGTGGTTCTAGTACCTCTAGTGCAGCAACAATTACTATACAATCGCCAATTGCCTCAAATACCGTCACTGGAAGTGCAGTTTGTACTGGTAGTAGTATTACGTTGAATGGTAATGCTGTATCTAGTGCTACTTATCAGTGGTTATTGAACAGTAGTGGGACATACGTAGCTATTTCAGGTGCAACAGGTCAGAATTATACTTATACCGCAAATAGTGTTCAAGATTATAAAAGAAAAGTTACAGTTGGAGTTTGTGTAAATACTTCATCAGCATATACTGTGACGCCAGCAACGGCGTATTCAATTACCACTCAGCCTGCCACTACAACCACCTTCTGTTCAGGTGTTGCCACTATAGCTGTAGTTGCTACTAATGTAACAGGGTATCAATGGCAGCTATCGACTGACGGGGGAACTAGCTATTCTTCGATATCTGCTAGTGGAATTTACTCAGGGGAAACAAGCAATACGCTTTCAATAAATGTTAACTCTGGATTGACCGGTAATAGATACCGCGCTAGACTTACTGGTTGTAACGGAACTGGTAGTTCAAATTCTTCTGTGTTAGTAAGTAATACCACACTGAATTACACTACACATCCTGCGAGTACATCATCTTGTGTAAATGGAAGTACTACAATGAGCGTAGTAGTGGGTTCCACACCTACTTCATCAACATTGACCTATAAATGGCAATATAATTTAGGTGCTGCTACAGGTAATGCTTTTGTTGATATCGCATCAAATGCATATGTTTATAACTACAATACCGCGACGATAACTATTTCAAATCCTCCAAGTAGCTTTAATGGGGCACAATTCAGATGCGTGACATCATCACCTTGCGCAGCGTCGAGTCTTACCTCTAATGTGGCTACGCTTACGGTTTATAATGCGATTACCGGAAATGGTATTGGATCTGCACAAACTATTTGTAGTGGGGAGGTGCCACAGTTACTTACTGGTTCTAACCCTCCTACAGGTGGCAATGGATCTTTTACCTATCAGTGGCAGCTTTCCACAGGAGGTGGCTATGCTAACATATCAGGTGCCACATCAGTGGATTATCAACCAGCAGCACTTACAGCCACAAGTAATTTTGTAAGAGTTGCCTATAGCGGTAACTGTCAGGCAAATACAAGTTTTCCAATTCAAATTCAAGTGGGTGCACCTACTTCTGTAGTAACTAACCCCTCTGATGCCAACACCTGTGCTGGTACAAATGCTACATTTACAGTAGTAGCTGGAGGTGCCGCACTACAATACCAATGGCAGACAGATAATGGTACTGGCACTTTTGTAAATATCACTGATGTGGTCAATTATTCTGGCAAAACTTCAGCAACCTTAACAGTAATCACTCCGTCATTTGCATATAATGGCTATAAATATCGTTGCGTTATAAATGGTAACTGTTTGCCCGAAAATGTAACCAGTGCTAGTGCGACACTTAATCTAAGTAGTGCACCAGTTATCAATACCCAACCAAGTTTTGCAACAAATGTCTGTGAAGGGGCAAATGCGACTGTTTCAGTGGTTGCTACAGGTACTGGACTCACCTATCAGTGGCAAAGTAAAACAGGTTCGGCATCTTTTGTAAATCTCACAGAAGGGGCACAGTATACTAACGTAGCAGGTGCGTCACTTACTATAAATTCGGTAACCAGTTCCCTTAATGGAACTCAATATAGATGTGTTATTACGCAAGCGTCATGTTCCATCAATTCAAATGCGGCTACGATTCCTGTGATCAATAAACCAGTAGTTACTACACAGCCATTAGACAAATCAATTTGTTCAGGAACCAACACTACGATGACAGTAGCTGCAACAGGTGCTGGTCTTGCGTATCAGTGGGAAATGACTCCTCCTTCTGGCTATACCAATGTCACCGGTGGTGGGTATTCTGGAGCAACTAGTACAATCTTAAGTATCCTCGCCGCACCACTTTCTTCAAATGGAAAATTGTTTAGAGCAAAAGTAACTGGTACATGTATGCCATCTGGGGTGTTTTCGAATAGTGCCACCCTTACTATAAACGGAGCTGGATATTGGACCGGTGCTACTAATACGGACTGGAATACGACATCCAATTGGTGTGGGGCAAAACCTACAATAACAGATGATGTGGTGATTTCTAATGGATTAACTAATTATCCTATCGTATCTACATCTTCGCCAATAGCTCAAGCGAAGTCTATAAGTATTGGAAGTTCAGCTTCACTTACCATATCTTCTACAAATCAATTAGATTTGAGCGGCAGTTGGACTAACAATGGAAACTTCATTGCCAACCAAAGTACGGTCACATTTACCGCATCTACCCCACAGGCAATTGGGGGAACCTCAAAAACAACTTTTGGGAATTTGAAGATTACCAATACCAGTGTTGTAGGAATGGCCGTAAATACAGACATTAAAGTAGCCAATTCTTTAGAGTTAGGCGCAAACACTGTGGTCAATGTTGGGTCGAACACGATCACTCTTGCATCTGACGCAAGTGGTACAGCTAGATTGTTACCTGTACCGTCTACCTCAAGTTATTCAGGGAATCTAGCCATGCAAAGGTATATACCTGCTAAAAGGTCTCCAAGGTATGTTGCTTCCCCTGTAGTGGGCGCAACTATTGCACGATTCAAGGATAGTGTGATTATTGCTGGGCCAAGCTCAGGGGGCTTTGACGCGCCAAATACAACAATAGCGACATTTAAAAATTATGATGAAACTAGAAACACTACAGATATAAACAAAGGATGGGTATCTGCTACGAGCGTAACTCAAACCCTCAATGTAGGATCAGGATACTATTTGTATGTACCAGGCAAGAGAACCACGGTTTTCCCAAGTGCTGAAGCGGTAACTTTACAAGTTAAAGGTGCTCCATTTGTTGGGAATAAGACTATAAATGTTACATATACAGCTGCTGGGATTAAAGGGTGGAACTTGGTAGGGAATCCTTACCCTTCACAGATTGATTGGGATAGCCCAAGTATTACAAAGACTAATGTTGATGACGCTTTTTATACATGGGATGCAACAGGGTCAGGTCAAGGCCAGTATTATAGTTACGTGAACGGAATAGGGTCTCCATCCAAAACAAATCCATCGATTATTCCTTCCATGGCAGGATTCTTTGTAAAAGCAAATGCTTCTGGGGCATCCTTGGCACTTACTGAAAATGCAAAAATTGGCACCAGCGCAATGTCGGTATTCAGAAAAGCACAGATAGCAGATCTGCTTAGGTTTAAGCTTCTGGTAAATGGTGCCACTGACGATGCTGTTTTGTATTTTAATGAAAGTGCTACCGATGGATTTGACAAATCGTTTGATGCTCTAAAAATGCTTAATACGGATCTTAATATATATACAAGCATAGGCGGGCAAGACATGTCTATCAATGCCATAGGTAGAACGGCTACTGATAGCATAGGTATTCCATTAGTGGTAAAAATGAAGACTAAAGGCACATTCGAAATAGATTTTTCTGAAGTAAGATTATCCAATTGGGGTGAACTGTATTTGTATGATAAATTTTTGAATGTAAATGTGCCACTTATTCAAGGAAATTCATATCTTGCAGACCAAAACGATATTCAGGGATCATATAGCCCAGATAGATTTTTGATTACTAACAGATTATCCTCGTCACAGGTGGTTACCAGTCACACGGATACTGAAATCGGTAGTGCTGTTATCTCAGCATATCCGAACCCGATTAAAAATGGACCTTTGACGATTAGTCTTTCTAATTTCAAAAGTTCACAAATACATATAGATGTTTTAACGGCTACTGGTACTAAAGTCCATTCAGGAACTTATTTGAATGGAAAATCAGTAACCTTAGATTGTTTTAAAC
>CAMFLX010000013.1 GCA_945957555.1 uncultured Cytophagales bacterium
TTTCATTAGGTTAGAAAACAGCCATGTTACCGTAGATTTCATGACCGAACGTTATGATCCAGATCCCAATGCATTGGGTTTGTATATAAGGGGGAAAAAAATAAAAAAAGGATGGCTTATCTATGATATATATATGCAAATGGGGTTTGAAACGCCAACTTATTTGAGTAAAGAAGAATTTGATCATATGTTGGATTTGCCCGATGGTATTAGTAGGATTATATTTAAAAGTGCTTTGTTTTTGGAACATTTTGGAGAGCATATTCTAATGGGCGATTTTTCTATAATGGGCAAAGAATGGATCAATGGGGCTGGCTCACATATTTAAAAATTAGACATTGATGAGGTTCTGTCGTCCTTAGTTCCATTCTCGTATTTAAATAAATATGTCTTCAGATTCTACAAATCTCCACTATTAACTTATGTATATGAAATCAAGTGTGTTTATATGGCTGGTAATGCAGTGTAAATGCTTTGGCAAGAATCTTAAAAATCCTGATGGTAGCTACCAGACCATATTGGTGAAGAAACGTGATAAGAGCACCTTTTTTCCAGACCATTGGGATGAAAATAAAATCAAAAGTGAAATTGAGTTTGCCTATTCTAATAAAAAACAAATAGGTAATACTGAACAGTGGATTGGAATTTCTAGCGAAGGAATAATTATTGAAGGTTATATGAATCTAATTACAGGTAAAATTAAAACTGCATACCCTAAATGGGTAAATTGATCTAAAAAAAATGGTTAAAGCAAAGTATTATATAGATAGTTTTGGCATAATTAGATATCATGTAATTGAGCCAAAGTTGTATTTTTTTAGTTATTTCTTTAATGGAAATACCAGAAGTTCTACAATTTCAAGTTTCATTGAAGATTTTGAAGAAATAAAACTAAAAAAAATTGATGATATCAAAGAGGAGATTATGGATTGGCACCCCAATCTATATACTCATCCTAAATTAGGATTACACATTCCTGTATGGGGAATAGATATGATTGATGTATATTATACAGAGGCGGGCAAACTCATGATTAAGCCTAATAATGATGATCCTGCCTTAAATACCTCATTTGATGAAATTATTGATTTTCTTAAAAAAGTAAGGGATATCTACCTTCGCTACGAACAAGCAGAAACCTTCTCTATATTTCCCAACCTATTGGCTTTGGTCAATAAAAAATATGCAAAGAAACTGGAAACTTTCGGTTTCCGTGTTGTAGGTCAAACCGCAGACATGGTACGTTTTGTAAAGGACTGGCTCATTATAGATCTTTTGGAAGATAAGGATGGTGCTGTATTGTTCTTCACAGACCAGAGAAATGGCCAACGCTATGAGTTCAACATGGCCTTGGAATTGCTCGACTGGGATGCAGGAAACATGCATGCACTGCTCTGCCAAAAATATCAAAGGAAAATGTCAAAAGATGAAGCTCGAACTGGCATTATGGAGGTCACCTTTCAGTACTTGGAAAGTCATTTCAAAGGAATTTTGGAATCGTTGGATGAAACTTTCTTTGAAAAACTTGAAACAGAAAGACAATTAAGAACTGAAATGCTCAAAAAGGTTCTATCCTTGCCAAAAGACAACCTTATTCATCAAATGTTTGTAAATGACAATCCAGTATGGTGGGAATATATGAGAGAGGGTATGAAAAATTAACCTTGGTACGTGAGCTGCAAGACAGCTCTTTTGTTATTTTTAGATTGGATGTTGATGTCCGAGAATTATTTGTTCCTTCAAAAACTAACTCTTAACCTTTATGTGCTTGCCTCCAAGAGCATTTTACTTTAAAGATCTCTCTAAAAACACATTTATTGGTTTGCGATGTTCTTTTACTTTTTTTGCTTGTCCCAAAAAAGACCCAAGGATTGACCAACCTTGTGATCGACTTTTCACACAAGTCCAGCCCCGCCCTGCCCGTCGATCTCCACCCTATAAGTCTCGCTCAAAAAGCTCATGCTTTTTGCCGTACACCCATCCTTGAGAGACCACGCACGCAAGTAGATTGGTTTTAAATGATCTCTTGTTACATTAATCTTATCAACTCCAAACTGTGACCATTCTGAGAACGGAAGAAATCAATACCACAAAACATTATAAATTCTCTACTACCCCCACCTTCAAAGTACCACACTGAAGAACCTACAAAAAATTGTATATTTACGAGCTGATAGTTCATGGGCAAACAACTAAAAATACTCACCCACACATATTTCGAAGCTTACGCCGCTTTGGTAAGTGAGTCGGTGTTTGAAAACATCGCTGGGCGTAAGGAGCCGAAACTGCTCTTGGACGATTTTGTGCGCTTTGCTTCGGTGGCTTCGGTGGTGAGTAGCCAGATCGAGGGCAGCACCATAGATGTAAACACGTATTTCAGAAACAAAACCGTAAAATACGGCAACACACATGACCTTATGGCGATTGATGACTTGGTACAGGCCTATACGCTGGCCAAAGATCTCAAGATCAACAAACGAAACTTGCACAAGATCCACGCAACGCTGAGCCAGTCTTTTATCAACAAAGTGCATAGGGGCAAATATCGCAAAAGCCAAATGTTCATCGTAAATGATAAAACAGGAGCGATTACCTATACTGCAGCGGCTTTTGATACGGTAGAGACCGAAATGGACAAATTGCTCGCCGACATAGCAAACCTGTGTGCCACAAACCTGAGCACCTTGGAGATTTTTTATTATGCGGCACTTATCCACTTTAGGTTTCTCAAGATCCATCCCTATATAGATGGCAACGGGCGCACAGCTAGGCTCTTGGAAAAATGGTTTCTGATGCAACACTTGGGTGAAGTGGCCTTTACGATCCCTGCAGAACACTACTACCACGAGCACAAACAGGACTATTACAAAAACCTATCGTGCATGGGCGACTATTACGAAGATCTCAATTGGGACAAGTGTATGCCTTTCTTACTCATGTTACCTGCGAGTTTGGAATAAACATCTGCTCTCACAGCTTCTCCATAATTCAAATATTTTTTCACCTCTCACCTAAAAAATCCCCCTTTTGGGGTTTGTAAAATCAAAAGGGGGATTTTAATTTTGATATGTAACACTTGAGAAACATGAATTCTATTATACAAATGAACTTCCCCGTGGCTAGGCTTCTGGGATCCCAACAACTACTACAGTATCATCGCCCAAAACCATTTTTACTGTTCCGGCTGCCATTTATGGACTTTCCATATAGACTTTGGCAAATCAATACTCGTTTTTTTACTGCCCAAAGGCATTTAAGGCCTTTCCCCAACCATTGGTGGCTCGCCCCAAATCGTTAGTGGCTTGCCCAAAATGATCGGTGGCTTGCCCGAAATCGCTGGTGGCTCGATACCAATCGCTGGTGGCTTGCCCGAAATCATTGGTGGCTCGATACCAATCATCGGTGGCTCGATACCAATTGTTGGTGGCTCGCCCCAAATCCTTGGTGGCTCGATACTAGTGGCTGGTGGCTTGCCCGAAATCGTCGGTGGCTCGATACTAATCGTTGGTGGCTTGCCCTAAATCATTGGTGGCTCGATACAAATGGCTGGTGGCTTGCCCGAAATCGTTGGTATCGAGCCACCAGAGGCCGATTCCACACCACTGAGGTGTTTTTTATCCGACAACATAGCATTCATAAACCTTTGGAGAGGTTTTGATCAATTAATTCTTATTTGTTCAATTATTTAAATTAACTGTAACAATGTCAAAAGGTCCAACTTATTTACCCACAAACGACGTGGGCAAGAAAGACTGGTTGAAACATTTTTCAACCACATTACCAGTGTATGCACCTGTGCTAGATCTGGGCGACAATACCTTAAAGCGGATGGCTACTCATGCCATAAACTTTGAGGCTATTATACTGGGTCTTGAACGCTACCGTACCTACGGTTTAGCGCTCACGGCCTTTAAAGACTTAATGCGCGACGGCAAAAGCGAACCTGGCCAATTGCCTGATGTTCCTAAGCCTATAGTGCTTGAAGGAGATGCTGTAGCCGATATTTTTGGAGAAGTTGGTCTGTTGGTGAACACCATCAAGGGCTCCAAAAAGTACAACGAGTCTATGGGCAAGGCCTTGGGCATAGAAGCGAGTGCTGATGGTGGTGGTGGCGGCTCTGAAGCGCCAAAGCCTGTGCTTGGCATAGAGCTACAGGGTGGCAGGCCTAACATCCTCTGGAAGAAGGGCAAGATGGACGGTGTGAAGATCATGGTGGATCGCGGCACGGGCACTTATACGTTCCTAGCCATAGATACCCACCCTGACTACCTCGACACCCACCCGCTGCCTGAACTGGGCAAGTCGGAGCTGTGGAGGTACATAGCGATCTACCTCAAGCGCGACGAGGAAGTGGGCGAATGGAGCGATCCGGTACAGGTGTCTGTAACGGGCCGCCCTGCCTAAACTCAAAAATCAAATACCTCTCCAGCCCAAGCCTCGCCACAGCGGGGCTTGGGTGTTTTTGGGGATACAGTTTTACTTTTTCTATTCACACAGCACCTCCCAACTGTCTACTGAAAACGGGACACTGTTTACTTCCTATAAATGACCGTTATGAAATAGGGTTCCTTGTTTTGAAACTGAATGCAGCGTGAGGGATGCTTCTCGCCATACACTTGCGAGTTCCATACGGTGAGTAGGTGTGGCAGGAGCTCTTGACCTGCCTTGTTGTAGCACTTCAGCACAAAACCCTCTGCAAAGAAGTCTTCCGACAAGTGCCAGTTTTGCTTAAAGATTTCAGTAGTTTTATAATTGCCTAAGATGAGTTCATCTTCAATCTCCCATTTGGGTTCTTCGTGGTAATGTTTCACCGTACGCGCATGTACGATGTCCTTACTCAAGTGTTGGTATACCTTGGCACGAGCATGTAGCAGCAAAAAGCTCGCGGTGTGTTTTAGGCTCGCTTCTTGCGCCTGTGACCAGAAGTACCATATAAACCGACCGCCTTTGAGCATTTGGTTTTGGTCACCGATCTGCACCGTATTATGAGAAGCCGTACCGGAGAAGTAATTCACTGTGTCTGCATCGGTATTGTATTTATAAGAACCGTTGTCCCTTACTATGTTTTTACCCTCATACCAAATATCCAAGTGGTTGGCATCCGCTTGTTGCGGACGGTCTTTGTGATTGCCACAACGCAACATAGAAAAATACTGAGGATGCCTCATAACATAAAAGCCTCCTACCTTGGCCTCATACAGCTCAGGTCTTTGTAGGGCTTTCACCTGTTGGAGATCCAATTTGCCTCCGCTATACCACCAGGCATCTTCTAGGTAATCCGTCTTAGTATACAGATTTTCTTCAGTGAAGGCATTTGAAAGGGCATTGATTTGCGGGGCATGATTGAGGAATTCCTCTTGATTCAGCTTAAAAAACAAAGCACCGTCGTTGGCACCGTAGTTGGGCAAATACCCCGTAACGGCATCTTGGTGATTGTAAAGGAACTGTAGGGTCGCATCCACCCTGAGCAGTGTGGTGCTAGAAAGCGGATCTTTATTGGCTTCCGATAAATGCAAGGCCCAAGTCAACAGTTGCACCACCACTCTGTGGTAGTTCATAGAAAACTGCAAATACGAGCCATCGGCATACACCTGATAAGCGATCTCTTCCTCAAAGTATTTTTTACCTACTCTCTGATACTTTTTGGCTTCTGAAAAACAAGGGAACAGCAGACTGATCAGGTATAGACAAAGCGTCTCCGTAATGGCATGGTTGTTTCTCACCGTGATCCTGGAGAAATGAATATTTTTATATACATGTATGAGCTGTTGACGCATACTGTTCAGTATAGCGCTGAAACTCGCTTCGTTGAGTGCAAGACTATTCTTGTAATAATACAAAGCAAAAGTCCAATTGAGCAGTCGCAGGGAGATTTCCTGTGAACACTTGTAGTTGGGGCCTTGGTTAATCGGATTTTGGGCGATCCAATCATTGATCAAGTCAAACACAAAAGCACTGGAATCGGCGCCAAAGTGTTGGTCGTAGCGGATGATCGTGTACAGAAACGAGAAACGAGATTTCTCCCAAACATATTTGATATCGCCGTTTTTTGCAGAAAGATCGGGAATATAGGCCCAATGCACATGTTTGGGGTATTCGTAGCCACTGTCTGGATTATGGTGCCAATTGATAGGAAAACCTACCGAGAGCCAGTTGTGGTTAAAATACTGAAGCTTGCCCGCCCTGATGTTTTCATAATCGGTCTTGAGTGCTTCTCTTTGGGTTGCGGAAAGTGGAAATGTACCCAAAGCTTCCCTACTTTTAAAGAAAAAAGGCATTGTAGCAATCTTCCAATGCGCTAGGGATATGTACTGCTCATCGGCATATTTTGTAGGAAACCGCCACTTGATGAGCTTAGACTTGATTAAAAAAATATGGTACACTCTGTAAAGAATGTACCTTAAGCCCATGTTTTTGATGAAATTTAAATACTTCTTCAAGCCTATAAATCGTCTAAGGGATTTTTACGGTTATCAAGAATTTGCGCACCAGTACTATCTGCTGTATTGTTTTTATATTTCTCGCAATTGATCTCGCGCGTTCTCTTGGCAGGACGTTTGAAAAACGCTGGCGTAATACCCGTGTTGGGATCGGAATACGTCTTTTCCATAAAAGCCCCCACAATCGGCAAAGCCAACTTAGCACCTTGACCAAAAGTATAGGTTGTAAAACGGATGCAGCGGTCTTCCCCTCCTACCCATACACCTGTTACCAGATTTTGAGTTACGCCCATAAACCAACCATCAGAGTAGTTGGAAGTAGTACCTGTTTTACCACCCACTTCATTGCCTTTAAAGATATTGGGATACCTATGAAGTCCCAATGCCGTTCCTCCCTTCTCTTGGGTTCCCCCTTGTAGCATATAGCACATGAGGTAAGCGGTTTCTTCATTCAATACTTCTTTACGCTGCGGTTTGTGCTCATAGAGCACTTTACCGTTTTTATCTTCGATCCTCAATAGATATTGCGGTTCGTTATATACCCCTTGATTAGGAAACGTAGCGTATGCACCTACCAGCTCATATACCGATACATCACTGGAACCTAAGCACAAGGCAGGAACTGGATCCAAGGGACTAGTAATGCCTAATTTCCTACAATAATCGACCACACGCGGAGGTGTTACACGATCCATCACGTTAGCCGTAATGGAATTGATAGATCTTGCCATGGCTTGGCGCATGGTGAATGTTTTACCAGTATATTCTCCTTCTGAGTTTTGGGGTGTCCAAGTTACGTTTTCCTTGCCATTCATTGTGGTTTGGAACGTATATGGTATGTCTTGAAATTCTTCGCATGGCGAATAACCATTGTCAATGGCCGCAAGATACACAAAAGGCTTAAACGTGGAGCCGGGCTGTCTGTAACTCTGCTTTACGTGGTCAAACTTGAAAAACTTGTGATCCAAACCACCTACCCAAGCTACAATGTGCCCACTCTCTGGGTGCACTGCTACCAAGCCTACATTCAGGAATCTCTTATAGTACTTCAGCGAATCCAAAGCACTAAACATGGTATCTTTGGGACCCTTCCAAGTAAAGACTTTCATCTTTTTCTTGAGATTCATATAGTAGTCTATGGAATCTTTATTGCCGTCATAGGTTTCCTTAAGGCTTTTGTAGTAATCTAATTTATGGGTGGCATTGGTCACAAAATTTTTGATCTCCCTTCCATTTTCATCGATCCAAGGATTTTTACCTTTCCAAAATTTATCAAACTCTCCTTGAATATATTTCATGTGTTTGGCAACGGCATCTTCGGCATATTGCTGTGCCTTGGAGTTGATCGTCGTGTAAATCTTGAGACCATCGGAGTAGACATCCACATTGTTTTCTTTACCCCACTTGAGCAAGTCATTATGCAATACAGTTCTGAAATAGGTAGCAAGTCCCGTGTTTTGGTTCTCTACTTCATAGTCTAGAACTATGGGCAATTTCTTTAAGGAATCCAGACGCTTTTCGGAGAGGTACTGGTATCTGTACATTTGCTCCAATACAGTGTTTCTTCTGTTTTTAGAATTTTTAGGGTTATATCGAGGGCTGTACAAAGACGGCGCCTTTAAAAGACCCACCAATACAGCCGCTTGCTCTATTTTTAGACTATCAGGAGCCGTATTGAAAAAAACTTTAGCCGCAGATTTGATCCCAAAGGAGTTACTTCCAAAATCTACCGTGTTTAGATACATGGTGATGATTTCTTTTTTAGTATAGGCTCTTTCCAGTCTGATAGCAATGATCCACTCTTTGGTTTTGATGATTAATTGCTTAAGGCCAGGTATTTTATAAAAAGGTCCTTCAAACTCATCAAACCTCCTCATATTGAACAGGTTTTTGGCTAACTGTTGCGAAATGGTACTACCCCCTCCACCACTACCTCCAGCAAAGAGGCCTACAAATACCCTCAGCATTGCTCTACCATCTATGCCTGAGTGCCTCTCATATCGAGCATCTTCGGTAGCCACCAAGGCGTTGATCATGTTTCTAGATATGTGTTCGTATTCTACAGGTGACCTGTTGCTTCTAAAATATTTGCCAAGCAATACGCCATCCGCGGAGTATAACTCTGAGGCGATTTCGCTTTTGGGGTTTTGCAACATTTCAAAATCAGGCATTCCACCATACAGTGAGAAAAGGTTGTATTGTACAGATACCACATGCACAATAAACAAGCCTACTACTAAGGCAAATGTAATCCAAATGTATTTTACAATTTTCATATACTAATTTTGATGAATCATTTCGGAGGAATGAGGGTCGGGTCTGCACCCATTTGTTCCTCGGGTAAATTTAGCTTTTCTTTCTCCTCTTTTTTAATAACCGTCTGATCTGGAGCCCCCCCCTCTACTGGTTTTTCCTCTGCCTGCTGAACTGGGTTACCTGCAGGATTAACTTGGTCCGTTGGCGTATTGTTTTGTATGTTTGGGTCCACTCCTTGCTGCACTGGAACAACAGGATTGTCCTGCGGCGTATTCGGATCGTTTTGTACCTGAGGTTTGTTTGGTGTGGTGTTTTGTATATTGGATTCTGATGGCTTTGGAGCATTTTTAGCCTGCTCCATAGAGTCCAATTTCACCTTCCACTTCTTCTCTATTTCTTCTTTAAGCTTGATACGATCTTCACATTGCTTGATCAATATGGTAGTATATTCTTTTAAAGTGGAGTCTTTATTATTCTTGTCAAACTCCAAGAGTGAAGCCCTATAGGTATACACATCTTTAGTTCTGGCTTTCACCAATACACTGATCAACTCAAGCTTACCCTTGAACGGTGTCTCTGGATTTTCTTTGACGGTCACTTGTGCCAAAGTATCTGCTTGTCCATAAGCCTTAGCCTCATACAATCTAAACACTGACTGATATTGTCCCAAATATTTTTTATAGACCAAGTTCTCCTTTTCACGCCAGTTAGGGTCGATGAGCCCTTTCGCAAATTCATTATTGGGATGATTGGTGAGCAAGAGGTTCTTATAATACTCCGCCTTCTCGGAATCTTTATCCTTATAAATCAAATATAAAAGATATAAAGCATCGGGTTCATGGTCGTTACCAGGAAGTCTTTTGTTCATGCCTAGGTAGGTATCTACTGCATTATCAGTCTCCTCTAATTTGAACTGGTAGATCTTACCCAAGTGAAACATCGCATCAGCCATATTTTGATTGGAAGTCTCCAGCATCTTAGGCGTCAAAGGAATGTTTTTGTAAAGCTCCTGCTTGTCCAGTTTCTTGCCCAAAAAGCCATCCTTGTCAGGCTTTGGGGCATTCGGGTCGGCATTGGCCAATTCATTATTTTTTTGTGTTGCCGAATCTTCTTGAAGCTCTTCTGGGTTAGGCTCTACCTTTTCTTTGGTTGAGCGTCTCCAGTGGTCTTCGAGTACCCTATTCCCCCAAAGTTTTTTGAAATCCGTCTTGCCACTTTGTACTGTTGCGTAGTTGTAAAAGTACCATTTCGCATTAGGATCATTATTTAAAACACTGGCAGTAGACTGTGCAAGTTCCTTAGCCTTGGCTTCTCTTTCTGCTTTCTGTTTCTCCGCTCTCTTTTGCGCCAAAAATTCTACCTTCTGGTTTTTATAATCTTCCTCAATGAAGGCATCCAATTTTCTGCTAATGGCCGCAGTATCTAGTTTAGCTATCTTTTGAAGGCTGTCTTCAAGTACAATAATGTCATAGTACTTGGCAAACTCGTCCAAAATGTTTTTCCTTTTGGCAATTTTTTTATAGTCTTTGTGGGTTTGTGGCAAAGTCGTCAAAGCACTATCATAATACAACTTAGCTTTTTTGTAGTTTTTGTAATGCTCATAGTTAAGCTCACCGAGTTTAAGATAAGAATAGCCCTTTTGCACAGGGTTAGAGATCTCTGTTTTGAGTGATTTCTCCAAATAGCCAGTAGCTTTAGCATAGTTTTTATATTTGAGCTCATAGTTGGCCATTTCGTAGTATATCTTGTCGTTATACTCCTTGTTTTTCGGATCCTTGAGCATTTTCTTGAAATACTTTTGGATCTTCTTGCCTTGTTTCTCAGAGGCGACATCAGAAACTTGGGCAGCGTATAAGCGCGCATAGAAACCTAGCTCATAAGGAGGATTGTTCTTAATCGTTTTCTGATAGTTGATATAGGCCGACGAGTCCCTATTGTACATTTGATAAATCTGCGCTGCTATAAAATGTAACCGAGCACGTTTATCCCTCTTATACACCCATCTTGAAGTTAATGGGATTGCCTTTTGTACATACTTGTTGGCGTGTGCAAACTCACCCACTTTAGTATGAAAATAGGTCTTAGCAATATAATATTCCCTCTTGTTGCGTTTGTTGAGTTTTTCTTCCGACAGTTGTGTAAAAACCTCCGCTGCCGCAAAATAATCATCGCTCTTTGTATAGGTATTAGCAAGCCAGATCAACGCCTCATGCCTATCATTATCGTTCTTGGTTTTGGTATTTACATATTTAAATGTCTCTCTTGCGTTTTTAAAGTCGTTTAAATATAAACGAGTTTTTCCAATAAGTATAAAAGCATTGTCAGCCCAACGACTCTCCCCATTCCAACTGTCTTTAGACCAATAGGTACCTCCATGCCAATCGATTCCCAAGGAAGCCTTTTTCATACATTCCTCTCCTTGTGCCTTGATGGTTTTTGACATATTGGAGTCACAGTCAGGATATACCCTCAATACTAAGTTGTAATCATCCTTATGACTTTTCCAGAGATCCATCTCAATCTCCTTCATCTTTTCGTTGGCTATGAAGTACTTGTTATAGTGGAGACAGGTATCATGATAATTTTTCTTTACTGCATGGCAAGACTGCAGCAAAACCCAAACAAGTAATATTCCGTAGTATATAAAATATTTTTTTATCATCAGTAATTAGCAAATTTAACAATAGTTATTTAATAAAGTTAATTCTTGTTATTTTTGTAGAGAGCAATTTTTTTTATAGAACGTTGAAAAAAAGAAAAACATTATACGAATGGCTAAGTACGAAACTTGTTGTCATCATTAAAAACGAAGAAAATTTCGCAAACAAGATAAGTTTAAGAATTAGTTATTCAAAGATTTTTTTATTTTCCATCATTTTTATAATTTTATTTCTATCACTGTATACTTGGGCCTTGAACAATTTCTTGGGAGCTTGGCTGAATCCTGAATACAAACAAGTACTGATTAATAAAAAATACGTCAAGCTTACGAATAGAGTGGATTCGCTTGAAAGAGAAATAAAGCTTAGGGACCAGTTCTTAGAAAACATCAAAAATGTTATTGAGCCCAAAGAAGACACTCCAAAATAAAAATTAACCATTATGTTTAAAAAAGAGAAAATTTCCGAAAAAGAGCTTACGACCCAGAGCAATTTCTTAAGCCAAACTACCCAAATAGAGGGTAACATAAAAGCGCAAGGCAATTTTAGACTTGAGGGTACAATCATTGGCAACGTTGAGTGTTCTGCAAAGTTTATACTAAGCGAAACATCAAAAATACAGGGCAATTTGTATGCGACCAATGCTGAAATTTCGGGTGAAGTGGTTGGTGATATCGAAATAAAAGAATTGCTTTCCCTGAAAGCAAGCGCAAGAATCAACGGCAACATCAAAAGTAATAAACTACTAGTAGAACCAGGCGCTACCATTAATGGTAACTTCAAAACTAGCCCTGGCATTGTTCCAAATTCAGGCAACAGTAACAGTAGTACACCACATCACAATAACGCTACCAAAAAACCAGAAGAGAAAACTTTAGCGTAATATTTTTTAATTTTTCCTATCCATAATGCTCTCTAAAACTTTCGGCAGTGCCGTATTTGGTGTGAATGCCCATGTCATAACTATTGAAGTCAATGTACTCAGTGGTACAAAAATATTTATGGTGGGCTTGCCCGACAATGCCATTAAAGAAAGTGAACACCGAATAGAGAGCGCGCTTAAGCATTTTGGATATGTGGTACCACGACAAAAAGTGGTGATCAACCTTGCACCCGCTGATATCAAAAAAGAAGGGGCAGCCTATGATTTACCCATTGCGCTCGGCATGCTTCAGTCATCGGGACAAATAACAGCCGATGACTTGGATAAATATGTGATTATGGGCGAGCTCTCTTTAGATGGAATATTGAGACCCATCAAAGGCGTTTTACCCATAGCAATAGAAGCACGAAAGCAAGGATTCAAAGGTTTTATTCTGCCGAAGGAAAACGCAAAAGAAGCCGCGATTGTAAATAATATTGATATTATCGGCGTAGAGACTCTTAAGGAAGCGACTGAATATCTAGAAAAAAATCTGCATATTGAACCTTTAGTGGTCGATACTCGAGATCTTTTCTTCAGTACTCTCAACGATTACGAAGTTGATTTTTCCAATGTGCAAGGTCAAGAAACCATAAAAAGAGCTATGGAAATTGCGGCTGCAGGAGGGCATAACGTCATCATGATCGGCCCTCCTGGTGCAGGAAAAACCATGTTGGCCAAAAGGCTTCCGACCATTTTACCACCCTTAACACTCCAAGAAGCTTTAGAAACTACCAAGATTCATTCGGTAGCGGGCAAAATGAAAGGCGTAGGTTTGATCTCACATAGACCATTTAGGGCGCCCCATCATACCATCAGTGATGTGGCTATGGTAGGTGGGGGCGGAATTCCCCAACCTGGTGAAATATCTCTGGCACATAATGGCGTTCTCTTCTTAGATGAATTGCCTGAATATAAAAGAACAGTGCTGGAGGTCATGCGTCAGCCACTTGAAGACCGCAAAGTATCTATAGCGAGAGCAAAGCTGACGGTGGATTTCCCAGCAAACTTCATGTTGATCGCAAGCATGAACCCTTGTCCTTGTGGCTACTACAATCATCCTGAAAAAGAATGTAGTTGCCCCCCAGGTGCTGTACAAAAATACTTGAACAAGATCAGTGGCCCTTTGCTTGACAGAATAGATCTCCATGTGGAAGTTACTCCTGTGACTTTTGACCAAATGACCTCTAACCGCAAAGCCCAGAGCAGTGAAGAAATAAGAGAACGTGTTGTAAAATCGAGATTGATTCAAGAGGAACGGTTTAAAGATCATCCTCATATTCATTCCAATGCGATGATGCCTTCACAAATGGTCAAAGAAATCTGCCTCATCAATGAAAGCGGCAAGACTCTACTTAAAACAGCAATGGAACGTTTGGGCCTCTCTGCAAGAGCCTATGATAGAATTTTGAAAGTAAGTCGTACCATCGCAGATCTTGCTGGTTCAGAAAATATAAAGATCGAACATTTGGCTGAAGCCATACAATTTAGAAGTTTAGATAGAGAAACTTGGGGTAATGACAACCCCTAAACTCTGAGACTCGAATTTTTGTAACTATCCAAGGAATAATTTGATTTTTTTAGATATTAATGTTTTTGATTGTAAATTATAATTATTACATTTGTTATTATACATCGCTCCTTTAGGAAGCGATAAAGATTTTGTTTTTCCATAGCTGGTTGAAAGCCTAAAGGCCCCAAAATATTGTAGTTCGCTACAATTGCCTTTAGGTTTCTTTTTTGCCTTTTTTGAAATCCTTTGTTCCAATTTTACAACCAAAAGCATAACCCTTTTCCTACCTGATCAATTGATCAAGAAATATACTAACTGGAGAAACCATTCTTTCTAATTAATCCTAAACCCTATGGGCATGCAGCTTTTGTTAATCCATTAAACACATGATTATCAATACCCACCAAATATTATATGATAACAAATTTATTACTTATGTACTATCCCCCTCAAAAAAGTAAAGCTTGGTTTAAGTTTTAATTTCCATTTAAAAAGAATTAATCGAATAAAATAATTGTATGTCTTCACAGAAATGCTGAACCAAGATTCTCATACAAAATCTTAACTCCAAATCGACATCAAAGATCCATTGATGATTAAACTTATATTTCTTTTCTCCCAATATTTTATGTACACCACCCTTTTATGGGGCTATTATTTATAAAATATTAATATTTAAATACAAATATTACATAATTTTGCTCACGTAGGAATAAATCTAATAGCTCTACTGTCATAACAATTATACCCCCATACATAGTCTTATTTAAAAGAAACGATGATCACTTGCCAAACTAAATAGATCTAGACTTAGTTGTTTTGGTGACGTAGGCAATTAGAAATTTGCAGATATTAAGTGTATCTCATATCTTGCCAGAATCAGTATTCCGCGAACATTCTCGACTTTTATGGAGACTCATTATATTCAAATTATCAAAACATTAGTTACCCTTATCCCCTTATTGATTGCGCGTTTGCTCATCGTAAAGGCCATTAAACGTATTGCCATGAAGTTTAATTTTGGCTTAGAGCGCATCCGGGTTACCTATCGCATCATCAATCTACTTTTTTTAATGATTATCGGAATTATGCTGGCAGGAATATGGGGAGTACAAAGGGACGAACTCTTATTCTTTGTAACCTCTACTGTTACCGTATTGGGTATTGCATTCTTTGCACAATGGTCAATCCTTTCCAACATCACCTCTGGCCTCGTCCTTTTTTTCAATCATCCCTTGAAGATTGGTGATCAAATTCAAATCTTTGAGAAAGATTTTAAAGTAGAAGGAAAGCTCAAGGATATTTCAATCTTTTTCCTACATATTGAAACATTGGACGGTAATCGTATCACAGTACCAAACTCGATAGCTTTGCAAAAAACAATCCTAGTAGTATCGAACAATCAGGAATTAGACGAGGAATAATATCTTAAAAAAATAAAGGGGCGGAAGTATCTAGACCTTCTGCCCCTATGCACAATATGATCAATATTTTAATATCTTAATCGTCCTTGTTTGATTTGCCTGGCGGATTCTTACTACATACGAGCCTCGAGGAAGGCTCCCTCCTAGCTTCAACGATCCATTGGCAAGACCACTTGACAATTCTATGCCAGAGATACTATATACTGAATAGGCAAAATCGCCCAAAACTTCTATTTTAATCTCATCAGAAAAAGGATTGGGGTGAAAGTTAAGGTCTTCATCATTCAAAACGGTATTTCCCACTTCGTCTAGAGCAGTTACGTTCTCAGAATTTTGCGTACAAAACGGATATTTGACATCTGTTCTAGCAGTCATATATTGTTTAATCCATTGCATAGCAGGGCTTTCTGTCGGATTGGCACTAGCGGATGATACGAGACCTGTATTATCCTTCCATGTTTGACCGTCTATATAACCCCACAGGGTAATACCCGCAACGGCTGGGTGCTCGTAATACACTGGAAACAGGGTTTGATATCTCGTTTTCTGAGTATTGTCATCACCAGAAATGTCCAACTCTGTAACAAAGATAGGAACTCCACTTTTGGCCATAAGGTCTAGTGAGCTCTTCATTGCAGTTGCAGATAAAGTGTTAATGTTAAATTCATGTGCTTGAGTACCAAAACCATCTATCAAATTCCTATCCCTCAGTACCTTTACCAAACCAAGCATCTGATTAATGGCATTCTGGTCGTTTTCAAGGCCATAGTCGTTCAATACCAATTTGGTATTAGGGAAACGCTGTCTGGCTTGCTCAAACAACCATATCTGCCAGTCATAGCCCGTGGAGCCATTGCCACCCAATCCATCTCTGAAATAGTTAGTACCACCTGCATGAGTTCCCAATTGCTCGTTCAACACATCGACCTGATCTATATAAGGATATCTTGTCTTGATGGCATCCATATATTCTATCATTTCTGCCTTGAAATCTGCCACACCTAGGTTGGTGATCCAACTTGGATATTGACTTCCCCATGCGATCGCATGATATCTAAACATTAAGTTATTGTTTTTGGCATGATTATAAGAAATATCGGCTTGTCCCCAACTCATGTTATCTCTAGAACCTTCAACAGAGCCCCACTTACAGCCATTTTCAGCCGTTACCCCGTTCCAATAGGTAAGATAATTAGCGGGTACACTACCAGCTACGATATTTGCCAAATATTTACCCTTACAAGCACTCAAACCTCTTGAAGTAACAGCATTCGTACCTACAGTAACCAATACACCAGCTGAAGTACTCACGGTGCCAGCATTGTCAGTAGCTTTGGCTGTAATGGTATATGAACCGGCAACCAAATTATTCCACACATAAGTATAGGTATTGTTGGTCGCTATAGTTGCCTCACCTAGTTTCGTGCTACCGTTGAAGAACTCAACTTTAGAAACAGAACCTCCAGTATAAGTACCTCCTATATCCGTGGCATATACTCTGATGGTCATGGCTTTTCCCACTTGAAAATACGCATTGCTATGCGGTGCGGTGATTACACACGACGGTGGTGTATTATTTTGTGCTGACAAAAGATGACAGAGCATCTGGAATGCAACAAACCATATTGTAAAATTCTTTTTCATAATGCTTTTTAATGTATTTTAAGAGTCTATTGGATACTCTGAGGATTTACACCTATCAAAAATTGCCTAAATATGCCAATTTCCTCATTTATTATTCTACATAGGAATGGAGATGAAGTAAACACAAATTGAATAATTAGATTAAAAAATTGTAGATTTTTGGTATGACACAAAAGTACAGGGCCCTATTGATGGCTTGTGCCTATTAGAATCTATACCTCTTCTTTATTTTTCTTAGGTGGGCAAGTATTAATACCAAAAATGTAGTAAAGTGGGCAAATGCTAATTGCACTCGTCACTATAAAAATAACTGAAAACACAACCAAGACCATTCCGAAAACACCTGGAATCGTATTGGCAAAGTACATGATCACAATAATTGCTGCGGCAATTATCCTTATGCTCCTATCGACGATTCCCATGTTCTTTTTCATTGTGATTACTTTAAAGGGTTGACGAAATGACTCCTAGTACTATGTACGCTAACCACATTGCTTTGTTCTCATAGCTAGCATACAGCAACTAAACACGAAAGCGCCGAGAAACATCCCGACGCTTTTGTGTACTAAAATCTATTGGAACATTTTAATGCACCGAATGATGAGCATTTGGATCATAATTCTTTTGCAGTTCATCAAGTTTCTTCTTACCATACGAAATCTTGGTGATGACCACGTACAACACAGGCACTATAAATAAAGCCAAACTCGTAGCGGCCAGCATACCACCCAATACGGTGAAACCTATGGTTTTGCGTGATACAGCTCCTGCACCAGAGGCAAATACCAGTGGCATTACACCTAGGATGAAAGCCAAAGAAGTCATGATGATGGGGCGTAACCTAAGCTTTACAGCATCTAAAGTGGCTGAAATCAACTCCATACCAGAATCTACCCGTTCTTTGGCAAACTCTACGATCAAGATGGCGTTTTTAGCAGACAGACCGATCAAAGTGATGAGACCAATCTGTGCGTAAATATTATTGTCCAGTTTCGGCAAAAGCGTAAGGGCGAGTATAGCACCAAAAGCACCTAAAGGCACCGACAACATTACAGAAAGTGGTACTGACCAGCTTTCGTACAAGGCTGCCAAGAACAAGAAGACAAAGAAGATAGAAAGTGCAAAAATGTATACCGCGCTAGAACCAGATTTTACTTCCTCGCGGGTCATTCCAGAAAACTCGTAGCCATAACCAGCTGGTAAAACTTTCTCTGCTACTTCCTTAAGTGCCTGAATAGCTTGTCCGCTACTGTAGCCGGGCTTCGCCACCCCATTAAACTCTGCGGAACGAAACATGTTGAAGTGTGAAATCAGTGAAGCGTTCTCCACGATTTTGTAGGTAGTAATTGCATTCAGCGGGATCATTTGTCCATCCTTATTCTTCACATAGTATTTCTCCAAATTAGCGATGCTTCCCCTATAAGCCGTATCTGCTTGCACTATCACCCTAAAATTACGCCCATAGGTGGTGAAGTCATTCACATATTTACTTCCCATCATGGTTTGGAGTGTACTGAATACTTCAGGAAGGGGTACGCCCATCTTCTCACATTTCACACGGTCTATTTCCAGTTTGTACCCAGGGGTACGCGCATTGAAGAAGGTAAAAGCTTTCGCGATTTCAGGACGTTTATTGGCCTCCATCATAAAGTTAAAAATCACTTTTTCAAAGCCTTTGATGTCATCATTGCTTTCCTTCTGCTCTATGGTAAAACTAAAACCAGAGGAGTTACCCAGTCCAGGAATTGGTGGAGGTGCAATGATAACCACATTGGCTTCTTTGATAACCGAGAGCCTTTTTTGCAGCTCTGCAATGATGCCCTGCAATTGCAGCGATTTGTCTTTACGCTGATCCCAAGGTTTGAGCTGGCAAAACACGGTTCCACTGTTGGATTTAGAAGAGAAGGTAATGACGTTTAAGCCACCCAAAGCGGCAAAGTGATCTACACCTGGCACCTCTTTCATGATTGTCATCATCTTTTTGAGCACCTCTACCGTTCTCGCAGAAGAAGATGCCTCTGGCAATTCAAAGGTCACAAATACACGGCCTTCGTCTTCTGTAGGCACAAAGCCAGTAGGTTTCATTTTAAACATACCATAGGTAGCACCAAAAATACCAATCAAAAGGATCAAGACTAAAGGTGATTTGCGAATCCACTTTTGAACACCTAATGAATAAGAAGCTGTAGCCCTCTCGAACCAATTATTAAATTTATAGAAGAAACGATTGAGCCCTTTTGAGTTCGCATCCAAATTGCTAGGCTTTAGCATCATGGCACAAAGTGCTGGGGTAAGCGAAAGTGCAACAAAGGCAGAGATCAATACTGAAATCGCAATGGTAATGGCAAACTGCTGATACAAACGACCTACAATACCTGGGATAAAGCCCACTGGCACAAATACCGCCGCCAAGATCAAGGCAATGGCGATTACTGGGCCAGAGATGTCTTTCATAGCTTTGACGGTGGCGTCTTTAGCAGAGAGTCCTTCCTTGTCTATATAGTGCTGTACTGCCTCAACTACCACAATGGCGTCATCTACCACAATACCTATGGCCAAGACAAAACCAAACATCGTAAGCGTGTTAATGGTAAACCCAAAGGGAATAAAGAAGATAAAAGTACCAATAATCGATACTGGAATCGCCAAGATCGGAATCAAGGTAGCCCTCCAGCTTTGTAGGAAGAAGAAAACCACGAGGATCACGAGCAAAAGGGCCTCTACCAAAGTCTTGAGCACTTCATTGATAGACACCTTTACTACCGAGGCAGACTCAAAAGGCACCATAAAATCTACATCAGCCGGGAAAGACTTCTTGAGTTCGTTCATAGCCTTTACTACTCCTTCGGCGGTTTCCAAGGCATTACTTCCTGGTGCTTGGTACACTAAAAGGTAAGAAGAACGGTGACCGTCTACAAAGCTGTTAGCTGCATAGTTGGCTTTACCCAGTTCTATTCTTGCCACATCTTTGAGGTATACCAAGGAGCCGTCTTGTGGTTTGCTGTAAACCACTATGTTTCTGAATTCTTCCTCTTTTTCCAAGTTTCCATTTACCTTCACCGTATATTCAAAGGCTTGTGTAGAAATCTGTGGGGCAGAACCTACCGTTCCAGCAGCCACTTGTACGTTTTGCTGTTGGAGTGCGGCCACTACTTGGTTGGCAGTAATGCCCAGTTGCGCAAGTTTGTCTGGCTTGAGCCAAATCCTCATACTGAAGTTATCAGCACGCGAGAAAATGTCACCCACACCTTTTACCCGCAACAAAGCATCTTTGATGTAGATATTGGTATAGTTATCCAAAAACTTGACATCGTGGCTACCTTTGGGTGAATACATAGCCACAAGCATCAAGATACTCGGGTTTCTCTTCCTTACGGTAAGTCCTACTCTTTTCACATCGTCAGGCAACTGAGGCGAGGCCACACTCACGCGGTTTTGCACATCAAGTGTAGCGATGTCTATGTTCGTACCCACATCAAAGGTAACGTTCATCGTCATCACGCCATCGCTGGTACTATTGGTTTGCAAAAACGACATCCCTGGGGCACCGTTTACCTGAGACTCTATCGGAGTGGCCACGGTCTGTTCCACAGTAAGCGCATCCGCACCTGCAAAGGCGCCCGTTACCTGTACCACAGGTGGGGTAATATTCGGGTATTGGCTCACTGGCAAAGTGGTGATGGCCAAGATCCCTACTATGGTAATGACCACTGAAACTACTATGGCAGTAATGGGTCTTTTAATGAATACATCCGCAATCATAAGTTCTTATTTAAAAATTGATAAGGATTTATTTTTTATCTGGTGTTGGCGCACCTGGAGCCTGAGGAGCACCCACCACTACTGGGGTACCTTCTTTAAGCTTCTGCACCCCTTCCACCACGATTTGTTCTCCCTCTTCGAGACCAGACTGGATCACGATACGATCTTTGACCAAAGCCCCTAAGCTTACTTTATGCTGTCTCGCCGTATCGTTTTTAATCACGTACACAAAGAACTCGCCCATTTGCTCCGTCACAGCTTTGTTAGGAATCAGCGGCAGCTTCTGCGCGTACTTGCTCTGTACTTTTACGTTGGCACTCATTCCTGCCTTAAGGTGATGTTTTGGATTGGGAAATCTAAGTCTGATCTTCAAAGTCGCCGTTTGTGGGTCTACCGCACGGTCAAAAAGCTCTATGGCACCCGTGTATGGATACAGGCTCTTGTCTGGTAATACTAGGGTAAACAGAGAATCGTCTTTGTTGCTTCTTTGCTCTTTCAACTTCAGGAACCTCCCGAGTTCTTTCTCGTTGATCACAAAGTCTACAGCCATTGGGTCATCAGACGATATGGTGTTCAACAGTGTTTGTCCCGCGTTGATATAGGCTCCTCTCTTTACTAAAGAAATACCTATGGTACCGCTAAATGGCGCCGTAAGAGTCGCATGACTCAGGTCTGTACTAGCCCTTAGTAAACCCGCCTTAGCTGCTGCTACTTGCGATTTAGCATTCTCCAAATCTACAAGGGTATACTCGAGCTTTTGTTTGGTCACCATACCTTGATCTCCCAAACGCTCATATCTACCTGCATCGTTTTTTACCTTTTCCAGATTGGAAAGCGCAATATTAAGGTTTGCCTCAGCCTGTGCATAAGCTGCCGCATATTTACTTTGCTCTATCTCATATAACTTTTGACCTTTCGCCACCGTCTGCCCCTCTTGGAAGTTGATATCGGTAATAAAGCCGTTCACCTCACTTCTGAGTTCAACTTCATTTAGCGCTACTACCGTGGCAGGGTATATGTCAAAAAAACCAGCGTTTTGTGTTTTCACAGTTTCCAAAGTAACGGGCACAGGACCCGCCTGAGGAGGTGCCGTAGGTCCTGTGCAAGCAATGCTCAAGATCGAAAGCCCTAAAAATGTAGAAAATCCTCTTAAGTGATCTTTCAGTTTCATATTCTTACTGTTTGTGAGTTGATGATTCTTTATAAAATGTTTTTATTGGAGCGTCCCCATAGCCTTTTGGTATTCTGTTTTGGATACCAGCGCATTGTAGAGCGCATTATAGTAGTTGGTTTGCGCCTGCTTCAGATCCGCCTCGGCTACGGTAACTTCTAGGTTTGTTACCAAACCTTCAGAGCTCTCCGCCTTAAAGAGTTTGAGGTTCTTCTCCGCCAACTGCAAGTTCCTCCTTTGTGTCTTGAGCGACTCCATACTGTTTTGCAGGTTATTCAGTGCCTGATCTACCTCCAAGTCTATACTGCGCTCAAGCTGCCCTCGGTACAGTTTGATGCGGTCTTCTTCGAGATGTTTCTGCTGTACCTTGTACTTAGCCAAAAGCCCGTTGAAAATCGGAACCTGCAGCCTCAAACCGAGATAGGAATACTGGATCCAGCGATTGCTTTGTGAGAGATTGGCAAACTGACTCGCCCCTGGATTATACCCTATCAAACCTATGGCACTGAGCCTTGGATAGCGACTGGCTTGTGCATTTCTGGTATCCATCTTTCTCAGTAGAGTCTGTGTCTCCAAGATCGAATACTCCACCCTATTGATATAGCTCACCTTTTCTACAGCAGTCACAGACACATCTTGCAAAAGACTTTCGCTCAGACTATCCGTAAGCACCAACGTACTGCGATCCGAAATACTCATTTGAAATCTCAGCAAAGACTGGCTCAAGTCTACCATTCGGCTGATGCGGTTGCGTTCTTCCTTCAAGTTGTTATAGCTCACCTCTATTCGATCCAAGTCTATGATTCTTATGATCCCCTCTGCGTACTGCGCCTTTGCTTGTGCATACGATGAATCCAATCTTGCCAAGTTCGCATCCAAGTATTTCAACTGTTCTTGATTAACCAATACTGCATAGTAAGCCCTTGTTACAGCCACTGCTACATCGATCTTGGAGCGCGTAACATTTTTTTCTGACAAGTCTTGATAGACCTTTGCTGCATGGATACTCGTGAAGTATGACTGGTCAAAAATAACCTGCGAACCCGTTACGGTAGGGATTAACTGATTGGGCAAACCCAACTGTGTAGGTATTACTGTCCCTTTAGGAATATCGGTCCTATTCACCAGCCCTACCCCATTTTCCAAAATGTTCTTCTGGATCTGCTGATAGTGCAGGTAATCCACATTACCATTAATTTGGGGCAAGGCTTTAGCCGTCTGCTCCCCCTTTTGTGCGGTGGCCAAACGGTGGTCGATCTCTAGGCTTTTCACAGTATAACTATTCGCCGTAGCATAGTCTATAGCCTCTTTGAGTGAATATTTGGTTTGCCCTGTGCCTGTAAAATTTAAAAATAGCAACGCCAGCGCTGCATGTATATGTTTCATACACCTGAAATTTTTAATTGGTCCCTAAAATCTACTTTTGAATACTCTTGACAAACATATCCACCGTAGTGACAAGGTGTTTGGTCAGTACTGCGTGATCCTGCTTGCTCAGAATGGTGTCATTCTTACGCTTAATGGTCGCTAGCCTCAGGCCTTGCATAACCAATATTAAAAAATCTGCCTTTTCAGACATATCCCCTTCTACAAATTCACCTTTAGCCACCCCTATTTCCAAAATCGTCTTTACGACCTCCGCCTCCTTCTTGTAAAAATCACCAAGCAGTTTGCATACGATTGGTGAAGAAGCCAGGGAATCGTACTTGAGCTTGGAGAGATTGTGACAATTCTCAAAATGAACCTGTCTCCTTTTTACATATACTTCCAGCAAGGCAATACCGCTGTCTGTAGATTTGATACTTTTGTTAATGTTCTCTATAAATTCTTCTTGTTCTTTCAAAACCACCGCTTCAAACAGCTGCTCCTTGCAAGTAAAGTAGTAATACAGGCTGGCCTTGCCCATACCCAACTCCAAAGCAATGTCATTCATCGTCGTCTTCGCAAGCCCAAACTGAGCAAACTTCTTCTGCGCAGCTTTTAAAATATTGTTGAGCTTGTCGTCGTCTTTCAATGTGCTGTCTGTCATTTGCGGTTTTTTAAAATCGTTAACTAATGGATAAAATGATGTCGAAAATGATGCCACAAAAGTAAGCAAACTTTTCGACTAAAAAAGTATTTTAGTCGAAAAGTTGATAACAGTTCGACTATATTGATTAAATGGTCGAAAATAATCAACTAAACAACAGTTAGTTATGAATATATTAAATAATACTTTGCAAGTCCCTAACAGACTTTCTCCAGACCATCAGACAATCGGGATTAATTTTGATTTACAACGGGCAATCCCCACATCACGCATAGTTCGACCTCTCCAGGGGTCGCAGACAATGTCGTTAAGATAAGGATTTCAATAAAGTTTCTTTATGAGCATATGATCTTCTTTGTTTTTTTGCTTTGACGCAAAAACCAAAAACTTCAAGAAAATTGTATTGGAAGTCTTCTTATCAAATTGCTAGAATCCTTGCGTGCGCGGCTGTCCACACGGGGTGCACAGCAAAAACGAGAGTTTTTGAGCGAGTATTGTGCGTGGGAAGAATGATGCATACTTAAAATGCATTTGAACAGATATTGTTAAATTAAAACTCTTATAATCAAAAATGATATAAACACTATACATTTTTGATTATTCCATATAGTGCTGAACCCAAAACGTCATTTATATCGATAACGGACGAAAAAGGCGAACGTACCCCAACAAAAGCTCTAGCTCGCTGAAACCCCAAAACCAATTAACCGTTTCTATGAGAAACATTTTTTTATGGGACATTTTGCATCAACTTTTGAACGACTCCATACCAGCATCTACCATACTTCAGAACAAGCCTCCAATGCAGTAGCCAAAGCCATTGCCAATGCCATCATCTCCTGCAATGCACAAGGCAAACCCTGTGTCCTCGGCCTCGCCACAGGTTCCACGCCCAAAGGCGTCTATACCGAACTCATCAGAATGCACAAAGAGGAAGGCTTAAGCTTCAAAAATGTCATCACTTTCAATCTGGACGAGTATTATCCTATTCAGCCAGATGCCTTGCAAAGCTATGTACGCTTTATGAATGAATACCTCTTCAACCATATCGACATCCCCAAGGCCCATATCCACATACCCGATGGCACCTTGGCCAAAGACCAGATCCAAGACTTCTGCAAGGCTTATGAAGCACAAATAGATGCCTTAGGCGGACTAGACCTTCAACTCTTGGGTATAGGCCGTACAGGACACATTGGTTTTAACGAACCTGGCTCCCGCCTAGACTCTGAAACCAGACTCATTACCCTAGACCATGTGACTAAGGTAGACGCCGCGAGTGATTTCTTCGGGGAGGAAAACGTACCACGCACCGCCATCACCATGGGGGTAGGCACCATTTTCAAATCCAAGAAAATCATCTTGATGGCTTGGGGCGAAGGCAAGGCGCATGTGATCAAAAAAACCGTGGAAGGCCCAGTGACAGACGCCATCCCTGCGACTTTCTTGCAAAACCATGGCAACGTTACGGTCATCCTCGACGACGCCTCCTCTGCCGAACTCACTCGCATCAAAACCCCTTGGCTCATAGGATCGGTGTATTGGGATGTGAATACCCGTAAAAAAGCCGTGGTCTGGCTCTGTGGCAAAGTAGACAAACCCATCTTGAAACTTACCGATAGAGACTACAACGAAAACGGGCTTTCTGAGCTCGTGGCGGCGCACGGCCCCGCCTACAACATCAACATTGAGGTGTTTAACTTGCTTCAAAAGACCATCACCGGCTGGCCTGGCGGTAAGCCCCATGCCGATGATACGCACAGGCCAGAGCGGGCCAAGCCTTTCCCCAAAAAAGTATTGATCTTTAGCCCTCACCCCGACGACGACATCATCTCCATGGGTGGTACTTTCATCAGACTGGTAGACCAAGGCCACGAGGTCCACGTGGCTTATCAGACCTCTGGCAACATTGCCGTGTTTGACGACGACGTTATCCGCTTCGCAGATTTCGCAACCGACTTCAATGGCTTTTTGAACTTAGGCAACGAGGATCTTTCGGCAGTGTACCAAAACGTAACCAAAGCCATTAAAAACAAAAAACCAGGCGAGATTGACACACCACAAGTGATGAAGATCAAGGGCTTGATCCGTCGGGGAGAAGCCAAAGCCACTTGCCGTTATGTGGGCATACCCGATGCCAACGCACACTTTCTCGACATGCCTTTCTACGAAACGGGTCTGGTTAAGAAAAACCCCTTGGGCAGGGCAGATATCGACCTCATCAAAAACCTCTTACAAGAGCTGCAACCACAACAAATCTTTGCCGCTGGCGACCTTTCCGACCCACATGGCACACACAGGGTCTGTTTGAAGGCCATCTTGACCGCGCTACAAGAACTCAAAGACGAGCCATGGATGCAGGACTGCTACGTATGGCTTTACCGTGGCGCTTGGCAAGAGTGGGAGATCGACCAGATCGAAATGGCCGTGCCCATTAGCCCTGTAGAACTGATGAGAAAGCGCAGAGGGATCTTCAAACACCAGTCACAGAAAGACGCACCCATGTTCCCCGGAGCCGACCCAAGAGAGTTTTGGCAAAGGGCCGAAGACCGCAACAGGACCACCGCCAAACACTACGACGATTTGGGTTTGCCCGAATACGAAGCCATAGAGGCATTTGTAAAATGGGATGGCAGCACAATAGTATAATACTTAATCGCTCTGCCAAGATGTAGAGCTTGGCGGGGCTACCTTTACATACGCATCCAGTCCTTATGCCAATTTAATTTTCATATATAAAATCTAGGTCAAAGAAATAGTCCTCATGGTTTTGCCTATTCACATAGATATAGGTTTCCTTTTGAACAAATGTAAAGATAAAAGCAAGTTCTTCATGGCTTTTGTCGATCATATAGGAAGTAAACAACTTCGCAGTCCCATCCTTGAAAACATGGTGGTAACTCACACTAGATGAGAACCTGTGGTGAATGACGACTTCCGGTTTTTCCAAGAAGGATCTTGTATATTTTTTAGAGGATTCTTCTTGCCACGAGTTGCTGGAAATCTTGCAATCTGAGAGTTTCACTTTGATGCGCAAGCCATTCTTTTTGAGGTATTTCACACTGGAGAGTTCATCTTCCTCTACGATCGCAAAGTTCTCCTTATTCCGTTTTTTTTCTATGAAGTAGATCGTGACCATATTAAATGCCATAAAGGCATTTAATGGAATGTAAAAACCCCATACACCTTTTTGTTTGGTAAACAAAAGGATCGTGGTAAAGAGCCAAATGAGAATTGAAATCAGGAGCGAATAGACTAACAAATTATAAACCAAGTCCTCTATCTCATGGTAAAGTGATTGAAGTTTTTGTTGCAATACAGATATGATCGTCATGTCATTGATACAGTTGAGGTTGTATACGCTTATAAGGAGAATTTGTTAGTGATCAGTCTTTTGAACGGATCAGCAACTACTTTAGTACACTACCAGTTATCCATTAGCAAATCTTCGCTTTCCAAAACTTCCCCTTCACTGTCAACATGAAAAACCATAGCCATAACAAGTACATTTAAGAAAGCTACTGCGATTGCATCCTTTTGTGCATATTGCTTCCATAGCTCCAAGAACTCTGATAACGACATTGAACCACTCAGGTAGATCAAAAAATGGTTTATGCTAGGGTCTGAAACCATTTTTTGATTCTTAAAATCTGATATTGCTTTATTGATAAAAGCAATTTTTGAATCAGATGCTTCAAAATGAGTTTGAAGGACGAGTGCTTCAGTTGTAACATCATCAATTAAAACATCAGTAACACCAATATTATTTATCATAAATTATATTATCTATCAAATTCTTAACTTTTTGATCCGTATTAATATCACTATAAATAGTTTCAATTTTTTTTAAGAAAATATTGTCTAGAGCAGAACCTTCATTCAAAACTCTTTTAATCATCTCCAAATTCTTAAAAACAGGCTTCCTCTCTAATGAATTCACCAATTCTGTTCATACCCATCCACCTGTTCAATATAATGAACCAATGGACCAGGCACTCCGAAATCATCATCCGGCCTTTCTTCAAATAGAATAAATATGGGCTCTAAAAATTCTTTTTTATAACCAAACTCAGACTCAATTTCGTCGACAAAATGATAGCATTTTGAAATAAGCTCACTTTCGTCTGATTGCTTTAATAGCTCTAGCTTTTCTTTAAAGTTACTCATATTAAGGTATTTTATTTAAGCTATTACGCACCACTAGGTTCAGTTATCCTAGAAATGATAGGTGATACTTTATAACTCAATTCCTTACCTTTATTACCTATTTTAATAAGAAAATCACGTACAATACCCTTAATCTCATCACTACCTTGTAACAACTCTTTTATAAAAGCTTCTTTGGTTGATTCTGAATTAATTATTCTCATTAATACAATCGAACCCCATCTCGGAGAGTTTTCATATAAAACTTTGATTGAAGTTAAAATATTGTCCACATAGATCAAATCATCGAATTGCTCTATCGAATGGATAACCGAAAACATAAGTTCATCATAATCAGAGTTATCGTCAAAAAAAGATATTAACAATTTTATAGATCTATAATCTCGTAATCCTGCAATTTCAAGTATTATATCGTCAAAATTAGATACATAATTAATTTCATTGGGACTCAAACCACCTAATTTTTCAATTAAACTCTCTAATGTTTCCATTTTTACTTTTTTGGTTTGACATATAACGGAGGATTTGCTTGTTTATTTTTTGAAATAACCTCCCTTAATCCATCACTAGTTTCTAGTTATTGTTTCTCTGCTTTTGATATATTGCTCTTGCGTCTTTTAAGCTATTTAACAGTATTGTCAAATAATTAAACCTTCAAACTGCTTTGCTACACTAAAACGTCAATCTCATTTTCAAAAGCCCTAATGCCTGAAACTTCAGAAATATCAAACCTACTTTTTAGATTTTGAGAAATATAACATGTGTTAGTTATTTCATTTAAATAAAACAAATCATACGTTAATTTCTCATTCATATAAATTGTGTCATAAGATGCCGAGAAAAACTTTTCTTTTAACTCAAGATACATTTCTTTACTAGTAACTTTTTGCTTTTGATCAGGTTCAGGAAACAATTCTTCGCTCATATAGATCGAAGATCTATCAAAATCAATGATATCCAAATAATCTTTGGTCACAACCTGAAGCCAATAGAATTGAGGGCTCGTAAGTAACCCCTTCTTGGGATGAAAAATTCTCAGTGGATAATAACGATGTAGTGGCAATATAAATTCGGAAAATATTTGCTTTACATCCTCACTTACAATTAAGCCAGTGCCTTGTATTGCACCCCAATCTTTGATGAAATCAACTTCTTTAGACTGAGATGTAAGTATAACATCTGAAAAAACGGGTTGATAATCGGGCAATTCCTCCCAATTAAGTTTTCCTTGGCCATGTTCTTGTTTTACATCAAAATCTAGTGGAACATAGTCCCTCTCAGCATAAGGCTTCTTATCGCGATTTCCTTTCAGCTCTATTTCCAGTTTGTATAGCATAACTCGCAATTTAATTATTTGAGGATAATATCATTAATTGTTTTTATCGGATTGATCATGGTAATCTAACTAGCCCACTTTAGGGGCACCCTCACTTAATACTCTGAAATATAAAAGCAGATAAAGACTTGCCATACTCCTTGCCTAAGTCATACATGATAGCTTCTGTCTTTTTAGTTTGTTCATAAAACTTTTTATGATCACCAGCCTGTAGCAAACCCAGTAAAGCAGTCAGTTCGGTATCGGAATAGTTCTTTCGGTATATATTTGCCACATTATTTACAAACAGGTCATGGTTAAGGGATTTTTCTATGGAAGCCCATTTGGCGGCGGGCACGTTCGGGTTATCCTTTTTAAACTTGTTCAGATACACCTTGGCTATTTGCTCGGCAGAAGTCCTTACGCTGGTCAACCTTAGGATCTCAGAAACCTTGTCTATGGGCTGACTCAAGGCTGTTCCAGAGCTTAATATCATCAACACCACAAGCCACATTATTCGAATATTTTTCATAGGATATCTCTCTTTAATCTCAATTCAAATGTAATCAAAAAGCCAAAAAAGCTAAAGCACCTAACATTTTTCTTATCATTGCTACCTTCAACGCCAAATTCACAATGTATTTACATTGCCTCCTCAATCATCACATCTTTCAATAGGACAAATTCTGGAATTTTTGAAAGAGCTTTCTTCATACTCTTATATTTACTTTCCTTATCTTTATTCCTTCCTGAATCTATAGCAACATAGATTAAAGTTTCATATTCTTGAAAATCAGCCTCTTTAAAACTCCCATCATGGAAATTTGTTTCTATGCTTAGTCTATCCGCGAATAGCCCTTTATACAAATTATAATCTCCAATGTAATCACTTGTTCTTTTTTCAAAACTAAAGTCACATTCTTTTTCTAATATGGAGGTTACGGCTTCTACATCAACCCCTTTTACTCCATATGTTATAGAATAACTCTTTTTCATCTCAACAAACCATAATATTCCTTTTAACCCAAAAAAATCAATAGAAATTTATTGCGACCCACAATTTCTTCATTCTGAGAATTTTTCATCAAAATTTGAGCTCAATTTAGTCCACTAAATTCTTACACAAATTTCGACTCCAAAATCCTCATTATATTGCAATTATGAATCTCATAACAATGTCCATTGAGTTTTTCGGGTTTAATAAAAGTCTGTGATCTGTTCGATGATCGTTTTTTTGTAACGCTCTTTATCTGACATCAAGTAAATAGATTCTATATTCCGTTCCTTTTCAGTACTATATCCCACTACAATACCTGTACCTAGAGATATGATACTGTCATTAAACCTGATCACAAAGAAATCGTGTTCCGTTAGGAAACTATAAAGCTCCTCATAACTTTTCTTGAGCAAATCCTCTCCTTCATACAAAAGCGCTACCTCCAGTGTTGGCCCCATAAAGAACTCAAAGCCATCAATGGCTCCTTTCTCTGAATAATGTATGACCAGATCAAGGGCTTCTATCCATTCACGATCGCCTCCTTTTTCATAAGAGTCGATACCTAGAGACATGAGTCTGTCGTACACCTCATCCCTCCCCAGTCCAAACACCAACTGATCACTGATACCTTCAAAAGCACTTACTATTAACTCCATCGCAAAAGCTTTTATAAACTGTACCCTCTCATCACCATAGGTCCAAAGTCCCCACTCGACTTCCCTGTATACTTTTTGAAATAGTTCTCCACAAAGGTTTCGCCCACTTGGTTCTTGCTAAACACCCTTGTTTTCAAGTGGGATAATCTGACCCTACGCTCAATATTTCAAACCCAGAGGTATAAAATCAGATCCATTATGTACTAGAAATTCAAAACTTTCAGCAACAATTTCATAAATATAATCATACGTTTGCAAAAAATAGTGTTGAATATCGCCCTTGGAAATTCTCAGTTCTTTCAGTAATACCGAATCAGTAACAAGATCAAAACAAGATTCAGAATCATGGTAAAATCTTTCTACATGATCAAGGGCTCCGCACTTATAAAAGCAAACCTTTCGAAACTCAAGATTATAAGTAACAAATCTCTTTCCAAATGTCTTCTGCATATCTTCATTACAACTCAATTCCCCCTTGAATAATAATTTATTTCCAGACTGTGTTACACTATCCAGATAGATGCTATTTCGCGCATTAAGAACCCCAAATTGAGTTTTTATTGAAAAATATGTCATTACTTCAAAAATTTATCTAACATCAGGAGACCGAAGCCCCCTTTATTTAGAATATTGACCTAATCTTTAGCAATATCTTTTAAACCAAAAGAATAACAAACCCCAGGATGCTCAAAACCAAAAAAAATTAATGCGTCCAGAAAAATAAAATAGAAATCTCCCATACCTACATTCGGCAACTCATCATAAAATCTTTTGTATCCAGTAAACAAAAAATCTTTTAGCTCCTTCGAATCACAAATAACACCAGCCTTTTCCTGCAGATTAAACAATGAAGGATAGAAAAGAACTCTGCCTTCAGGAATCGGTTTTTCCGAAAACACTAATTCCCACATCCTTTCTAAAGCAACTTGGTTATCAATGATTTCCTCAATTTCCTCATCATGTCTTAATTCATAATTTACATTATTGTATTTAGCAATAATTTGAATGGGTGGAATCAAGTATACTTTCTTCCTTTTGATCTGTTGATCAAATTGAACCTTAATGTCTTTCGGAAACACTAAGAACTCCTCCAAAACTAGGAGAATTTGACCGATTGATAATGTTTGCATATTTTTATTTTAATCGATGCTCATCTTCTTGTACAAAAACATTTGGAACTATATACTTCTTTACCACTGCTTCCAAAAATTAATACAATTTCTGCTAATCTAGAACTCTGAGTGGCTAAAGTTATAGAGTGCCTGATACCCTTGCTCAAAAAACAGACTAATTATAGCTACCCAACTTCCCAAAGGAACTTCTTTCTATGGATTGTCAACAAGTCTCCAATTAAACTCTTTCTTAAGCTGCCTTAGGTTCATGGCGATAGACGGATCATCTACTGCCAGCAAAGACAACAATTCTTCGACATTGGCTTCGCCATTTTGAGACCTTATTTTTTTCTGTTCTTATGCATTCTTTAATCTGACCCAGCACCCTTTAGTATACACACAAATGACCCGAAGGATATTCTCCCTCCCATCCGCAAGGAAAATGTCCTGCTTCGTAAATCTTGAGCAGTTCTGTAAACAAGCCTTTTTTTCTGTATTGTTTTCTGTAGGATCCTTCCATTAAGGCTCCCAAAATATCCCATTCAACATTAACGAACACTGTTTCATCAATTCCTTTCGTTTTGATAATCTCCTTTACTGATGGAAACACTTCCTTTGAAAGAAAATCTTTATAAAACAAAGTGATTTCGTTCCAAAATTGATATTCTCTATTAAATTTTGCACTTAGGAAATTTGTCAATTCATTCCTTGCCTCTAGTGTGACATCATCCCAGTCGCTACTTTCATATCTATCTCGTGCCTCATCCCAAGAATTTAAGCACACTGTGGGAAAGGATATTGTATCAAATAATTCATAACCATTACCACAGTTCTTGAACCATTGAATAGACTTTATTCTATCCATAGTTTCGTAATCAATGAAACTCTTAAAATCTATACTCATATCATTGTATTTGCCCCAAGGGTCTTGGCTGATGCCTCGTCATCGAAATGTTCAAGTCCTTCCTTCTGTGCTTCGCTAAAAACTTGTTTGCTCATTATTAATATTTTGTCTCAATGTCTACTTTGCCTTTACGACTGGATCAGAAAATATTTGGCGTTACTAAAATAACCTGAATTCGGGATAAGGAATTGTTTATGAGCCGACGCACTGTGGGCGGTAAGCGCAGGAAAGGTGTGAAATCTAGCACTTTGGACAGGGCGGGGCGGCCTTGTGAGAAAAAAAGTGCTAGATTTGGTCTTTCCTGCTACCCTTTCTTTTGTTACTTTTCTTTGGGTAAGCAAAGAAAAGTAAGAAACACTGCATACTGAAAATGTATTTGAACTGATATTGTTAAATTAAAATACTCATAAACAAAAAGATATAAGCAATACATGTTTTTCCTTATCCCGAATTGAGGTTAAAATAATATTTTACAATGAATATTTAATCCTTTCCTCATAAAACGCATCATAAAAAATGATCCCTCACAACTACCAACAGCATCCAGATCCGCTAAGGCTTTTTTAGCAATGCATCAAAATCTGCTACCGATTAAATACCATAACAAGAAAAAGAGGCTGTCCAAAAAGGTCAGCCTCTTGTTTTTTAGTGCAATTTAATGCTTATTCAATGGTCATATACCGATATAGGTCTTGAAATAATTCAATTAAAAATTTCGTTTTTGACCTTTTCGGACAGCTTCTTTTTTTAACGTGGTCTTAAATGGTTTATTAAACAACCTCTAATCCTACATTAGAAACTTTCCTTTCGTTTCAATAGCTCTGCACTATGTTTTTGAATGTGTTCGAGCTTTGATCATAAAATACATAGACATTGGAAGTATCATGTAATAAATTCCCCATATCAAGCTCGCCAATAAACAACATAGGCTTACCATCTAAAAATGGCCAAAACTCATCTTGAATCCATTTAGGCGCAGATTTTATAGATTTAAAATCGGACAAAACCTTCTCCTTGATTTTTTGCTTTACATCCTTTTTGTTATTTCCATCAAATGTTGCGCCTATTTCTTGAAAATATTTAACATCCACTTGCAACCACTTTGGCAATGATGACCGCACTATATCACTAAACTCTATGCTCAATGTATCAAATTCAAATTTGACATTGTTCTTTTCCAAAAACTCTTTAAGCGCATATCTCGCATTGTTTTCAAATCCTGGATCATGAATGCTTGTGTTCAGAAAGAATAGCAATAGAGAACCATCATTTGTAAAAGGCTTCATGTTCTGCTCTTCTTCTAAAAGTTCCTGAAGATCAGTATCAACATACAACTTTTCCAGAAATTCATTTAAAGAGATTTTTCCAGCCAAAAAAAATTTTATAAGTTCCATTCCCACCATCAAGATTGATCCTCAGGTATCCCGTCATAGGCATCTCCCAATCCTACAAAATCATCATTCAACCAAAACAATGATTGGCCTTGAGACCTGAGAAGTTGATCTAATAACTCAGTAAAATTCATAGCAATAATTGGAGTCTGTCCTCTCAAACCATATGTTTCCCAAAAGCTATCATAACATTTCCCTAATCTATCACTATTTAGATCTATAGTAATATACTGCTCATTATTACCCATAGCAATTATATGCCAATCGAAACTTATATCGTACTCACAGGGCTCTCCAACAATAACTGGATTTGCTCTAACAATATTTTCTTTTTTAACTACAGTAAAACTGTATGGTGAACCTTCGAATAATGTAATCCCATTGCAAAGTTTATAAAAAATACTCAAGTCTTCTGGTAACACTAAATCTATATCAAAACCAGTTGGTTCATCGACAGAACAATTTGACATAGAACGAATTTCGTCTATTAAATCCTTCACATTCATCTAAATTATTTTTTACTATAAATATATTTGTTGAATTCCTTATAAAAGTTTTGGCGTGCATCCTTTGTAACGCCTGCTGCATCAAACATCTTTTCTGCAAGGTCTCTTACCTCCTTTGGAGTAACTTTAGTCCAATCCACAACACCACCCACGGCTTTACCAGTTCTAGCCTTGAGCCATTCTCGATAAACTGCTTTAGTTGCGTCATGCTGTTGTTTTGTTAAAGCTATAGTTACATTGTCAAATGCCCTACTCACATAATTTGGAATATTCGTTTTCGCCCAAACATCTAATATTCCATGATGATTTTCTAACCCTGGTGTTTTTTTGCCATATTGAACAACATCACCGCTCTGTGCCGGTCCACAATTATGCACCAAAAACTTATGATTTCCAACAGTATAGGTATGATTATTTTCTACTGTGAAATTATAAACTAAGGTTCTTTGAAGTTTGAGCTCAACCTTTTCAATGATTGTCGTTTCCCCACTTGCTAAAGTCAATGACATACCCATTTTAAGCTGATGAGCTCTCAACCATTCACCCGATACAAAGAAGGGGTGATCGTTCGTGGTTTCAATGAATGTCCCCATTGCATAAACAACCACAAGGGTGTCCCTATATTTCTCATACCTACTTGATACTCGTTGGTAGGATAGTTTACCCGATTGTTCCTCAAAAGACAGAACACTATCGCCTACTGCGATGTTTTTGGGCAAGTTTAGTTTTGAATCTGGCTACCCGCAATCGTTTATATGATAATCTGGACCACCTAGTACCATTTTAATCTTTTTTATTCCTTAGGACAACACAAAAATAAAGGGGTGATACTTCCGTACCATCCCTTTATCTTCCCAAAAACTTTCCTTGCTTTATAAACTGCTGATTACCAACACCTGTTTTTCAAATGTGATAATCTGACCCAGCACCACACGACCGCACCCACTTTCTTAACTATTCAAATACTCCTCTAAACTTAAAGAACCTATAGTAACCATTTCTAGTTTTCCAAATTTAGAGAATTGAAAATGCAACGTACAATTTCCAAAGATATACTTATTCCATTTTGGAACATCACCAAAATATTCTGTATCCCCCCCAGTGTAATCTGGCAAACCCATCACTAACCCGATAGTATCTTCTGAAACTCCCCAATTTAATCCAAAAGGCAGAATCTCAGAAAATTCATTAAAACCATCATAGTAGTCTTCAAATTCAACCATATATGAATTTGAAATCAAATTAATACTAATAAGAATTTTTTCAGGACTGAATGTCAACAATACTCCAATTTCCTTAATTTCAAGATGAAAATCATCAAATCCTTCTTCTTTTGTTAAATCAGCTGTCATAAAACCTGACAACCTTGGAACCTCTAAAAGTTCGTCAAAACTTTTATCAATCAAATCAGCCCAAAAATACTCAATTCTACTTTTCATTAATGTAAATTATTTATATAGCCCTGATGCAACATTTTGTGCATGTACTTTGTCAAATGCTGCTTGAATTTCTGAATCCGAAAATCCTCCTTGCTTTAACCTAGGCTTCAATGCATCCATATCCTTTTGAGCAGCTGCTCTTAAGTCTTTAGAATCCAACTCAATTTACTGAGGAGTATTTCTACCACCATAAGTCCTTGAATCTGCTTTGTGGACACTACCTGTTTTAAATGTGATAATCTGACCCAGCACCGCACCGCATCATCCAACAACATTTACACAATTTAAGCTCACTTTTAGTTTTTCAAGTTTTGCTTGAGGAATTGAATTGGTTGACAATCTTAGTTTCTTCAAATGGTGCATTCCAAATAGAAAGTCAGGGATATCAGCTATGAGATTGTTATCAAAATCTAAAGACTTCAAATTTTTCAATTCAGAAAGTCCTTCAGGAATAATCCTAACACTCTGACATGATGAGAGATCTAGAACTTCCAAATTTTTTAAGCTACCAATTACTGAAAACAATCCATTGCAATCAAGTTGATTCCTCCAGTTTGAATTGAGTCGTAAAATCTTTAGGCTTTGCAATTTGGCTACCAAAGGACTAATATATTTTAAACAATTGATACTCAAATCAATTTCTTTGAGCCTGGCAAGCTCAAAGATTTCATCTGGAATACTCTCTAAGAGATTATCCTGTAGCAGGAGCAGTTCCAAATTACCCATTCTCCCAATCAGGGGGGATAAGTTCTTTAAACGATAGTTTTCTATCGAGAGGACTTTAAGTGAACTACATTTGGCTATTTCTTCAAAAAAGGTATCAAAGTCTATTAGAGCGTCATCCTCTAACCCAATCTCTCCAATTAGGCTGATTTTTTTTAATGTACTTAGGGTTGAAACCTCTGGAAACTTTTTTAAGTTGACATTTATGAAACCCAGCTCCTCAAGTTTCTGCAACTTTTCGATTCCATTCGGAAAATTCTCAAAGCTGCCCTGAATCTCTAGGCATTTCAATTCTGAAAATTTGAACAATTCTTCCAAATTTTCTATATTTTCTATGGATATCCTTAATTCAATAAGTCTATCTGACAAATTACTAATACCGCTTGGAAGGTCTTTTATGTCGCATCCAATATATGAAAGCTTTCTGAGTTTGGGCATATTGAAAACAAACTCCGGTATAGAATTTATAAAAGTATAGGAAAAATCCAGTTCTTCCACTTCCTTGCATTCCACTAGCTCCTCAGGAACTCGCTCAAGTTCAAAATCCTCTGAAAAACTGATCCTCCTAGGCCGCTTGGTACTATTTAAAAATGATGCTATCTTGGGATTCATAATACTAATTATTAATTTCCTTTTTTTGCCTCAAATTGTTTCTGAAGCTTAGGTAAAACTTCTTTTAAGAAATGTGATCTAGACTCAGCAATACCTTTATCATTTTTATTTCCAAATTGCTTTCTAATTTCTTTTATATTTTCTTCAAATGCCTCTATAAATTTACATCGGCTATTCGATTTCTTCCGCAGGACAATGGAATGCAGGAGCATGAACATTGCGAGCGTAGCTCTCGAACACAAAGATAATGTAGGGTCCGACCCAGATTCCCCCAAACCCCTCAACAATATTACCAATAATTTCTATTTGGAAAAACAGCACCAATACCTAAGATTGGACTTCTGCCGAAGATTCTGAGATCAGCCCCACAGACACAGCTTCACGCTGGCTTCCAGCATCACCCTGCTCTTGCTGTAGCAGATGGTCTTTCGCGTGAGACGCTTGAGGGAGTTCCTGAGTTGTAAGTTCTTTCTCTCTACCTTGTTAATCTGGTAGGGCTTTACGATATGTTGCTCTTTGGGCAACAGGCTCTTGTAGATCTCAAGTCCGTCGGTGTAGACTTTCTTCGCTTGGGAAAGCTTGAGGGTCTCAACCACTTTGCCCAAGGTCTTCTTGGTCCTTCTGCCCACCGAGATATCCACTACTTGACCAGTTGCTTTTTCTACTGCTAGACATACCCAGCATTCTTTTGTCTTCTTCCTGATGCAGGTCTTCAGCTCGTCCACCTCGTAGCTCCTGCCCATGAAGATCAAGGGCTTCCGTATGCCTTCAGCCAGCTTTTTGATCCTGCTGATCACCGTGGTCTTGGAGATTTTGAGAAGACGTGAGATGCTACGTATGCCACAGGTCTCTCTGTTGAGCTGGATGATCCAGAGGTTTATGTTTCCTTGGCAGGCCTTGTAGGCGTAGTTGGACTGATGGCTTCTGCCGCATGATTTGCACCTGTATCTATGGCCACCTTTTATGATTCCGTTCTTCACACATGCTGAGCTGCAACGTCTGCATTTTTCCATACACATTTCTGTACCACCTAGACCCATTTCCTAAATTTTCAGCCCCATACAGGACACAAAATAAAAGGAGCGGGACATATATCCCGCTCCTTTTTTATCAAAAATTAATTTTTCAAACCTAGGTCATATTGATTTCCAGTACTTTAAGACTCCATACACAATTCTGGCCCAGCACCGCCTTTAAGCCGTCACCAACTACTTTACTACACTACCACCTGAAGCTTCCCATATTCTTTTTTTAATGGTACTTCCATCCGAAAACACAAACGCCAATTCCAACTTTTCACTTTTCGCCAATGTCGACAACAACCGTTTTTTAGGAATCCAAAAATAAAACTCTTGCGTCAAATTTATTTCACCAACAACCGATTTATCATTACGATTATAACTTTCCATTAAATGAGATAAACTCACAAAAAAATTGCTATTCAAACAAGCACAATCCATACTTGAGTTTTGAGAAAGCGTCACATTATTGGGCAATTGGGAATAACTCAAAAAAGAGCTTTGAGATAATGATGAATCTCCATAAAATGAACTCATTAAGCTTTCATTATACTCTGAAAACTGAATAGATCTAAGACTTATCTCTGCACCTTTCGTACCCTTAGGCAAAGAGGCTCCTAATTTAGTTTTATCAGAATAAAACTCCTTTTGAAAAGTTATTCCCAATGCACACAATTCATTATTCCGATCCAAACTAAAATCCTTGACGATAGAACAATTGCAAGAATCTCTCCCTATGTAATCAACCAAGCGCATACTTGCATCCGAAACACTGTAATGATTATCTTGATAACAACTTTGTAAAAAAAGAGCAATTAACGATATTAATACTTTTTTCATTTCTAACTATTTAAACATATATGTAGCCATTATCGAATCATCAAACTGAGCTTTTGTCAAATTTACTTTATCAATATTTCCAAAATGAGGATTCCAATACGTAACAGTATGTATATTGGTTTCCGTATTTACACTTACTCCCATTATTTGAATATAATGCATAGATGTGGGATTAAAAATACCCTGATATTTAAACTCATTCCAAGATGTCAAAACCATAACTGATTGTCCCTTCTCTATTGCATCATTAATATCTTGAGCATTAACAAAATTAGAGAAAAGTGGAGATTCATCATTTATCCACATGTGATCAGTTAAGAAACTAGTGACCTGACCCGGCCATGTGATACCTTGAGCACTTTCCATCCAACTATTGGGATCATAACCTGTTGCGTTTCCATCATTTCTAATAGATGTAAATAGAACAAATTCTGCGGCTGTTAATCCGTTAAATTCTGTAGCATCATAAAGTTTACTATTTGCCTGTATCTTATCCAAAACATAGCTTCTTGGACAGCTTTTTTCTTCTCCAGAAGAATATAAATCTATGGCCAACTTTACTAAATTGTATGGATCTTGATCTGCTGCAACTTTACAAGATGTAGCGACACCACACAAATTATTATCACCTTGAGTTATTGATGTTGGCTTTTCAATCATTTTTTTCAAATCATTAGCAAATTGTTCCTTCGTTATTCCTTTAAAAACACCTTGTTTGATCGATGGATCATTTCTAAAGTCTTCAATCGCCTTTAAAGCTCCCGCTTTAGATGGATCTGGTGAAGCTTCTTCTAAGCCATCCAGATCAATATGGGAAATCGGTTTATTACCAGCAAACTGGAATGGAGTATACCATGGATATTTTCTGCCCAAAGGGTCAACGCTTATAAACTGACATCTTCTATTATCATACCACCGCATCCCATAATCCTGTAATCCTGTCTCGTCATCATTTTCCTTCCCGTTAAACCCATACCTGTACCCTTTATCGATCTTCGCAAGGCTCATCCCGAAGGCATAATACTCATACGCTGCTTTCACTTCCAAAAATTCACTGACCATGGCACGAACATTGCCTAGATGATCAGTAAGTTCGTAACTTCGATTTCCTTTCTCAAATACACCCAAGCGCGACCTTCCGTACAAATATTGTTCACTTAAAGATAAAGAACTTGTGCCAGAAGTCACATACGTACTCATTACATTGCCTACCGCATCTCTAAGATAGTAAGTTTTGCTTACTGTTCCACTATTGGCTATGGAAACTTTGCTCACCCGATTGCCAGAGGCATCATACTCAAATACCAAATTTGGTTTCAATGAACCTGCTTTCCTATAAACCGCCTTTACCTTACCATATACTGTCCATTCTATCTTTTCTACGTCCTCTTGCCTATCGTAGCTCAGGTTGCCGATGTCATCGTATTGGTAATTGTCTATGTTCTGGTCTTCGAGGTCCTCTTCGTGCAATGCCGTATTGGTGATGGCATCATCCACGCTACGTAACTTGTTAGTGTTCTGTAAATAGCCTGCTCCCTTGTTTTCGTAGTTGTAAGTGAACTGGTCAAACAGCTGGCCTGTGCCATTGTAGCGCTGCAGGGTCTGTATGTTGCCATTGGCATCGTAGCTGTAGCCTGTCCTGTAGGCATCCACCTTACCGAAAACCGTACTAGCCTTGATCCTATTGAGCTGATCATAGGTGTACTGGTTCGTCATATCAGCGACACCCTTCACTGAGAGGGCAGGCGTGTTCGTGGCCCAAGTTGCTATGTTACCATTGTAAAGTCCTGTGGTGTGCCCCTGAGCATTATTGGCAATTGGAGTTTCTTTCATTCCTCCTGTTATATCAGAACCTACTGCTCTGTAATCGTTATTGTTATAGCCAAGTGCATAGCTGAAGTTCTGACCCTTCACGCCCTTGATCCAGCCTTGCAGGGTGTAGGCGTACACACTAGTCTCCACGTTCTGAGCCCCTAGTTGAGTCTGTGCGAGTGGCCCATGTGCATAGTATTCATATTTAACATCCCTAGTCCAGCTTATACCATCAGTACTCGTTTCTATCTTTGTAATGCGGTTATCTCCATCGTAGGTGTATTTATGCACCAACTGATCGTCTTGGTTTTTCTGGTAGTACACAAGGCTGACCTTGCCAGAGATGAGGTCGTAGTCATAATCCAAACGTTTTGTCAAGACATTAGAGTTTAGACCTTGGACATTGGACTTGATTTCCTGAACGAGGGTTTTCACATTACCATGGATGTCGTAAGAATAATGGGTGGCACGATCGTATGATCCTCCCCCTGCACCCCCTCCAGCGGGGGACTGCCTATCGGAGTAAGTCACCGAAGCCACACGTGGGCGTAGGTTTTCCTGTGCAAATGGATAGCCATTCACCTGTACTGTATAGACCTGCTCATCATAGTAGGTGCGTGTGATCTGTTGTTTCACGCCACTGTTGAGAATGCCCGTGCCGGCGGTGATGTCCTTATACTTCACCTGTGTCTCTACCTTGTAGGTGGTCACGGGTGCCTTGGTCACGAGTTCTCCCACTTCCACGATCCTGCCGATGTCATCGTACAGGGTGTAGCTGTACGCTCTCGGGATTTGGGTGCTGGATGTTGAGTTTTGAGTGAGGGTATTGAGCGTGGTTTCCACGTCTGCGTACTGTTGCTCGCCCAAATAGTTCTTGATGTTGTACTGTTTGCTGTTTTGGCTCAGTACAAGCCTACCGAGCTCATCATACCAAAAACGGCTGCCGAGTTTTTGCGCGCGGTCGCGTAGGGTACTCACTTGGTTGCCCGTGCTGATCACGCCGTTCTCCGCATCGCTGAGGGCGATCTGGGTATTGCCTTCCGTGGTGCTGTTCTCGGTGATCCAGTGGTAGCCACCGTCTGTAGTCTTGAGGATGAGTCCACTGCCTGTGGTCATATAGCCAACCAATCTGTCAGTAAAGCTTACGGAGCGTAGCGACTGTACCTGCGGTATGCCCGTACCCTTGTCATCGCTGATGTTTGCGTCTGAGACGATTTTGAGTGCTGAGTTTTGGGTGTTGAGTGTGATCAGACTGGCCGTCTGATCTGCTGCAAAGGTACCTGTGGGTTGGATGCGGTAGGCGGTGCCTGCATCGCCCACGATATAGCCGTATGCTTCTGCGCTTACAGTGATGCCCCTAAGGGTCTGCGTGGCGTCCATCACCTTGGTAAAGCTGCTAAAATTGCTGCTGTAGTAGACCTTGGTACCTGCAAGTACCCATGCCTCGCTTGCACTTGGGATGCTGATGGAAGTAATAGCGTCTGTATTGACTGGGCTAAAGCTGGCAACCGTCCAAGTGTCTCCAGAGTTGGTACTGTACACGAGTTTGCCATCGCTGGTACCTGCAAGGGCCTTGCTGCCCTTGACGGCCGCGGTGCTGAAGTCGCTGTTGTTCACGTTGCTGAGCCTTGGCGACCAGGTAGTACCGAAATCGGTGCTCTTGAGCAGCGTGCCTTTTTGGCCCACGGCGATGCTGAGGCTGCCGTCATGTGCGAGGTCGGCGATCGGCTGGATCTTTACTGGGTTGGCCTTGGTCCAGGTGCCACCCAGTTTGTACTGGAGTGCGCCCGTGAGGCCACCAAGCAGCGGCAGGGCTGCGTTTTGGAGATTGCCGCTCAGGCTCACCATGTCCTTGTCGCTGGTAAAGGTACTTTCTTCTTGCCAGGTGCTGCCTGTATAGCTGTACACCTTGTTGCCCGTGGTGAGCAGGTAGCGGTTGCTGAGTACTTCTGGGGCTGCCCCAAGCGTATTGTTGCTCACACCCGTAATGCTCTCTTGGGCAAAGCTGCCCGTGGTGTAGGTACCGTAGGCTATGTTGTGCGCATAGAGCTTGCCTGTCTGGCTGGCGAGTCTGAGCTTTGGCCCGTCCTCACTGGTCACCTGGGCGATGTCTTCTTCCTGCACAGGTACGGAATGGTACTCCCATACGCTGCCATTGAGGGCATAGAGCTGTGACTTGCTGCCTGCGGTAAAGCTGAGGCTGTTCACACCTGTGGCCACACCTGCAAGACCGCTTGGGCTCATGAGGTTGTTGCTGGCGGTGCTGCTGCCGTTGCTTACGGATACCAGAAGGCCTGTTTGGTCTATGTATTGGTAGCTATAGCTGCTCCCACTGGTGATCGCACCAAAAGTTAGATCCCTAAAGCCTGTAGGCAGCGTAAATAGTGCGGTGCCGAGGCTGAAGATGCTGCCCGTGAGCGTGATCTTCTGTACTTGGTTGCTGCTGTTCACCGTATACCAGTCGGTACCCACCTGATACAGGTTGTTGATGTTACTGATGGTGCCGCCTATGGTGGTTGCCGTACCCGTGGTGGCTCCTTGTACTGGGGCGTTCAGCTTGAGCGCTGTGAGGATGTTACCGTTGAGCAGGGCTATATTACCTCCAATAACGGCCATCTTGGTGAAATAGTACATATTGGCTCCAGATAGGTTATAGCTGGTGCCGTTTTTCATGATCGTGCTATTGTTGATGCCCACATAGGTATCAGTACCTAATTCTTCATAGTCCATCACTGTCCCTGTGTAGGCCGTGCCCACCGCCACAAAGCCCGTATTGCTAAGTTTGTAGAGATTGCTGGTGTTATTGAACCCATACAGATTACCATTGACGTTCTTGATGTTATAAACATTAGCAATATTGCTGATGGTAAAGTTTTTACCATCAGCACTGTAGTAAAGCGTATTATTGACGGTACGCAACAGGTACCTACTGCCATCAGTATGGATCTTCTGCACATCTTCTGTGAGATTGGTCTTGTTGTTCAAGACCAATTTGCCGTTTACCAACTTGAACAGCGAGCCCGCCACACCTGCAGTATAGGTACTCGTACCCACCGTGTACAGGGTATTCATGGCTGGCGCCTTAAAGCTCATGGTGCTGAAGTTTAAACTGCTCGCAGGTAGGTTAGTAAAGTTCAAACCGCTCAGGGAAGCACTTAACAGTACATCAGCGCTCGTTGTTACATATAGTGTATTCCCTAGGATATCGATACGTTTCATCGTAGTAGCCCCGAGGGTACTCTTGAGATTACTGCTCAGTGTACTTAAGGTATTGGCACCACTATTGGTGATCCAAAACTCTCCCTTATCATTGAGCATAATGCCATTGTTGGCATCAGAGAAATAGACCTTCACAAAGTTATCGCTACTAGGTGCAGAGAGCAAAAACCAATCTGCAGGGCCGTTGAGTGCCTTGAGCAAGGTACCATTGCTGCCTACTGCATAGTATACAGCTCCAGTAGCACCTGCTCTTTGAAGATCATTAATCGTGCCCACACCCAAGTTTTCTACTTGTGCAAAGGTCTTCCCTTGGTCTATACTGCTGAAGAGTTTGGCCTCTGGCGTACCTGTATTGGTATTGGCAAAGAGCAATACTTTATTACCTTGGGCATCCAAGGTACTGAGCGTCAAGCCTGCTGGTAAGGTATAGGTACCTGTCGTCTCCCATAGATCTTGTTGCCTATGGTCTGGCATGTCTTGAGCGATCAACTGGTTGAGACTGTTGTATTTGTAGGTAGTAGGCAAGATATGCTGGGTAACTACATTAGGTACCGAAGCCGTCTGGCCTGCAAGCGTACTTGCCCAATAGTCTGTGACTTGTTTGGTTTGTGCATCGCTGAGTCTCGCTACGCCTGCGGGTGGCACGGTACGTGTAAGGTTGCCCGCCTGGTCGTAGTAATACAGGGTATAGTGATGTTCCTGATCGGTAAAGCCCACTTTAAGGGTTTCCTTAAGGGAGCCCATTACAGAGCCGATATAACCATTGGTAAAGTCTTGTTTGATTTTTTCAATGTAATCGTCGTATTTTTTGAGCCCCTCTGCTTCTGCTGCCAATCTGGCTGCCAGTTCACAGCTGTTGGTGTCACTCGGCTCTGGTACTTCGTAGTCGTAGACCTTACACTCTGGTGTTACGGGTATGCAATCGGTCTTGGCTTGTATCGCAATGGTCTCCGTCCATTGTGGACATACAGCCGTACGTGTCTTATGCGTATAGGTAATCGTGTAAGTGCCGACTTCTGATACGGTAATGATCTCTGCGCTTGGGTTGCTGATACTCACACCCGCTGGTGCTGACCACAAGAAGCTGTAATCGGGGTTGTACTTAGCTACAAGATCCGCAGTTTGTCCCACACACAAGTAATCTCTAGTACTGTAGGAACCCGAAGATACTGTGTAGGGATCCACATACTTAGATTTCCGCTCCAATACACAGTTGTTAGCATCTCTGATCGTGTAGTAATAAGTATTACCGCCAACCACGTCGTTACGTACATAGCTGTGGTTGCTGGTCGCATCGTCCCAAGAGATGATTTCCCCACCTTTGGCTTTGATGAGACTCACGGTAAGAGTTCCCGTACCATTTACACAGGTAGGAGGTACAGCCTTTGCTGAAGCCTCAAGCGTGCTTTTCAGGCCTTGCACCGTAAAGGTTTGTGTAGCAGTACATAGGTTCGCATCGGTCACTTTTACGGTATAGCTACCCACTTGCGCTAAAGTATAGCCCGATTTGTCCGATTTTTCTTTCACATCCGTACTGGAGACCCCATCGCCATAAGTCCAATCGTAAGTATAGGCTTGTTTACCTCCTGACACACTGAAGTTGATGTCTACCCCTGAACTACCGCAAGGCAAAGTAAACACCTGGCTGCCTGGCACTGTAATTTTAGGGCCGTTCAGGTTGCAATCTGGCTTTACAACTTCTGTAGTATATTCTACATTAAAATCTTTAAGAAGCGCACAAGTTTCACCTTGGGAGCTTTTTACAAAGACCTCGTGTTTACCGCTGCAAACATTGATAATGCGTATTTTACTTTCTTCCTGAATAGCCCTCAAGCCATCCGACTTTTTGAGAAGCTCTATAATGTTCTCCTTATCCCACAAAATGGTATAGGTATCATAGCTCTGACTGGTATTGGTCAACTCCACCGTCGAGGTCGCATCGCATACATTACCAGCAGAGGCCTTGGTACTATTTACAGTGACATCAAAGGTACAGACCTTTTTTACTTGCTTGGTAAAGGTCACGGCACCAGTACAGCCCTTGACATCGCTTACGGTTACGGTATAGCTCATCCCTGCTTTCAAACCACCTTTGGTGTCTCCGTAAGGATCTATAAGTTGGTCATCAGCATTAGCACTATTCGCTTGCCAATAATATTCAAATTCGGGCGTACCTCCATTGGCTATGACCACCACCTCATCACTTTCCTCTACATACACTTGGTACGGATTGGGTTTGGTCACCGAACATGGGCTGTAGGTGAATTTGTAAGTTTTCTTGCAGCCCTTATTGTCTATCACTTCTATTTCATATTCCACATTGGCTACCAAATCGGTGCGCGAGATGCTTCTATCACTCGTTGTAATAGCGGTACTTTGATCCTTCCACTTGTAAGAGAAAGGTGCCGTACCATATTGCACGGATATCTTAACACCTTTAGGCACCAAATCTTCATGGGATACCTCCAAGGCTGGCGGAGCCAGCAAGGTAATGGTATAGCTTTGAAAGCAGGTTTCGTTCAGCTTCACCAGAACTTCATAATCGCCCTTTTTGAGATTGTTTTTAACCCATCCGTAGGCATCCACAGTGGTAAGCGCAGGTGTTATCCAACGCACATAGGCGCCTGGACTTAAGGATTTAACTTGAATATTGCCATCCGTCCCCTCATTACAAGTAGGATTTTTGACCACATACTCAAAGCTTATACTGCAAGGCGGTGGTACTACTGGATAGCATTTATCTGGAATACTAAAAACATTTCGCGCCACTTTTCCGGCGGCATTAGTGACTTCTACTACAAGACTCTTAGGCTTACCTAGTAAAATAAGCGTACTTACTTGAACACTTTGCGTAGTGGCGATGACCTGCTGTTGCCCTGCCAAATAGTTGTACCACTTATAGCTCGTTACGTTTGCCGCTTGTGTGCTAAGGCTGCCATCCCTATTTTTCATCACCGCATTGATCGTAAAATTACAGTTGGCACTTACCTCTACTACAGGTTCCATTACTGGGCCATCCTCTAGTGTAATAGGCGCTTCGCCCCCTTCATAATAAATACAACCACTGTTTTGATCTTTTACAACCAAGTGGTAGCTACCTGCAGCAATACCTGTAAGACTATTTCCAGTCCGTGTACCACCAAAAGTACTTCCCGACCATATCGCCTGTGCATTTTGAGGTGGGTTACTCAAAACCAATACGCCATCTGAACCACCAAAATAGCTTGGCTTAGCCCCAACGGTAACTATGGGACGATACGCTACCGTTTGTGTGCTGCAAGGTATAATTCTCCTATATACATTCAAATCATAAGTCTTGCAGTAAGCATCGGTAAGACTTACCGGAAAGGGCCCATTCCCTTGGTTCGCTGGCAAATAATAAGGCCCCAATACCAAATGTCCATTGGCACCAGCCACTAAATTTCTTTGGTCATAAGGTTCTATATTGGGCAAATTGAGGCTGTAAGGCCCAGCAAATGCTTCATCCAACACAATCGTGAATGCATTATTGTCTGCGATCAGCGGGTCTACATTGTTTTGTACCTTAACCACCGTAGTCGGTGCCACAGGCACTTCTACAGTAATACTTGTATTTTTGAGCGTCTGTAGGTCTTTTACCCAGATCAAATGCTGCCCCACTGGCAAGCCAGTGATTTCGGTCCAAGTTTGATCATTTATCAAGTTTCTCGTGCTGTAGTTGCCACTACCGTTAGTCACCGTCAATACCACTTTTCCGCCTTGGTTACAACCTGCGGGAGTAGCCACATAAGTTACTTGTAGTTCCGGACATGACGGATCTGTTGGCAACGTACACTTAGGAGGACATTTGCCAGTAAGTAAACAGCAATTAGGGTCTAATAGAGGATCACATTCAATGACCCTACACTTCGCAGGAATCACAAACTCGCCTTCTGCTAGTTTGCCATTTGCATCCCTCAGCTCAATTTTCAGATAGCTGGGTTGGCCAAACAATATATATTTCGAGGGGTCAAAACTTTGTGTCCTTGCCACTACATCATCATTCACAGGATTGATCCATGCATAAGATAGTGGACCAGCCAATGGATTAGTATTCACACTTCCGTCAGCATTCTTGCGACTGTATTGAATGGTGTATGCACAACTTGCACCTACCACCACTGTACCCAATTGGGTTTTCGGACCTTCTCCTAGTGTTTTCTGTAGGGTACTTCCTACAAAACAATCATCTCCTGATATGGCACTTTTCAAGATCAGGCTGTAAGTACCTGCCGCCAATCCTGTGATTGCAGAACCTAGCACATAATCATCTTGATTAGGTATAGACCATAAAGCCTGAACATTTGCTGGTAAATTGGTGATCGTAAGACTACCATCCTTAGCACCATATACGCTTGGTGCAACCTCCACGATATTGGGTGTAAAAGCAGTAATATTTGAACATACAATCCTATTTCTATACACATCAAATACATATTCTTTACAATAAGCATCTGTTAGTACAATATTGAAGGGTCCATTGCCTAAATTGCTGGGAATGGTATATGGACCAAGGTTAAGGGAAGTACCATTGGCAACAATATTACTTTGTTTATAAGGATACAGCTTACCTAAATTAAGCTTGTAAGGCCCCGAAACTGCATTGGTAATATTCAGGCTGAAGCTGTTATTGACCGCCAATACAGGATCAGCTGCATTAACCAACTGTACCACAGATACCGGCGCTACAGGCACATCGGCAACCACATTGGTCTCTTTTCCAGTTTCTTTATCTCTTATAGTGATCACAGTTTTGCCTACAGGCAAACCAGTAATATAAAGACCATGCTGATTGTTTACTTTATTAAAAGTATAATACTTCCCAGAGCCCCCAGTAACGGTGATTTTTGCCACGCCACCCATACTACACTTCGGTGCAAAAGCCACTACTGTACCAGTAAGTGTAGGGTCTGAAGTAACACAAGTAGGATCAAGCTGTGCTACACAACAAGATGGATCGGCAGGGTCAGGACAAGAGTTAGTACAAAAAGGATTCGTCGGATTAGGACAGTTACAAGCTGGATTACTCGGGTCTGGACAGTTACTGGTAGGATCACAAACACCACCCTTTCCTTGGATCTTAAGTTCAGATACGACTCCTTGACAATCTACAACTTGTATGGTAGAATCAGCACAAGGTCTTTTTATGATACTGCTCACAGCAGTACCTGACTGCAACACATAGGTATTTCCTACCTTGGTGGCGTTTATGGTAAAGGTATTGTTAGTATTTGACGTAATTTTCACTGAACAAGGATCTCCAACAACTACCCCTCCCCCTTCTATTTTTACTTCTACTTGGCCACTTGTACATCCCTTACTGTCTTTTACAGTGACATATAAAGTAGTGGCCCCAGTAAATTCACGAACATTGTTTTGGCTAGTGTAGTTATCAGACCATACATAGGTGTAATTAATATCGTTGCCTCCTGAAGCATTGATTGTTGCTGTCATGCCATTAACCACTGCAGATGCAGTCACTGCCAAACTTGGTTGAGTAATCGTAAAAGACTTAGTTACAGTACTGCAGCCTTGAAGTGCTATAGTTACAGTGTAGGTTTGCGTATTGTTCCCCTGAGTGGTCAGATTGGTAATACTTGCGCCATTCAACACCACAGTGCCTATAGAATTGGTATTCCAAGTTATAGTACCATTAGGTCCCTGACTAGGACAAGTACTCGCGCCTGATCCAGCCACACAGGAACAATTGGTAGTGGCAGGCGATAATATCTTGCCACCACTGTAGCTGATGCCTCCCGTACTACACAAGTCCACATTGCCTTGTACCAAACCAGAACCATTCAGCGTGGTCACACCTGTTACCTTCACAGAGGCACAAGTCGCTCCTGCACCTTCTATCACCGAATTCAGCATTAAACTATTGGTCTTTAAAAGACTCCCAGCCCTTGCGGTGTAAGTATTTTTCTGCTGTGTTTCAAGATCTACAGTTATCATCCCGTAGTTATCCACAGGACCATCAATATGGAAATTGTTGTGCCCAATCACTTTACAGTAGTTGACTAAAGTGGAATTACCATTATTATGAAACTCCCCAGATACTTCAATGGTGCCATAGTTGGTTGTAAGGTTATAGTTGTTAAACATACCATTATTCAACACATTGAGCGTACCACTATTGTAAAGCTGTGCTGTAGATGCATTGATACTCATATGTGAACTAGCGTTGATGGTGCCGTAGTTATATAGTTTCCCAAGAAAACCAATAGACTGTGTAATATTTAAGGTTCCATAGTTTTTCAGCAATACCACTTGATGCATCTGTAGATTGGCGCCTGTAAGGGTAACATTTCCATTCACAATAATCTCTATGGGATTGCCACCTTCTGGAATACTATTGAAGTTAAAATTGTTGATCGTCGCTGTATTACAAATGATCAATTTACCTCCGCCACCGCCTTCAAATTTCACATCACCATTAAAATTGGTAGCAGTCAGATACACTGTTCCTCCAGTGATGTAGATTTCCCCCGATGCACTGCTATAGGGTACAGCTCCTGAAGGAAGTGGTGTTCCACAAGGTGTCGTGGAAACCGCTGGCGTACTCACGCAAGTACCGGGACAAGTACCGTTGCCTGTAGTTATTTCAACGAGTTTTCCGTCTTTCCATACCTCGGCGCTTCCATCAGCACCACCCTTACAGGTTACGTTATGAGGTTTGATCTCAAAGTTGCAATTTTGCACAGTTTGCGCCATTGCTCCCGTGGCTAGAATCAAGCCTAAGATACCGGTTATTATTCTCTTAAACATAAATTTGTATATCTAAAAATTCTAAAATCAACGAAAAACTTATTGTTTTATCCCATTACAAATGGTACACACTGGCACACTTGGCAAAGCACTCCCAGTAAGCTGGATAGTAACTTTATGGTAAATCTTTTTGCCATCGGCAAGCAAGATCACAGCATCAGCAAAGAACAACGTACTTTTCCCTATTCCTGTAGTTGCATCTACCGTAACAGGCTCAAAAGGTCGTATATTGGTAAAATATTTGATTTGGTTAAAATCCAACACATAGCCATCAAGACCGCCATACACAGGCTTGATCTCGATATCCAAGGCTTTCGCACCTCCATCTGTATAGCTCAGTGTCCCCTTGAGGCCATTAGTGGTCGATGGCGTAGTAGTTTGCCAAGAAATCGCATAGCTATCCAAACCAACACTAAACACTCCATCTGCATTCTGTTGAGTAAGCCCCAACAAAGTACGAACAGGCAGTTCATACACGTTCGTTTGGTCTTCGGCACTTGGGTATTTAATCAACATTGCAGTAGTCTTCACCAAATCATAAACTTTTCCTGAGTTTTGAGAAGCATCTGCAATGTCATCTACCACAGTAAGCATATTCAAGAAACCAAACACTTTATTGGGTAATTTGGTAGACTGGCATACAGGTGGCAGTGGCATACAGTTTTTCAAATCAACTGCAGTTGTTACATTTAAGGCGTCAGTAAATGTAATGGTACCCGATACATCAAACTCGACACGTTCCGTCGTGATGGTTTTATTGGCAATAAGAATTTGCTGCTGTGCCGCAGTTAGTAAACTTGCCCAAGGTCCAGGAATCACACCATTGATTTTGGTGACATTATAATATGCCTTTACACTAAACTTATTGACCTGACTAGCATCTACTTGTAAGCAACAGATTTTAAGTTTAGAAAAATCTACCGAAGCCACATTAGAAAAATCAAGCGTAATGGTATACTTTTTACCTTCATTAGAAAGCTCTCCTATCAATATTTTGGTGTTAGTATTATAAATTCCCGACCAATCAGTAAGTGCAGCGTTAGTAGCACCTAAATTAAACTTGTTAAGTAAATTAATCCCAATACCAACATTAGGTGATTTAGTAATACAGTTCATATCTTGAATCGATTTATCCAAGTAGTTGATCCCCGTTAAGTCTTTCAGAAAATCCTCAACCTCTTTAGCAATAGGACATAGCCCACATTTGCTGTAGCTATTCATATCTTGAGCCTTCTGAACCATACTGGCTTTATCAAGCAAAGACATATTACAATCGGTCTCTATATAAGCAACATGACCAGTCTTATCTACCACAGCTTCTAAACATACCTGCCCTAGAGGCTCACCCGTATTTATAGAAGGGACTGGAGGATAGAATGCGCGAACCTTTTTGAGATAATCGCCATATCTACCATAGCTACAGGTCTGTAGTGGATCCATGGCTTTGTTACGGTAAATGGTCTTCGTATACCTTACCCAATTCCCACCCCTAAACCATCCAGTAAACCAAGATCCAGGTGAATAATAATAATCCGTTTGTGTCGTTTTATAGTAAGCCAACATCGGCGTACCTTCCGAAGGACTAGGATAACTCTCATTACCTATACACCCATTGTAATATTGACCATCCAAAGCATTTTCTGTAGAGATCTGTCTCAATAGCTTTTGACGCTCAGAAAGATACATAGACTTAAAGGCTTGCCAAGAATCCACGTCACCTTCTTTAATGATTCCAGACTCGCAACCAAGCTTTTTACAAGCGGTGATTGAAAGAGGGTCTGGACAACCAGTCATTACTGTAGCATACTGTGCCATTGTATAATTTTTCGTGGTGGCCGAAGTACCTGTTCCTATTTGAAAATGCTTATAATTATTGTACAAATTTATAAGGTCATTCTTCTTGGCCGTTGGGATCAGGGTGGAAGTAAATATTGGATCCTTATTAAGTACATTAGGTATATACTGCACTTCTGAGCCCACCGTTTGCTTCGTTACAAATTGGCCCAATGCATCTTCTGCTGGGTTTTCAATATCAATCAGTTTGCTTTCATAGTCATTGATCGTACCCCTACTAGTACACTCCACAAAATAACTGAACTCAGGATGATACGCTACCAAATAATTGGCAAAATGAGGCTGCCATCTTTTCAGGAACTCCCTAACATCTTTCAAATACCTTATGGGCACCTTATAGAGTCCCAATTCTTGATCATGAATAGTTACCACCCCATTAGGCAAGCCATCAAGCACCTCAGGCACATAACTATTGTTCACCTTTTGAAGATATGCATACACCACAGCTCCAGATTCATCAAGATACTCCGTACTTACAAAATGTGCGCCTGTAAGATCGGTTCCCGAAAACAAAATTTGATTCTTGTAGTTTGAGCTCGTAAAACTAGACTTTTGAATCAGCAAAGGTACCCTCCAAGAAGCAGTCTGAACGATGGGATCATTCAATCTCAATATTTTGTTAGGAATCAATCTATTATTCGCATTATAAATCGACAAATTGAATTGCTCTGGAACAATGCTATTGTCATGTGGAATATCTGGATCACCCTTTTCATCATTACCTGTTGCAATATCCTTGGAACTTAAATCTGAGCCCACAGCAGGATTATCCATATCCAGACCCAAACTAGAACCTGAAGTACCCTGCGGCTGCTTTCTGATCTCCCCATACTGTCCACCTGGCTCCATGGCACCGATCATGGCGTTTAGGGATGACAGACAGGTAACAGATTCCTGACAAATCCCTTCGCATTTTTCATACAATCGTTCCGTTTCAGAGCTTGTCAAATCTATGCCTTTGTTCCTAAACGTTACTACCAAACGATCCACCCGTTGTCTACATTCGGTACAAGTAACATTACAACTTGTGACATCGATGGCATCAATAGCCTCTTTAAGAAAATGATCGTCTTTCAACACACATACGTACCCTGTTGGATCCTTTAGGTAGGTTTCTAGATATGATTGCAATTTGGGTTCATTGATGCGAATCGTCTTCACCAAGGTGTATTCCCCAACAGACAAATTTGGTATAACCTCTGAAAAGGAAACCGTCTGAGTAGCTGGCAACCCCACCCCAAAAGCTGAGCTTGTATTGAGGGGTTTATTAAGTTTTACCACATTGCATTTATCATACATGCTTACATTGATGTCAAATACGCCTGCAACATCTAGTGTTTTAGTAACATTATTCAAGTCTTTACACTGCACTTTATACACACTGGCAGTTGCTTCATATTGTACAGTATAATCAGTGGCACTCGTTACCACAAGCTTTTGTGTGAACGACTTACCTTTACCATCGCTATCCAACTTATTCACATCATCGGTAAGGATATTGGTCAATTCAATAACTCTGGTCTTATCTCCATCCAGTGCCGAAACCGCATCAGGCTTTCTTCCAGCCAAAGCAGTAGCGATGACCTTGCCGTCCATATCCAAATAGGAAACACTGATCTGCCCATTGGGATCTATAACTACATTCTTTTTGTAGTGCCCCTTTACCCCAACTTGATTCCCAAATAAAGAAGAAATCTCTGCTTGCAAGGGTACACCGTACATATACTTAGTCTCATGAGTACTACCTAAGGTATAGTTTTCTCCTACACCTGACTGCGCAGCTATACGACCTGTATTGTCATTGGTATAGTTAGTTTGTGTATAAGGATACTGTTTTGCATCAGGGATCAAATCCTTATTGATGATATTGTCGCCCACATTACCACCTGTTGTCTCAAAATTATTTGACCCTGAATAATATTGAGAAGCACCTTGAGCATTGCTCAGCTTTGGCACTGTTACCAAACAACCATTGCCTTGCGTAGTCATATCATAGTCAGACTTCTCCAGCGTGGTCTTATTCTCTTTGGCATTAAAGTTAGGCCTGAAATACAAGCTATTTTCCTTTACAGGTACTGGAAGCACCTGAAGTGCAGGACGACCATTGTAGTCATAAAAAGTTTCCCCTATAATAGCCCTTTGATCTGTATTAATTTTGGTAACGGCTTGTCTATTGCGAGAAGAACCATCATGATACGACACTACTGATTTATTCTTTCCTTCTTCTGCAAAACTGATGGATGACTGCCAATTCAAATTCACTTCCAAACCAGTAAAAGCATACATAGAGTTAGTATACACATTAGACCCTGCACTAGTGACAAATTTATCCAATGAAGTCTGTTGATCCTCTATAGTCCATTTTCCTTCCACATCCACTAACTTGCCTTGAGAGATATTTTTACCCCTTGGTCTCACTCTAAATAGTACCAAACCTTGCTCGTATACTAATGGTATCAAGTATTGGGTAGAAGTAGTCTGCACCCTAGAACTGTTGTTTTTGAATAAATAATCCCTAAGATAGATCTTAGACATATCAGTCTCTATTGTGCCATCAGCTTTGGTGTTTGACACATAGGTCCATTCCAAATCATATGATTCCGCCTGCGCTAACCCATCCCAAGATACTAACAAGGTACTTTCGGTGGTTACCGAGGCTGTATTGTATCTAGGAGAGGCAACAGTAGTGTTTAGGTCTAAAAAATCATAAATTTCACCTTCTGCACTAATGGTAATACGCGCACTTGAAAGTGCCGCGGGAATACTAACGTTGGAAATCTGGTTCACAACCAGTCTGATAGCCCCATTATACCTTTTAAGATCTATTGGTTTTCGCTGAGCTTCTTGTAAATCTATAGTCAAAGTAATATCTTCAGTATAGGTTTTAAACACACCTGTTTCTTCCTTTTCATAGCTCAAGTTGAGCTTTACACTCGCCGTACCTGTAACATTAGTGTTATTACCCAAGTCCAATTTTACAGTAGTTGAAGGTGATGCCAAAGCAAACTTTCTCACTTCTATGGTAGTAGGCACAGTACCATTTTTCATCAAGCTATATTTATCACAGGCCACAGGACTCAGTGTGGTACTAGCTGTAATCGGGCTTACCGTCTGTTGCACGTTTTTGTAGCTCCTAGCTTGGGCCCAGAAAGCGGCTATACAGATCCAAATGATGGCTATTTTTTTCATATCCATGTGTTTATAATATCTTATTTGTTAATCTTACTTTGGTTATTCCTAGATTCCTTGATCGTCATCACACCACGCTCAGTCTCTTTTTTGACCCTAATGAGAATACCCTCATCGTCATACTCATATAAGGTAGCGTAGTTGTTTTCGTCCAACTCCGCCGTAAGCCTTTGGGTAGATGGGTCATATACAAAGGATTTCATATTACTTCTAAACGGATGCAATCTAATATCATCAAAATAGGCGTCATTGGTTTCACTATTGTTCATCAGTTCTAGCTGAATATTATTCGCATCATCAGGTACTGTAAATGATGACTCAACACGCTGCCAACCATCAATGATAGGCCCAGTAGCCACAAAAAGTCCCAACTCATCTATGGCCCCATTGTTAAAGGTGATCTTGATACCGGCATTTTTATAGGTATCAGGATAAGCCCCTGTAGATGTTGTGCTTCCAATAGTGGGAGCAACTACAGTATAAGATTCTTTTATCCAAGCACTCAACAAATATCTGTGCCCGCGCATAGGCGACAATGAGGTGACACATTCCGCACAAGGGGGGGGTTCTACACAAGCGGTTGCATTTTTGTTAATGGTTACGCTGAGTGTTTGATCAGCTTTGTCTGCAGTACCTGTACCTGTAACGGGTTTATAGGTTTTCATTTCAAAAAGATCATGAGTTAGAACTGCTCCTTCAGCATAGCTCGTTCCCACTTTGTATTTGATCTCGAAAACCAATGTCCTACGGCCTAAAAGCTGATAAACTTCACTATAAGTAATAAGCTCTTGTGAACTTGTAATACTAGGTGTGACCACCCCTGCGCCAAACACTTGCGCTTGTGTAAGTGGGATACGAACAGTTCTTGAACCCCCGATTATCAGAGGCGCTGGCAAAAGTTCATAGATCTTTACATAGGTATTAACCCCAGCAATGCTGTATTGCAATGGACTCACACCTGAAGGCAACTTAGGAAACACAAGATCAATGTTTTTAATCGGATAATCCAAGGCATTGCGTACCAAATACTTCACCGTAATCACATCGCCGGCCTTTGCCTCAACCTGATTATAGTCTAGACTAGAACAATTTAATTGGTTCTCTACCGAAACAGAATAAGCCTCTACAGCATTGATGTTCCAATAAGCCAAGCCATAATAGGGCTCCAACGAAAAATTAGGATTAACAGTAGTATTTAAACTCACCGTTGAACGATACCTATTTTGGTTATAGGGGGTACCATTTTTAACCTTCACTGGCAGCCAGATATATAGCATCTTATCTACACCGCAAACACTTGGGCTTATATTATTGAGATCTACTTGATCTATAAATAAATGATCAGCATCCAGTCTAAATTTAAGATTCTTGTAGTTATTGGTCGCGCCACCATATACTTGCCCTGACTTGCTTAATTTAAGCGTATTCCCTGTAACTTGCTCACCTACCAATATATAGTTATTCGCAAGCTCAAATTGCATGTATTGGCTAGCATCTAAAGTATACACTGCATCTCTGATCTGATACAAGCCCTTATATCTATTGTTTTCTGGATACAATTTGACCCTCACATAAGTAGTTTTATTCAAAGTAGTATAAGACACATCGTCAACAAATGATGATCCTGTATTATCAAGATATTGGTCGTCAATAATAAGGTTACGAGCACAATAATCAGCATTGAGGCTGTAGCCTACACTATAAACATTATCAACATTTACATAATTGATCTTAAATAATGCATTTACTGGTGCCGTGTTGCCAATGGTTTCATAATTCAGTTGAAAGTCTGTTTCTTCTCTTAAGTTGCCAGAATAACCACTAATATATATGTATTGAACAGGATTCGTTCCAGAAGGAAACAAGCCATTTGTTCCCAATGTTGCGGTACTGGTCTCATTAAATCTTTGATAAGTAATGGTGGGTGTTGGATCTATACTAGTATTAAAATTATAATTACTCAAAGAAATGGATTTAATCCCTGCAGGACACTCAAGTTTGATTTGTGGCCCTGTCCCACTTTGTGAAAGGGCATATACATTATTAGCCTCAAACTTAAGGTATCCTACATTATTCAAAGTCAAATTACTGCTCACACAATAATCTTTGCAATAAGTTGGGTTAAAATTCTGTAACTCAATACTCGGCACAAAACTCTGACCTGTTTGATTTGGCAAAGTGATATTACCTGAATTAAAAGCTAGGTTATTAGTTGGATTAGAATCAAAAATATTTTTAGTATCACCTACGGGTACATTTTGATTCGTATTACAATTAAAATAGCTTGCACCTGTTGCGGAAAGTTGAAACTCCCCTGATACGGTAGTAAAGGCTGTCGTTGCTCTAAAATAAACCCTAATATGTTTGTTAAAAACATTATAATCAGTACCTACAGGGAAACTCAAAACACCATTACTAGGACTTAAAGCATTTAGTGCTAGTTTTTGACTGTCAAAATTATTCCCATCATATTCAACAGCACCTAGGAATTGTATCTTGCTACTGGGATACTTTAATTGCACCGAAGTAGGGGCAACAGTCAAATATCCTGTTTCGACTAAGAAATCCACAAAAAAAGGAAACTTTAAAGTACTGTTTGTTTTAGGAACCTCCATGTTGGCATTCATATAAGCATGCACATAACCTGTATTGTTACCTGACTGTGGTGTGTATATGTTTACAGATTTACTGGTATTTAGATTAGGTAGGCTTGAAACTTTTGAAGTGGCTTCAAGCACAGTACCAATTGGCTCAGAGCCTTCTCCAGTACACACAGCAACTTTATTGTTTTGTAAACCCCTGAGCACAATGTTAGTAGAAGAACTTAAACCAGATATGGTTAATGCCAAAGTATAAATTTGGCCGTCCTTTACCACTGATTTCACCTTGACATGTGCAGGATCCCCCACAAAAATCTTGTTTGGGTCATCAACCCAAGAATTCGATGGTGTTATATTCCAAGACATGTTATCAGTTAGAGTAAATTTCAAAGTATAATCCTTATACAATGCTGTATTATAGGAGAAAAATACCGATAGATTGAAATTACCTCCTTGACTCACCCTATCATTGCCGGGAACCGAAACCGTGAGTGCATCTTGGGCTCTCAACCAAGTACAGCAAACCAATAGAATGCCCGCAAAATATATCCTTAAGCTTTTCATATGAAATCTTTAATTTTTTATCAAATATGTTATTGGTCGCATTCTTGAATAATCTTCACAATTTTGGCGGAACTTTTCTTGGCCACTTTTAAAGACTGTTTACCAGTGTGTGCCTCTTGGCTGCTTAATTGCGGCTCATAAAGTCGCCAACTGAAATGGTCATCATTACAATCCCCATAATCATAGTCTTCAAAACCATCAAAACCCGTCTCTTGGTATCGAGAATTATTAGAAGTTGCCACTGGCAGATTTCTTGCATACCCAAATTGAGCCATCGAAAATCTATTCAAGGCATCCTTGTTTTCAATCTCCATACCCACTGGATTGTAATTTTCGATCTCTGTTACATATTGCCACTTGCTGGCAGCCTTAGTCGCCGCATCTATAGGCTGTAGCAGACCTGTACTTTCAATCCAAAAGTTTTGGTAATCAGCAAAATAACCATCGTTCCTAATGCGAACCTCATTATTGGTAATAGTTTGTACACGTTCAGTGAGGTAGGTCCAGCTTCTCCAAGGTCTTAACTGTCCTCTTTGTCCAGCCACAAATGGATTCTTCAAATTACTCGCTTCACCACAGTTGCAAAATGGTTTCCATACGTTCTTAAATTCGGTAGCACCTGCATTCAATACCGATTTAGTACCATCAAAGATTATTTTTGTCTTCGTATCATTACGAGGGTCTTTGAGTGTTGACACACTAGCTATTGGTGTCATGGCCACATTTCGAGCTCCTGATCTTGCAATTTTGGCCCATTTAATATTTGCGCTAGGTACCTCATCCCCAGCTTTATCAATAATGAGATGTTTCACTCCATCATAGTAACATCTATCGTTTGCCTCAGTACCATCCAGTTTGGTATAATTACAGAAAATCTCATCCCCATCTATTAAATATGGTTTGATCCCATCATAACCCGTATTGGTGACACTAGAAAACTCAAGACCTTCATTTTGGTAGGCAAGGCCCATCTCCTTATATGCCCAATGGCCTGCATACGTAAAATTCCAAATTGGATCATGAAACTCATTAGCCACTTGGGTCAGCAATACATCACCAGTAGACTTATCCCAAGCCAAGTTTTCTGTCGTAATCGTCTGGCCGTTGTCCATAGCAATGGTCTTCACTAGGATCCCATGTTTATTGACCACTTTGGTAGTGGTTACAGAAGTAAAAGTAGTACTCTCAAAATCCCAGTCAGGCAAAGCCGTAATGATCAAAGCAAATGCTGGCGGGATTGGAAATGAAGGAGGAAGAGACAACTTACCGTTAATATCTGCACCACCGCCACGCGTGAGATTGTCATAGTAACGATTATCATTTACCACGTCGATCTCCACACCTATTTCTCTTCCCGATTCTTGGGTTATATTTAATTTCTCATCAACCAACGGCACCTGGTTATCCAATGTCCCATCCGCTTTGACCTTGTATTTATATTCCACAAATGATATGGCGTCACTATCCTTGGTACCCACCCTAGAATCTGGCATTACCTTCTTAGATTTTTCCTTGCCATGCATATCATTAAGTACGATCATATACCCCTGACTACAAGAAACATAATCCTGAGCCTGCACCTTCAGGACTTTTAAGATCGGATTAGTTTTTTGCTGATAGTGTTCCAAGTTTGTGTATTGCACAATAGTCGGAAATTCGTAAGCAGTATAAAACTCTTGCTCTACATAACCTGTACCATTACTTATGAGAGAATTTACCTGATATGAACCATTTTCTATCCGCACAGGTGTCGTACGCACTTTCCTGTAACCTACACTTGGCGCCGGGAAGAAAGATTCTCCCATAGGAAGCTCTTTATAGTATTCCTTATCTGGTGCCAAAGGAACCCTATCCACTGTCTTTACCAATTTCCTAAACGGATTTTCCTCACCACCCACTATAGGTTCGTAGGCTGCAACACCTGCACTTATAGTATTACCGTTCTCTTGATAGGTATAATCATACACTTGACCATAATACGAGCTAGTTTTTGAGTTACTGGTCTGCTCCTTGTCACCAACCATTTGATTCCAACTATCATTCATCACCACAGCTTTTACTCTGTGCCCCCCTCCTATTTTAACCTTATCATGCTCATACAGCTTTACAAATGATTCCGAAGAAGTCAATACACTACTGTTGAGGTTGCCTTTCATGAATGTCCTAAAACCAAATACGAGGTCCAATATGGAATTCAAAGAACTCGCCACGGCACCAACAATCTGTAGCAAACCATTTTGATTTGCATTTACAGAACCGTTCAGGTCTCTATTATAGTGCATTCTGGCATACAACCAGCCATTTTTAACAAAGGGGTGAATGTTCTTGCTAGTGCCCTTGTTCAAACCCTCAGAATCCAACTTGATCACTGCCCTAGTATATTTTTGTTTAGTGGCATCATATACAACCCCTATATCAGCAAGATTTTTTGAAAACGTACAGTATCCTTGTATATAATCCTGCATGCCCTTCGGAGCCACTACATTGAGTTTTACTTTATAGTAAAGCTCAGAAATGTCTCCAATATACTTATCTAAAAAATATTGCTTGGCCTCTGCTTCATCAGTAGCACTAAATCCTTCTCCCAAATCAATATGTAAACACTTGTATTCATTTAAATCAAATGTATATAAAGTATTCCCAGGAGAATCTCCCTTATCTTTAGAAACCCCAGCGATTTTAAACATGCGCATAGCTTGTTTGTTCTGTACATAGGCATAGTCATCACTTTCATAATGCACATTGATCTCTCCGCCTGTAGGTGTTTTGATACGCACTAAATTATAAGCCTTGGCATACAAGTCTGATTTTGTCTTGTCTTGATCTGTATATGGGAAGACCTCATTTCCATAAGTATTATCACTTTCTTTTTTAAAATTCCCCCACCGATCGTAGTTTTTCAGTTGATAAGGGAAATTGGCATCTGTAGCGTAATCAAACTTATAAGGATTGAGTACCCCTTTGTTTGAAAAACCATAAGTAAACCACACCTTTTTCAAGGTCAGCTTTCCCCTTGTCGGATTTTTCACATTACCAGCCAAATCTGTGGTCACCGCATTGGGAGTACTTGGGCAAAGGGAATAATCATAATCCAAAAACACCGTCTTTAAAGGTTCATTTTTACCGTTGAGTTTATCCTTTTTAGCATACAACACTATCTTCTTTAAACATTTAAGTCTATTTTCTGAAGAATTATTAGCCAACAATATATTGTCATAAAGCCCCCCATGTATATCCTGTACGCCAAGCCCATCCAGTCTTTCATCTAAATAAAATTCCGCAATATGGGTTTTGGTCTCAATGGAGTGTACATACCAAATCTCTTTTGTACCATAAGTAAAGCTCCCTTTATCGTCATCCTGTGTACCAAACAAGCCTTCAGAGTAAGTGGCCTTATCTTTCTCAAAGGGTGTTCTCCACTGATAGGCAGACGAAGTTTTTGAATAATTGAATTTGGTATAATTACCAAGATCACCATCAGAGGGGCCAGTCACCCCATCACTGTCTACATAATCACTAGACAATATGTAAGTTAAGAGATAAGAACTAGCACTTCCTGGAGTCTTAGTCTCCTCATAAAAATGGTCAATCCCATTTTTATTATTTGCAGTTGGGTCTTTTGTTTTATCGTACGATACCAAACCTGTACTCCTTTGTCCGCCAGGACTTACACTGAAGACCAATTCACGCTGCTCATTATTATAGGAAGGTATTCCATATACATACCTTGCACCAGAATTATCAGTTACTTTTACCTCAGAAATATGATGTGCTTTACGTACCCCTCCTACCCTATCTACAGGACTGTGCTCCTTATACGTTAAGGGCTGATCTTTGCTACTTACCCTAGAAGTCGCTGCTGACGTAGTAGGAACTGTACTTTTTTGATCAATAGTAAAATCATTAAATTTATAACTCAATATTGGACTCGTGGCGAATACAGTTGCTTTTTCTGCATTCAAATGCTGGAATGAGCTGTTGCGGGTTCTTCTCTGTTGACGACGATAACTCGAAAATGTTCTATTCATGTTACCTGCTCCTTTTTGAGTCAAGAAATCATATTGTCCGCTTAGTTCTCCTTCAATTAACGAATATGCATAAGCATTGTCTGCCAGTAAGCTCCCGTTTCTATAAGTAGGATCATTCTCTGGTGACATGTCGCCTATCTTTCCAAAATATGCCTTTTCTAATATTGTGTTACTTTTACCTTGATTAGGATTATCTAAATTTTGCATCCTGCCACTAGTCCATCTCCCAGCTGAAGAATTGGAAAATACCGCATTGAAGTCTACACCTAACTTCAAATCCTTAAATGTAACATCATCTGCTGGTTTAAACCCTCCACTAAGCCCCACATCAATTACTTTATTAGATTCCCGATTTACTGGATCTCCAACCGTAGCTATATCATCTCTAAATAGTCTGTAGGTACCACTAACACCCTGGCCAGACACACTGAAAATATCATAAGTATGATTAGTAATGGGCATATTGGTCGTAGTTTCATTATACCCCCCATCCTTTTCCCGATTGAAATCCATTACTGCCTTTTCATCTCCAGAAACACCTTCATACATATATCCATAAGCTGGATTACGTTCGTTCTCCGATTCCTGAAATTGACCATTATAATAACCCCCTAAGGTAAAAACGGCTCTATCCTGAGCTGGATTTTTGATATCTTCTAGAGTGAAATTCAAAGTAGCGTTTACTGAGTAGTTGTCATGGTCCATATTTGGCGTATAGGTTTGCATGGCAAAACCATGAAACGCTCTACCACTGACTCCAACATCACTACCCCCACTACGAGAATCTGTAATATTGCCAGCTTTATCCTCAGCATATACAGCTTTCGCGTTATTTACTGCAGAAAAACCAGCACTCAATGAATAACCCTTTGCCCCTTCTTTAGTAGAAAAAGGAAAACCAATACTTGTATTCAAAGTCTGTGAATTATTATTCTTGTCTCTAGTAGCTCTGAGTCCTACCGAAGGTGTTATCCCTACGCCATCCTCTGACCCCAGGCTTAATGATAAACCAGGAACCACTTTTATGCCTAAATCATATTTTTTAGAGATTGTAGTCTTTGGAATATCCAATGATGGAGCCAAACCATAGCTGAAGCCAAAACCATTATAGGTATTATAGAAAATATTAAAAGTTTGCGCGCCGCTAGCCCCTACTTTTATTTTCCCCAGAGGGAATGTAAAGAGTTCCTTTTTCTTAAAAGGTAATTGATAAGTCAGACCGAAAGTTTGATTGGGTCTAATATGGTGCCTGGTCTCAACCTCATCCCCAGCAAAATCATCAGGCAAACCACGTACGCTTCGGTTGATCGCTCCCACGTTGAGGTTCCAACCCAAACCTACCCAACTCGCTTCTTGGTCAGGCGTGATACCTGCCGCATAGTTCAAATTGATCGGATAACCCCCTACATCCATAAGTGGTATGTTGTAGCTAAAGTCTCCGGTAAAGGGATCTACCATGTTGTCCATGCCCGCTGGGGCAAACTGCTGCGTCTCTGGCTGTGCAGGACCAGAGGTCAGTGCAAATACATTCAAGGGTGCCAGGTTCACCGTGATGAAGGTCAGAGTCATAAACCCCGAAAACACCTTCGTTAATCTCGATTTTCTTATGCTAGTTAACATCGTGAATATGGATAAAATCTTGTTTTAAAATTCTTTGAGTATAATATATATCTTGTGCTTGTCCCTGCTCCTTCCATACCAAGTGCAATACATCACCCAGCATTTGAGAGGCAGAGGCCCTGTCGAATACACAATAAAAAACCTCGGTAGTGCCAAGCTTGTGGTCGCTCATAAAATACACAGGCTCTAGTTGTCCACCAGTGCTATCGTCTACCAAATAGACATTGAAATCATTAGGTTTAGCCATCACAGAAGCCCTCTTGTCGGTTCTTTTTATACTGAAAGACAGCACTTTCGCCTTTTGTTCCTGATTTTTTTTGAGTTCCGAGCTCTTAAACGCCGCCAAACCCAGCAGTGCCTCGTATGAAACGGGCCTGTACATCACTTCTAGGTCATAGCCAGCTCCCTGTATTTTTTTGATGAAACCATTCTGGGGATTCTCGATATGACTTTTATAGGCTACATAATCCAGCTTGGCAGTGTCAAGTACACGATCCTGAACCGTTGTATCCAATGACCTTACATTGACTACATTTTGTAGCGTGTCGCTCCTCTTTGTGCTTAGGCCCCCATCTTTTTTACACGAACATAAAAAACAAAATGGTAGAAACCATATAATCAATACTTTAGGCATACTACTTAGATGAGTTAATAAAATTATGGTTACTAAAAAATTAGTTTATAAAAATTTAATGTGTTGTTTGTACTGTCGACAAAATTAGCGTTTATATAATTCCACGCAAACGTTTTCTTATTTTTTTCTATAAAATTGAAATATTTTGAAACAAACAAATAAATTCTTGTACAAAACAAAGAGGATTTCGTGTGAATGGTCCTCAATCACATTCAAATAAAAAATTAAACTGAAGATTCACAAGATCAATGGCTACACCTAAGAAGATGGGTTAATAAAAAAATAAATATTCTTAAACACCTATAAATCAGTAGTATAAAATAAATAAAACACATTTATACCCTTAAAAAAAATTTCCAATGAATGTATCTACCTTAATACTCCGTATTTTCCCTGATTAAAATAAAATATAAATCTTTAATTTTTATCAAAAAACAAACATTAAAACCAGCTACTCAAAAAAATATAAAAAACTTCGTTTTTGTTAGGATTTCCCAAGTTCCTTGTGTATTTTCAGATAGATGATGTACGGATACTCCCCAGATGAAGCACGAGTATAGGCTAAATTTATCGAATTCAATATTTTTATTGAATTCGATTTGTCATGTTCACGTTATATTGATTTAACACATTTTCACCTGTTTTCACCACCTTTTTTGACATTAAACTATCAGTAACCACAATCAATTTCACATTAAATCAATAAAACCCAAAAACAAAAATTTAAATCCAATTACGAATCATTACCTATCTACCAATCGTTTATAACCATAACATATCCCGAACTGCGCAAGAAATACATGTAGCACTTACATTGTTTGACTACCAATATTGTCCCTGCAGGACTAAGCAAGGGATTTTGTTAATTTGTACTTAAATTCTATCGAATGGGTAAATCACACTTGCTTCGGACTTGCCGATGTCAGTGTCCTCCGAGTTTGCGTCTTTGGAATAATGACAGACATATTTGGATATTGTTATCAGTATATATACTTATATTATACGGATTTTTTTACTGATTTATATTTGTATGGTAATGTGGATTTTTGTATCAGTAATTAAAACATTTATATTATGATAAAGGCAGAATTAAAAGAACGTTACATTTACAGCGAAAATGGTGTAAAAAGATTAGGTCTCCACGAGATCATATTGGAAACAAGATATTTCTCTTCTGAGGAAAAGTATCAGGAGTGGTTCAACGTATTCAAAGACAAACTTTGGGAAGATGATCCTAAAAAAGTAGACTTAGTAGAGGGTATTTATGTTGAGAAAACCCTTCTTAATGTAGATGACGTTTCTGCACCTCATACAATGAACTTGTATGCGACCTTCAGAGAAGGTACTTCGTACAGATACGCATCTTAAGAGTATGAACCATAGACATTGAAAAACTCGGACCCATGTCCGAGTTTTTGGTTTGTAGAGAATTTAATGCCTTTAATTACTGTGAAGCAGTTGGTATGAACATGGCATTGGCATTTTGGGTATAAAAAACTATATTCGAAAAGGTTAATAATGATAGACGATGATTGAGAAATTACGAAATATTAAAATATTCTATAAGTTTTTCGCGGCCTTTTTCTTGATAGGGCTGTTCACCGTACCTACCTTATCCTTTTGGTTTTATAATATCACTAAAAATGCACTCATCGTCAGGACTTTTGCCCAGCTACAGTCTGTAAATGTACTAAAGAGGCAACAGGTAGAGCATTTGTTCGAAAACAATGATCCGACTATTAACGAGATCAATGAGATCATGCTGGAGACCACAGGTATGGGTAGTACAGGAGAAACTTACATCGTGGACAATTACTACCACATGGTGAGCTACTCAAGGTTCTATCCGATATCTAAGCAAGGTAACATAGTGGTAAAGACCAAGGCTTCGCAAGAAGCGCTTAAGGGTAACAGCAGTAGTGAGATCATCAACGACTATAGGGGTGAGTCTACCTTTAGTGTGTACAGTCCTTTGCATATCAAAGGCCACAAATGGGTAATTATCTCTGAGATAGACTATAAAGAGGCCATAAAGCCTGTAGACGAACTCGGGAAAAAGACCATCATCGCTGGCATTCTCACGTTTCTAGCTACCACTTTGGCTTCTTTGGTGCTTACGAGGATCGTGGTGGGACGTATTAAATTGTTGCAAAAACCTATTATTCAGTTGTCGAATGGTGAGATTCCTAAAGAACAGATCATTGTAAAAGACCGAGACGAGATAGGCCACATGGTGGAGTCGGTAAACAAGCTGATCCATTCCTTTGAGAAAATGACTAAGGTGGCTGATGAAATTGGGAAGGGTAATCTTAACTATTACTTTAAACCCATTAGCAAGGACGATATTTTGGGGAATTCATTGTTAAAGATGCGTCAGCAGCTGTATGAATATTCCGAAAAGGAGAAGGAGCAACAACGCTTACGAACTCATTCACTGCTTGAGGTCGAGGAACGCGAACGCAGGAGGATTGCTCGAGAGCTTCATGACAGTTTGGGTCAGATGCTAACGGGTCTGAAGTTCAAACTAGAGGCGGTAAACGATTTGGCGGTAAAGGAGGATTTGAAAAAGCTTACCGATGAGACCATCGTCGAGCTTAAACATATCATCAACAACCTGTTGCCAACCGTATTGGCTGACTTTGGCTTGGAGGCTGGTTTGCGATTGTTGTGTGAGCGTGTGAAAAACTATGGGAACATAGAGATCGTATTTGTATATGAGAAAAATGACGAGACGGTGGAAATTCCATTTAAAATTTCGATCTTCTTATATCGTATCGTCCAAGAAGTGCTCAACAATGCTTTGAAACATGCACAAGCTACCAAGATAAACGTCTCCGTAGATAAGTTTGAGGACAAAGTCTTCCTTTTTATCAAAGACAACGGCAAGGGCTTTAACATAAACGAAGAACATGAGGGGAATGGCCTCAAAAACATTAAAGAAAGGGTATCTTTATTGCAGGGTATCCTAGAAATAAATTCAAGCCAGGAAGGAACAACAGTAAATATTGAAATTCCATTATGAATACTATAAGAATTATATTAGCAGATGATCACCAGATTATTAGGGATGGATTGAAAATGATCTTTTCTAATGATAAAGAACTAGAGGTGATCAGAGAGGCCTCTAATGGTCTGGAGCTCATGGAGATCCTCGAACAAGATACTTGTGATGTACTTCTCCTAGATATATCAATGCCAAAGCTCAATGGTTTGGAATCATTGGTACGGATCAAGGAAACGAATCCGAATCTTAAAGTCCTCATGTTGACGATGCATGAAGAACCTGAATATGTGATTAAGGCCTTTAAAAACGGCGCGGATGGTTATCTCTTGAAAAATGCAGATCACGTGGAGATAGTATCGGCTATCAAAACCCTCTATGAAGGTAAAAAGTATTTCAACTCCACAGTTGCCAATATCATAGTAGATAGCCTTAACAAAGCTCCTGAGGCCACAAAACCAGATGTTCATTTGACCCTACGTGAGCAAGAAGTGTTGAGGCTAGTAGCTAATGGGCTGAGTAATAAGCTGATCGCTGATGACTTAAGTATCAGTCAAAGGACGGTGGAGACACATAGGAATAATCTCATTAAAAAGTTTGATGTATTCAATACGGCAGAGCTCATTAAAAAGGCGGGAGAGTATAAATTCATTTAAAATTGATTCCTTTTAATTAAAAGAGCCCTGTTTCAATAAAGCGGGGCTCTTTTGTTTTGTGCCAATTTTTACTTCTCGGTATTAATACGGAGTCATCTTTAGGTATTATATGGGATAATTTAGGGGTACTCAAAATCGTTTAATATTATATAAATTAAACGGTTATGAAAAAGAACATATTAGTATCAATCATCAGTTTCTTAGCAATAGGAGCATCTGCGCAACAAATGAACACCAGTGCATCTGGCGACTACAAGCACCCTCAAATGGCCCGTAAGGCCCAAGAGGTAGAGGCAGAAAGATTAGCTCAAGACAAAACAACGTATGAGCTGGTGTATGAGAGAAATCTCAACTACAAGGATCAAACCAATAACTTGATCAAAGTGAAGGGTACTGCAAAGAAAGAAAATAACAATGCACCAACCAACACTGATATGCAATGGAAAAATGCTGATTATAAACATAGTAATGGGCTTCAATAAACTAATATAACCTCAATTCGGGATAAGGAATTGTTTATGAGCCGACGCACTGTGGGCGG
>CAMFLX010000014.1 GCA_945957555.1 uncultured Cytophagales bacterium
CCGCCCACAGTGCGTCGGCTCATAAACAATTCCTTATCCCGAATTCAGGTTAAATCAATTAATAACAAAACGCAAGTCACATTTAAATCCAAAACTAGCCACTTATGTCCCGAAAGGCCCAAAAACCTTTCGGGATTTTTTTATTCTTACGACACCCATTAAGTATTTATTTCATATTCCCACATATTTACTAAATTTGCAGATTAGGTATTTTTTATTTTCAAGATAAATGTCAGTTTACGATAAATACCAGCCGGTAATCGGTTTGGAAGTTCACGCACAATTACTTACAAAAACTAAGGCTTTTTCGTGGGAAGCATCAGAATACGGTGCTATGCCCAATACCAATATTTCAGTGGTTACGCTGGCACACCCTGGTACTTTACCAAAAGCCAACAAGAGGGCTGTAGATTTCTCTTTAAAAATGGGTTTGGCCTGCGGTTGTGAGATTACCCGCTACAGCTTTTTCGATCGTAAAAACTATTTCTATCCGGATCTTCCAAAAGGTTATCAAATCACACAAGACAAGACGCCTCTCTGCAAAGGCGGATCTGTGAGAATCAAACTTAAAGATGGTTCTGACAAGATCATTCAGCTCAATCGTATCCACATGGAAGAAGATTCGGGTAAATCTATGCACTTGGTGGAAGAGGTAGATACGTTGGTGGATTTGAATCGTGCAGGTACGCCCCTGATCGAGATCGTATCTGAGCCAGATATCAGAAACTCGGATGAAGCGTATGCATATCTTACAGAAATCAAGAAACTGGTAGAATATCTAGATGTTTGTGATGGTAACATGGAAGAAGGTTCGCTCCGTTGCGATGCAAACGTATCTGTAATGCTGAAAGGCGCTACTGAATATGGTAAAAAGGTGGAGCTCAAAAATATGAACTCGTTTCGTAATGTGCAGAGAGCCATAGAGCATGAAATTAAAAGACAAATAGACATCATAGAAGCGGGAGGTACTTTTACTTCAGAAACAAGAACCTTTGACGCAGGTACTGGCGAAAGCAAAGGCATGCGTACCAAAGAGGATCTGAACGACTATCGTTACTTTCCCGAGCCAGACTTGCAACCGATCGTGATTTCTGACGAGTGGTTAAACGCCGTAAAGGCAGAAATGCCGGCATTACCTTCAGAACTGTTTGATAAATTTACCAAGCAGTATGGACTTCCAGAGTACGATGCTTTTGTGTTGACCGATGAGAAGGGAATGGCGCTTTATTTTGATGAAATCTGCAAGCATACCAAAAACTACAAAGCAGCGTCTAACTGGATGATGGGTCCTATCAAATCATATTTGAATGAATTGACCTTAGATATCTCCCAATTCAGTGTGAAACCAATACAAATTGCAGAATTGATCGATCTGGTAGATTCTGGAAAAGTAGGGATTTCCATGACTAAGGATAAGGTTTTCCCTGAGATCATTAAGAATCCTGCACAAACAGCACTTTCTGTAGCAGAGAAGTTGAATCTGATTCAACAAAGTGATACAGGTGCACTACAAGGTTTTGTAGACGAAGTATTGGCGAAGTATCCGGAGAAAGTAGCTGAATACAAAGGTGGTAAAAAGGGACTCATCGGTATGTTTATGGGTGAGGTCATGAAACTGTCTGGTGGCAAGGCCGATCCTAAAGTGACTACAGAGCTGTTAAAGAAAAAATTAGACTAAATATATCCCTTGAAAAAGATACTCTCGGTTACCTTGGCGCTACTGATAGTTGCGTCGTGTGACAAAAAAAACGAAGGCAGTACTGCTGGAAAGCTAAAAATAAGAGGTAAGGTAAAACATACCGATACTGGCTATGTGGTTCTTAAAGAAGTGGGTGATACCAATGTGATCCCGTTAGATTCCGTAAAGCTGAAAGACGGTACTTTTACTTTTGAAATTACTCCAAAAGAGAAGACTTTCTATTACGTAGAGCTGTTTAAAAAGCAAACAGTATTCTTGATAGGCGGCCCTAAGGATACACTTTATGTGGAAGCCGATGGAGATTCTCAAATGGGTAAATTCACGGTGAAGGGTAGTAAAGACAATGAGCAAATCAAACAAGCTGCAGATTTGATTAATGAATACCAAAAGGAATTCAATGAGAAGCAACAAAGTTATATGATGCTCATGCAACAGGGCAAAACTGCTGAGGCACAGCAGCTGGTATCGAGCATAGATGCCTTTTATGCACTGAAAATCAAAGAAGCCAAAGATTTGATCAATGCATTTGGTCCTGGTTTACCAGCCATGAGTCTTGCGGCGAACTTTATTTCACCGGAGAGAGACTTACCGTTTTTGGATACCTTGGCTCAGAAGCTTAAGAAGGAAATGCCGAATTCAAAGCATACCAAGAGTTTTACGGAATTCATAGACAAGCACAAGGCGGCACAAAGCAGTGCTCAAGGCTTTGCATTAGGTACACCAGCTCCCGATTTTTCGGCGAGTACACCTACAGGGGAATGGATTAAACTTTCTAGTCTTAAAGGCAAGTATGTGTTGTTGGATTTCTGGGCTTCATGGTGTAAACCATGCCGTCAGGAAAATCCTAATGTGGTAAAAACTTACAACGCCTACAAAAACAAGAACTTCACTATTCTTTCTGTGTCGCTTGACGAGGAGAAGGAAGCATGGATAGCTGCTATTAAAAAGGACGGACTGATTTGGTCACAAGTATCTGACTTGAAAGGTTGGGGTTCTGATATAGCGGCCTTGTATCATGTGCAAGGTATTCCTGCTACGTTTTTGGTAGATCCAGATGGTAAGATCATCGCCCAAAATCTCAGGGGTGATGCGCTAGAAGCAAAGCTTAAAGAAGTATTGAAATAAAATATACAGGAGGCTTCGGCCTCCTTTTTTATGTCCTAATTTATGAAGAGAACATATTTCCTCCTTTTGATATTCATTCAAGCACTGTTGTGCTATCCTTGTGGCAACGATTATGAAGAAGAGTCCCATTTTAAATTGTCGAAGGTCAATACCAAGGCTACAAATAATTATTTGACACATCAAGTAGGGTTTGATACACTTGCCCTCCAACAAAAAAGAAAAGCCCTATACCAGAAGCTAAAAACCTCCAATACAAAATATAAGATACTTTCAGATATAGCGCTTATTGATCTCAAAATAGGGAATAGAAAACAAGCAGTACATATACTAGACAGCCTTGTGAATATATACCCAAGAGAATATAACATCAATGCAAATCTGGGAACAGGCTATGAGCTCATTGGTAATAATGCTTTGGCGCTCAAGTATATTGCAAAGGCTTTAGAGATCAATCCACATTCACATGATGAATCAGAATGGATTCATGTGGAAATCTTAAAGGAAAAGCTTAAAAACAACCCTAATTATAAAAAGATCATGGATCTTGGTTTTGACAAATCACTTAGTTATTATGAGAACCTAGATCACTCAAGATACCGTGAGCAAAGGATTCAATTGGCATATCAGCTTAATGAGAGAATCACCTTCATTGGTTATCATGACCCCATAGTTTCTCAATTGCTTACTGACTATGCAGATTTAGTAGCTATTACTGATAATATCTTGAGTCCTGTCGGTGTTTATGAAAAGGCTCTTTACTATCCCAAGGCGGATCACAAATATATCAATAATCGCCTAAAGGAGATCAAAAGCCTTCGATTCAAAGCCTATTTCCAATATTATGGACCTATGGTTTTGATTACCCTGATCTTGGGTGTTTTATTGGTTTTGCTTTGGAGAAATAGCGATCGAGTTTTGTTGAGGAAATTGTTTGTTGCCTTAATAATTGGAGCTGTCACATTTATCATTGTTTGGAACTTACACCGATTACTTCCAGAATGGTATATCTTTACTATTCCCGTATCGGTATTTTTTGTGCCAGTTGAATTTTTAGTGATGAACGGACTAAAACGAAAGATGAGGTTTTTGTTATGGAATATTGTTCTTGTAATTTTAACAATGGGGTGTGGATTAATTTCTGCATTTACACTTAGTCTGTTTGGAACAATGAAGGAGGTTATACTTTTAACACCCTTTGCCCTATTTCTACCGCTCTTTTGGCTGTTTGCTTTAGTTTACAAGTTTGAGCAAAAGTGGAAACATTTTCTAGTAGGAATCATTATTCTGTACTGTTGTTATTTCTTGCACTGGGGGTACTGGGCAGAATCAATGAGCAATACTGATTTACTCAATATGATGATAACTGCATGGTATACCTATGTCTGCGCTACTATAGTATTTATGATCGCCTATTCCGCAAGACCACAGAGCAAGAATGTGGCAGATAAAATTCCAGAATAAATTATTTCCATTTCAAATCATTGAAAAACAATACAATATGCCTTTAGTTTTCATTCAGTGATTTGCGCACTCTTTTTATTCAATCTAAATAAGTTGAATTATTATTTGTAATTAGTCTAAATACGTAATAACTTTGCCACGCAATTAGATAAATAATTTTAAACATAATGTTAAATCGTCATACAAAACTTGGACTTTCTATATGGGTATTAGCAGTAGCTGGGCTTACTGTCTCTTGTAAAAAAAACAAAGAAGAAACTAATACCGTTACACCAACATTGCGTACCGCCATTGACTACAGTAAAGTTACAGCAAGTACACACTACAACGTTAAAGACACTACCTTGTTTGTAAATGCGACAGGGGATAGTACTGTAGATCGTACCGAAGGTAGGGTGCTCTTGGCTATGTTCAAAGCCTTAGATACTTATGCAAAAACAGGTACCACTAAAACGGTGGATGCTCAAGTCTTGAAAAACATGTTTGCCAACTCTGGCAATCCATTTAGCAATGCTACCTTAGATGCTTCTGGTCAACAAATCAAAGCGGTTACTGGTGTAAAATCTAACAACGCAGATGTCGTTCGTGCTAAAATCGAAGAATTCTTCGCCAACCATGCTGAAGCTAGCAAATCATTTGCAGATTCTGCGAAGAAAGGTAAGGCGGGTTTGGTTTATAATGGTACTTCAAAATACTTGGTAGATGCCAACGGTATAGAGTGGGCACAAGTTATTTCTAAATCATTGATGGGCGCGTTCCAACTTGACTATATCGGTAATACACTCTTGGCGAATCTAGACGCCGACAATACTACCTTAGTTAGTGGTAAAAAATACTCTCAACTAGAGCATAACTGGGACATAGCTTATGGTCTCTTTACAAATAACGACATCTATGCTTTGAACGCTACGGATGCTACCAGAAATCCTTATGAATCATTCATCGGTTCATATGTATGGGAGTATAACAAAGGTGCTTATGCCAAACTACACACTGCATTTTTGAAAGGTCGTGTGGCTATTGTAAACAATGATAAAGCTGAATTAAAGGTACAATCAGATTATATCAGAAGGGAAATTGAAAAGGCAATTGCTTCTTCGGCCCTTGGCTATTTGGCAAAATGGAAAACAGGTACTAATGATGGAACACGTGCTCACGCCATAGGTGAAGGTGCTGGGTTTATTTACTCGCTACGTTTCTGCAAAATGAATGGTGCTGATGAAAAGTTCTCTGACGATATCCTCAATCCTTTGCTCTTCACAGGCAATGGCTTCTGGGATTTGGACACTGACAAAATCGTAGTGGCTGAGCAGGCGATCAAAGCTAAATTTGGTTTGTAGTTCAGGCTTTTAGGGCTTAACTTTGTAGCCCGTTATTTAAATCAAAAGAAACAATACACAAGCCATGGATAAAGTAAGATAAATGCTTTGTCCATGGTTTTTTACACTCGTTATATGATGCATCACAAATCTCTACAAACTTATTTGGTAATTCTCTGTACCAGTCTCTTGTGGGCGTGTACGGGATCGAAACACGAGCCTATAACTGCTGACAATGGCTACGATAGGGCTGCGATGCTGACCAACATAGCGGATGAGATTATTTTACCTAGCTATGCTAGGTTCAAAGGCAAGTTAGACCTGATGGTAAGCCAGTCTGATAGTTTTGCGACCAAACCCAGTGCAGAGTCTTTGGTGAAACTTCGTCAAACTTGGGTAGATGCATATGTTGAATGGCAAAAAGTTGAATTGTTTGATGTAGGTCCTGCCGAGATTTATACTTTACATTCGTACTTAAATATATATCCTACCAGTACTACCGCTATAGAAACCAACATTTCCACAGGAACTTATAATTTTGGTTTGCCAACCTCATACCCAGAACAAGGCTTTCCTGCATTAGATTATTTGATCAATGGTTTGGGTGCTACGGATGATGAGATATTAGCGAAATATACTACGGCTGCCGATGCGGCTAAACGCATATCTTATTTGAAAGCCGTAGTGACACAGTTAAATACCCGCTTTATAAAGATATATACGGAGTGGACCACCAATAACTATAGAGCGACATTCATCAGCAAAACCAATATGGATATTTACTCTTCCACTTCATTGTTGGTTAATGGCTATGTGTTGAACTATGAACGATACATTCGTTCTGGCAAGTTTGGAATTCCCTCAGGAGCGATGCTTACCGATGGTACCACGGCACCAGAAAAAGTAGAGGCTTATTATAAGAAAGACCTATCTCTCACTCTTGCTAAAACGGCCCATCAGGCCTCATTGGATTTGTACAATGGTACCAGTGCGCTTACGGGCACACAAGGGCCTTCGCTCAGGAAATATTTGCTTGCACTTGATGCAAAAGATACCAAAACAGGGGTCTCTTTGGTTGCAGAGATTGATTCTCAGTTTGTAAAGGTGGCCGATCGATTAAACGTACTCAAGCCTAATCTTGCGGAAGAGGTAAGTACCAATAATCAAGCGATGATCAATACTTTTGACGAAATGCAAAAGCTGGTTCGTTTACTCAAAGTAGACATGACCTCTGCCCTCAGCGTGACTATTACATACACAGACAACGACGGAGACTAAGCAAAGGCTTTGGAACTCAAGGGCTATACAGATATTTATTTACAAAAAAATACTTCGGCAGCAGTCTTGGCGGTATTCAGGATTGCCTTGGGGCTGTTGCTCTTCATATCCATTCTTAGGTTTTGGAGTAATGGATGGATCGCCGATTTGTATATTACACCCCAATATTTTTTTCCATTTTATGGCTTTGAGTTTGTAAAACCATTAGGTGCCTATACCTATGTGCTATTTGGGCTTTGTGCACTTTCGGCACTTATGGTTGCACTGGGATGGTATTACCGTGTGGCAATGGTCTCGCTCTTTCTGAGTTTTACTTATATAGAGCTCATTGATAAATCTACCTACCTCAACCATTATTATTTCATTAGTTTGATCTGTCTCCTGATGGTTTTTCTGCCAGCACAGGTGTACTTTTCTGTAGATGCGTATCGGAACAAATCCATACATTGCGATCTCATACCGCAGTGGTGTGTTGATGTCATCAAGCTCATGGTTGCTATCCTGTATGTATATGCGGGCATAGCCAAAATCAACAGTGAGTGGTTGTTGCATGCACTTCCTTTAAAGATATGGCTGCCTGCACGCAACGATATGCCAGTGATTGGTTTTCTATTCAACAAATCTTGGGTGCATTATGCATTTAGCTGGATCGGTTGTATCTACGACTTGAGCATTCCTTTTCTGTTGCTGAGTCGTAAGACGAGAGTTTTGGGTTACGTGGCAGTGGTTGTTTTTCATGTATTGACCTCGCTGTTGTTCCCGATTGGTATGTTTCCCTACATCATGATCGTTACAGCTTTGATCTTTTTTCCGGCAAGTTTTCACGAAAAAATATTAAGTGTGCTTCAAAAAACGCTGAGACTGCCCAAGCTTATAGGGGCTGGCGTCAAGACTTTGGTTTATAGTGCTACGAGCTTGCAATATTTCAAATACGGATTTATCGTTTTTTTTGCGCTGCAGTTACTCATGCCATTTAGGTACCTCTTGTATCCGGGCGATTTGTTTTGGACAGAAGAAGGTTTTAGGTTTTCTTGGCGCGTGATGCTTATGGAAAAGGCAGGCTATGCACAATTCACCGTAAAGGACAGCTCTGGTAAAAAAGCATTTGTAAACAATACCTTATTCCTAACCAAGCTGCAGGAAAAGATGATGGCTACCCAACCTGATATGATCCTTCAATACGCCCACATCCTTCGTGATCATTATGCCTCACGTGGATTTCAAAATCCAGAAGTATATGTGGATGCCTACGTGGCACTCAATGGCCACATGGGCCGAACCATGATTGACCCTACAGTAAACCTAGCCAAAGAAAAAGAATCGTTCAATCATAAATCGTGGATCGTACTGTACAATGACTAAGCGCAACAGCTTTATATTCCTCTTCATTTGTTGGTGTTCTTGCGCCGTGATGGCACAACACAAGCTTTCGGGTGTGCTACATTGTGGCCAAGACAGTGTGCATCTGGCCCATACCACGGTATATCTCAATGACGGCGACTTTGCTACAGAAACGGATTCCAGCGGTTATTTTGAGTTTAAGGATTTGGCTGATGGAAACTATACCCTTCGTACCAGTAGCACCGAATATTACCCCTTGGAAAAACATGTACATATCAAGGGGGAAGACCTTCACCTCAAGCTGTTACTACAAAGCGAGTATCACGTGCTGCAAGATGTGGTGCTTACCGAAGAGAATGCCAACCATCTGCGTGCCGTGGAAAACATGGGGATCTACGAAGGCAAGAAGTCTGAGGTCATCATCATAGATAAGTTGGTGGCCAATTTGGCTACAAATAACGCAAGACAAGTGTATGCCCGTGTGGCGGGTCTCAACATCTGGGAAAACGATGGTGCGGGTATTCAGCTGAGCATAGGAGGGAGGGGGCTAGATCCTAACCGTACCTCCAACTTCAACGTGCGACAAAACGGCTACGATATCAGTGCCGATGCCTTAGGTTATCCGGAAAGTTACTATACACCTCCTGTAGAGGCGATTGATAAAATACAGATTGTACGGGGTGCTGCCTCGCTGCAATACGGGACCCAGTTTGGAGGGTTGCTCAACTTTATGCTTAAAAAGCCTGTGGCAGACAAAAAGATCCAACTCACGGCTCGGCAGAGTCTGGGTTCCTTCGGCTTTTACAATACCTTCACGAGCTTAAGCGGAACGGTGAAGAAGTTCAGTTATTATACCTTTTTCCAATACAAAACGGGTGATGGTTGGAGACCCAATTCGGCTTTTGACAACTACAATTTCTATACGAATCTCAACTACCAGCTTACTAGCAAAAGTAAGGTCGGCTTGGATGTGACACTCATGGACTATCTCGCTCAGCAACCTGGCGGGCTATCCGACGAGATGTTTAGGCAAAACCCTCGCCAGAGCAATCGCGAACGCAACTGGTTTAAGGTAAAGTGGAACCTCATGGCCTTGCATTATAACCATAAGTTCAATGCCTCCAATGAGTTCAATCTGCGTTTGTTTGGGCTTTCGGCCTTGCGTAACTCTTTAGGCTTTAGGCCCTATCGGGTGGCTACTATAGATGATAACAGTGAGCGCGATCTCATCAAAGGAGATTTTACCAACTGGGGGGCAGAAGCCAGATACCTCAAGCGGATCTATATCGCGCGCAAGCTCAATGTACTACTGGTGGGTACCAGATACTACCATGGTTACAACCACAGTACCCAAGGTCAGGGTACAACAAACAGGGGAGCTGACTTTAACTATGCCAGTGACAACATCATGACTTACGACTACAGTTTCCCAAACAGGAACCTCGCGTTCTTTGCGGAAAATATCTTTTATCTCAATGAAAAACTGTCCATCACGCCAGGACTTCGCTATGAGTTTATCCATACCAGAGCCAATGGCTACTATGGCAATGTTAATCGTGACTTGGCGGGGAACATTATTTCGGTGAACAGAACCAACGAACCTCGCGACAACAGCCGTCAGTTTATCTTGGGTGGCATAGGCATCAGCTATAAACCTTTTGCAAAACTCAATACCTACGCCAACATTTCACAGAACTATCGCTCCATTACCTTCAGCGACATGCGCATAGCCAATCCTTCATCGGTGATAGATCCTAATATGAAGGACGAAAAGGGCTACTCTGCCGACATGGGCATCCGCAGCGAGCAAACCAAGTTTTACAGTTACGACCTGAGTGTCTTCTACCTCAACTATAACAACCGAATCGGCGAGGTACTTACGTACGATGAGAAGGACAGAGTGATCCGTAAGAGAGGCAATGTGGGGCAAGCGGTGATCACAGGGATAGAGTCGTATATAGAAGGAGACCTCTTGCGCCTCGCTAGGCCACAGGCTAAGAGCTGGAACGGTCTCTTGTTTGCCAACTTGGCCTATATCCGCTCTAGTTATGTCAAGAGTGAAATCACTGGAGTGAAGGGCAACCAAGTGGAATTTGTGCCTAAGTTCAATATCAAAACGGGTCTCAAGTTGGGTTACAAAAACTTTAAGGCATCCTTTCAATACACCTATCTTACCGATCAGTATTCTGATGCCACCAATGCCATAGATGGCGGGGTATCGGCAGTAGTAGGTTTGATTCCTTCCTATGCGATCATGGATTTGAGCCTTTCTTACGAATACAAGATGTTCAAAATAGAAACCAGCGTAAACAATCTGGCCAACCGCATGTACTATACCCGTCGCGCTACGGGTTATCCTGGCCCAGGTATCTTACCTTCTGATGGCAGGAGCCTGTATCTGACCCTACAGGTGAAGATTTGAGAGAATAGGTATTTTATTCACCCAAATATGATCAGTCTTGTAGGGACGATATATTGGTAGAAACCGTACCAACCCCAAACCAAGTTGCGTAGCAACGACATAGTTTTGATTTTGGAGTTTTGCAGTACACCGTTTTTCTACCACCAGAACTATGTCGTCACTAACGTGATTAGGGGGGCTGCCTCTAGCCTCCGATATGCAGTAAGTCCCATTAGGGACGATATATTGGTAGTCACAAATGACGGAAACAGAATAAGTCGCGTTAGTGACGACATAGTGTTAGTTTTGAAATTTTCCTATGTACCTTTTTCTAAGACCATAACTATTTCGTCACTAACGTGACTTGGGTAGTGGATGGTGTACGTCTGCTACCGATATGTCGTCACTACGTGACTAGGGCGGCTGTATCTGGACTTGTATCTTTACCGCCGATATGGTGCAAGTCCCGATGGGACTAAACTAATGAGACAATCCTTTAGTCCCTAATGTGTTTTAGTTGACTGCTACGGTCTGCCGCAAGACTTCGGCAGACTATTGGATGTCAGTACGGGCACAGACACAGGTAGAGAAACAACCTCCGGTGGCTCGATACCAACGATTTGGGGCAAGCCACCAACGATTAGTATCGAGCCACCAATCATTTAGGGCAAGCCACCAGCCATTGGTATCGAGCCACCAACGATTTGGGGCAAGCCACCAGCCATTAGTATCGAAGCACCAGCGATTTGGGGCAAGCCACCAACGATTGGTATAGAGCCACCAACGATTTAGGGCAAGCCACCAGCCATTGGTATCGAGCCACCAATCATTTTGGGCAAGCCACCAACGTTTGGTATCGAGCCACCAATCATTTCGGGCAAGCCACCGACGATTGGTATCGAGCCACCAATGATTGATGGAAAGCCTAACATGCTTGTGCGCAGCTAAAAAGCGATTATTGCTTTGCTAAAGTCTTTGGGGAGAAACCTATATATGACATATAGATCAGTAAAAATAGTTTGGGGTAATTATACAATGGAATTCACGGTTGTTACAATAGTTTTTAAAATGTAAGATATCTGAATTCAAAAGCCCCATTTTAATTATAAGAACAGTACCTCGAGCTTTGCACATTGTCGAAGTACTGTTCTTATGTTTTAGTCCTTAATACAACGTATATACATACCGCTTTTACGACCTTCATAGTTGCTCCTGCCCATACCTTTGCTGAACGTAGTTAAGAACCAGTACCAAGAGGTTTGCATGTCAAATTCTGTAGCGCTCCACCAAAAACAGCTCAAACCAACCTCTTTGAAGACCCCGTTGTCGGTACGTACGCCTCCAGGAAGTGCCGTAAAGCCTGTTGAATTGCTGGCTCCTTCATTTGGGGCTGTCCAGTGTGTGGTGCCAGCCTCTTTCAATTGATTGCCCGCTATCGTATCTATCAAATTACCCTTTAAGGTTTTCCAGTCGTCGTTTGTAGGTACATGCCAACTTACGGGACATACGTTTTTATTGCCGTTGGTGCTAGCGTCCACCACATACCAATTGTATAGTGCGCCATAGAGGTTGCCAAAATTCACTTGGTCGTTTTTGTACCAGCAATAGGCTGGTTTTCCCATAGGGCTGCTCCATGCGCTAAAATCCTTCAGCATGCTTATGGCCGTGCCGTCATTAAACTGTGTACTTTTTAGGTTTTCCGCCATCCAGGTTTGTGTACCTATGGTTACCGTCTTGTAGACGTTCCCTTCCTTATCGCTTACAGTTTTGTTGGTCTGTGCGCTGGCACCAATACCTTGTACTAAAATAACACCTAGTGTAATGATTCTTTTCATGCTGTTTACCATGTGGTTTAATCTGATTTATTAAATATGTACATAAAAGGGTAGAATTACAACCTACCTAGTAACCTTGCCATGGTTGTGAAAGGTATACTTTGATTTTGGAAAGTACTTTGTTTCATTATTTTCTGTAGAATATTTTATGAATTTATGGCAGGCTAGGAACAGCCACGATTGGTTGAATGAATAACTTGTCCCAAGGTGATCCTCAAGTGTAATGAGGTTCTTAGACTGCGATCCCAATGTCGTTATTTAGAAGTAATTCATCCCTTGGTATGACATGTTCTCTTACTTTTTTTGCTTGCCCAAAAAAAGTAACAAAAAAAGGGCACCACACGGGCCAACCACAAGATGGGTCACTCACAATTCCCACGCTGCAAGAGCCACCCATCTTGTAGTTCACACCCCGTGTGGACAGCCACCCACGCAAGAGCATTGGCTCAGAAACCATTCCTTATCCCTAATTGAGGTTAAGTAATACCATTGCTATTGACGGCCATGATCTTCCTTTTATGTAAAAACCACTTCTGTATTTTTGATTTTCTTAACAAATATTCCACAAAGCGTGAACGCAAACGCCTTTTGGGAGTGTTGTATCGGCTGCAGATCAAATCATGACGATTCAAAAGAAAACATTGGCCACCCTAGGAGCCTTGGGCGTGGTATTCATCTGGTCCCACTGGATCATTATCTCTAGAGTAGGTGTTCATTCCAAACTTAGCCCTATCGACATCAGCTTGCTACGCTTTGGCACGGCGACAGTTTTTACCATTCCCTTGTGGATCAAATACCCTTGGAAGAAGATCAATATCGGACAAAGTATCTTTGTAGCACTCGGTACGGGCTTCCCCTATACGCTCTTGAGCTTTTATGGTTTACATTCCGCCAAAGCTGCAAGGGCTGGCGTACTCATCAACGGCCTCTTGCCCGTGTTTGGAGCGATCTTGGCGGTCATTTGGCTCAGAACCAAGCTGAAGCCGCAACATTTCCTAGGCATTTTCATTGTGCTCATGGCCAATGCCCTCATGCTTTGGGCTTCGGGTTTTAACATCAGTCATGCCGCACAGCTCTATGGGGTGGTGTTTTTGGTGTTGGCTTCCATCTGCTATTCTACCTACATGACCAGCGTGAAAGCTTGGAACTTCCACTTCAAAGACGTGATCGTGCAAGTGCCGCTGATCAATACCCTCTTTCTCATTCCGATCTGGTTAATTTTCCCATCGCAATTGGCCGAGGCACGCTGGCAAGACATCGCCTTGCAGAGTACTTACCAAGGGCTCGTGGTTACGATAGGGGCGGGGATACTCGTAACCAATGCCATCCAACAATTGGGCGCCATTACCACATCGCTGTTCATCGCCTTTGTACCCGCAGTTACGGCGATTCTAGCCTTCTTTTACCTCAACGAAACCCTGACGATCATAGAAGCCCTCAGCATAGGCCTGTGTACCGCAGGGATCTTTGTGTACACCAAGACCAAAAGCACGAGTCCAACTTCGTAGAGGAAGTATTTGATGTGATTGTTCTGATAGGTAAGTAATAAATGTTTTGTTTTATATATTAAGCTCTTCGTTGGGCTAATTAAATAATTCATTAAAAGTGAAGAAATCATTAAGTCTTACTAGTTTTGCACTCTAGGAAATATATCAAAATCTTTATGAAAAAATATGTTACATGTAGGTTAATACATACAATAGCATTAGGCTTATTAATTTACACAACCATCGGGCATGCTGTACATTCTCAAAATCCGATACTAACCTATGCGGGGAAATGTTATATAGGAGGTCTTTTGGACAGCACAAGAAGTACTTCGACCTTTGTTCTTCCATATGACGTAACAGTAGATAAAAAAGGGAATGTTTATGTTGTTGAATATGGAAATCACGTAATAAGAAAGATTGATATAAATGGTAATGTAAGCACAATAGCAGGAAGTGGTAACCCTGGCAATCAAGACGGGAAAGGACGAAGTGCCAGTTTTAATTATCCCACTTCTATTGCTGTAGACAAAATTGGAAATTTATACGTTGCTGACCAATCAAATAGGCTTATAAGAAGAATAGATACTTTAGGATTTGTAACTACTATCGCAGGTAATGGGAGTATTGGGAATGTTGATGGTGTGGGGAAAGATGCTAGCTTTAATACACCTGTTGGTATAGCAGTAGATACAACGACAGGTAATATATATGTATCAGATAGTTATAATCATAATATTCGCAAAATAAGTAAAAATGGTACCGTAAGTACAATTGCAGCAAATAGTTCTCAGGAGCTTCCAGCACAACCTTTTGGTATTACAGTAGATAATAAGGGTAATATTTATGTTGCTGATAATGGATATTCGCTTATTCGTAAGATTGACTCTTCTGGAAATGTAAGTACACTTGCTGGCAGTGGAAATTCAGGTCATGATGATGGGGTTGGAAGTGTCGCAACGTTTCATTCTCCAACAGATTTAGCTGTTGATAAAAATGGTAATATATTTGTTGTAGACGCGCATAACAATATGATCCGTATTATAAATCCTGAAGGGAATGTAAGCTCTTTGTTTGGATTTTCGGGAATTAATGGAGCAACAAATAGTTGTATGCCAGGACTCAATGGCCCAATAGGGATAACAATTGATGATTCAAATAATTTATTTATTGCAGATACAGATAATAGAATTATTAGAAAGATTGTGACCAATAAAATTACGAGTATAGAAGAGTCTTTAAAAAGCTCAAATTCAATTATATTTCCAAACCCTGCTGAAAACAGAGTTACAGTGACTATAAGTGGTATAAAAGAACTTTGCATAGTGGATATGATGGGCCATATTGTTTTAAAAAGTCAAGTTGAAGGGATACAGGAGGTGACTTTAGAAAGTTTAAAAACCGGCCTTTATTTTTATTTTTTAGACGAAAAGATGGGGAAATTAGAAATTATTAGATAAGATTCGTGTCTGTTGATGATTAAAAATTTTTCTTTTAAGTATAGCGTATGTGCCAGATTATATACCGACTATAAAAAACAAGCCCCTACGTTGGCAGGGGCTTGGGCTGATTTTGGAGGATATTCGTTTAGGCCGGACGGCCCGTTACCGAGATCTGTACTGGATCGCTCCAGTTACCTACCTCCTCATCGCGTTTCAGATAGATTGCAATGTATTTCCAGAGTTCGGACTTGCCCAGCTCAGGTAGCGGGTGTGTGTCTAAGTAATCTGGATACAAGTCCACAGCCAAGAAACTATAGCTGCCTGTGCCTCTATCTACCATGATCTTCACGCCATCCATCTTGCCTTTCTTCCAGAGGATGTTGGGCTTGCCACCTTGTAGCTCTATGTTTAGCTCAGGTTTGATCTCCCCAGAGCCGCCACCTTCAGCAGGGCTGCTCCCTTCCACACCAAGGGCCTTGCCCATGGCTTCGTTATACTTTTTCGACTTCTTGATGCTGTTGACCAGCGCCCTGACTTCGCCGAAAATATCCGCTTCTGGCTGACCGTCAAACACGATAGCCTCTGGGCGTTCCACCAATGTCCCTGGTTCTTCTGTACCGTCGCGCATTAGGTTTTTATAAGCGGTGAGTGCCAGTCCGTAGGTACGGTAGCGGTCCACGCCGTTCATGACAGCCTCGAAGTTCTTCGCATGTCTTACCACGCGCTTCACGGTGTCATCACTCAAGGCCAGCACTTCTGCATAACCCGGTAGGGCGATTGAAAACTTGATCAACCAGTCCTTTAGGCCCATATCATCTTTGGGCAGGTAATTTCCACTTGACATAATACAATGTATTTGGAACGTTGAACAATAAAACTAAAAAATAATAAACCTCTCCAAAGGTCAGCCAACCTTTGGATGGGCTTCTAAAATATTTATGTATTTTTCTCTATCATTATTCTATTGTTATTTACATTTTTCAAAAATCTGAACGACTCAGGAAGATCCTGAATGACTCAGAAAATATCTGAGCGATATAGAAAGTATCTAAACGACTCAGAAAAACTCTGAACGATCCGTAAAAGATCTGAATGGCTCAGAAAATATCTGGATGTTCCAGAAAAAGCCTGAGCGACTCAGAAATAATCTGTGTTGTCCAGAAATAATCTGAATGCTTCAGAAAAGATCTGAGTGGTTCAGAAAAAATCTGGATGACCCAGAAACGATCTGAGTGACTCAGAGAAAGTCTGAATGACTCAGAAAATATCTGAGCGATCCAGAAAAAATATGAATCATAGAGAAAACGGAAGAATGGATTTGTATAGTATCTGGATATTTGAAAAAAAATAAAAATAATTTTAGGTTTTTTATCTTTGAAGTATCTGAACCTGCCAGCAAGTTGTGGTAAGGCAGTTTTTATAATGCGGTTCATGTTCTAAATATTTTTAATGTTGCAGGTAATGCTATCTTTCAATTCATAATTCTCTAAAAGCGAATTATGAGGACACTTGTGCTACCATAGATCGATACAATGCCCCACGAACCTGCCTTCTATTTTCTTTTTCATCCTATATTTGTATTTTTGAATGATACTAAGATCCGAAGCAATGAAAACAGGTGAAAAAATAAGGCTCATCAGGGAAATCAAACAAATCAGCGCCAAACAAATGGCAGACGACTTGGATATGTCACTGAGTGGTTACCACAAGATCGAACGTGGCGACGTAAAACTTACCACCGAGAAGCTAGAGACCATTGCTGGGGTATTAGGTGTAGAGGCAAAAGACCTGTTGGATTCCGTAAACCTAGTATATAATTTTCATGAAGGTGCAGTATCTCATAATAGCGGCTATGGCTATCATGTACATGCACTGCCAGAAGAACTTAAAGGTCTCTATGAAGACAAGATCAAACTATTGGAAGAACAAGTACAGATGTTGAAGGAGAAGATTAAGGGATTGGAGAAAGGGGATTAGGGTCAATTTAACTAAATAAAATATTTTCTGTTCTAATTTGATACTTAATGGAAAACCATCTATTTTATGTAAGTGGATATAAGGAGCTAACATGGTTAAACTCTGGCGGAACAAGGAATAAAAAAATACTTTCTGATGAATATGGGGCCGTTTATTATTTTAAAGAGTCTTTTAATAATGCAAATGGTAAATTTTACAAATATGAATTCTACTCAGAAATAGTTGCTTCCTTTATTGGAAAGATGCTAGAATTGGATGTTTTGGAATATTCTATTGCAATATATAAACATCAAATTGGATGTCTGTCCAAATCTATGAACGATGATCAGGAAGAACTCATTGAAGGCGGCAAATATTTAAAAGCTTTTGACAATTCCTTTATCGTTGAAAGTGAAAACCCGAAACAGAAATATACCTTTCAGTTAATTGTAAATGCACTTAAATGTTTTGAATTAGAATCTCATGTTGATCGATTAATTGATATAATAATTTTTGATTCTATAATTGGGAATAGCGATAGGCATCAAGAAAACTGGGGATTTATTGCAAAAAATACAATCGTTGGGCAGGCATATACTGAAATTGAGAGAACTCTTGAAGGAAAGCCAAGTAGACATTCACCATTGATTAAGAAGATGCTTTCTATGTTTGGAATGAATATAAAGATAGTACCCAATGACATAATTCACTATAGGCTGAAAAATATCACTAGGGACGTTAAATTTGCCCCAATTTATGATAGCGGTAGTAGCCTAGGAAGAGAGTTAGATGAATCTAAGATTTTAAGTATGCTTAAAAATGATATGCAAATAAATGCATATATAAACAAGGGTATGGCAGAGATCCACTGGGATGGAAAAAAATATAATCATTTTGGATTGTTGGAAGAACTTATAAAACAGGATTCTAAAGTAAAAGACAGGATAAGTGAACTTGTTAGAAAAATAGATACTACAAGAATTCAAGAATTTGTTTCTAAAATAGATATGATGATCCCAGAAGAATTTGAAAGTTGGAAAATACCAAACTATAGAAAGGATTTGATTGTTAAATTAATTACTTTGCGGAGCCAAAGATTATTGGAGATTATAAATGAGTAAATTTGGTAACATATATTTAAGTTGGAGGAAAGGTAGTGGCTCTAAAAGACACATTGTGGGGATTATTAAATATAATAGCACAAAGGGTGCGACATTTCAGTATTTGCCTGACAAAGAGCTTAAAGACGCTATAGATGATGGATTTAAATGTTATACAGAATTTCCAGAGTTGGATAAGTTGTATAAAGATAATGTGTTAGATACATTTAAACAAAGACTTTTCCGCTCGGAAAGGAGTGACTACAAAGGCTTTTTAGATTTTTGGGGAATACACATAGAAAATAAAGATGATATTCTCTATTTGCTTGCCCATACTCAAGGATTGGTCCCGACCGATAATTTTGAGTTTTTAGCAGATTTTAAGGTAACAAAGGACTTAAGGTTTGTTTCGGAAATTGCTGGTTTGACCTATACTAAAGTGCCAGCCCCGAAATTAAATGTAGGTGATGAAATTATTTGGAAAAGAAATCCGACGGAATATGATAAATTCCAAGTTGACTTGTTCACAAATGATGGAATATCTTTGGGGCATGTAAAGAAGGTTCATTCAAGGGTATTCTTTCACAGTAGGGGTGATGATTTAAAAATAAAGGTGCAGGCCATAGATAAAAATGGTACCATAAAAAGAGCCTTTATATTGATTAATAAATAATAATACGACAATAAATCCCCCAAGCATCTGATACTCTCAGAGGTTTATTTAGCTTTTAAGCCAATTACTCCTTTACAAGCTTCCCGCTTCTATTCCTATGCTATAGTAATATGGTTCTGCTTTTAAGAGAGAAAGGTTCGGTGATATCAAAAGGAGCATCCTAAACGATCTATCTCTAAATCCCCTCATCTTCAAATCTCCAAATTAGCAAATCCCCAAATCAGCACATCTCCACATCCCCAATAGACATACTTCCAAATTAAATGAAACATAACACCATCAAATTCATAGACTTTATACATTTTTAAAAAAAATCACTAAATTTGCACCTCAATTTTGAGTACATTGAACCACATACATCCAATTTTTGATCAAATCCTCCAAAAGACTGATAAAGAACAGCTCCTCAAGCAGAAGGCGGTAGTGCTTTGGATGGTAGGTCTTTCGGGATCTGGTAAAAGTACCTTGGCTAAGGCTATAGAGCAGGAGCTACACCAAAAGGGCTTCTTGACCCAGTTGCTCGATGGCGACAACTTGCGCTCGGGAATCAACAACAACTTGGGCTTTTCAGATGCTGACCGTCAGGAGAACATCCGTCGTGCCGCAGAAGTGGCTAAACTTTTTGTGAACTGTGGGGTACTTACTATTTGTTCATTCATTAGCCCTACGGAAGAGATCCGTACCATGGCTAAGAACATTATAGGAGCGGAGAACTTTAGAGAAATCTATATTAATGCATCTTTTGAGTCTTGCGAAGAGAGGGATGTGAAAGGACTTTACAAAAAAGCTCGTGCGGGAGAGATCAAGAACTTTACAGGTTTGGATTCACCCTTCGAAGCACCGAAAAATCCACATTTGGAACTAAGAACAGACCAAATGAGCTTTGAGGAGTGTAAAGAGAAGTTTGTAAAATATTTGTTAGAGGAAATTAAATACGTGTGACGTATTACGTGTGACGTGTGAAGTAAACAACTTCTCGTTACACATAACACGTTACACATCACACGTGAAGCAATGAAATTAACGCATTTACAACAATTAGAAGCAGAAGCGATCCACATCATGAGAGAGGTGGTAGCGCAGTTTGAAAGACCTGCTTTGTTATTTTCAGGTGGAAAAGATTCTATCTGTTTGGTGAAATTGGCCGAGAAAGCATTTTGGCCTGCCAAAATCCCCTTTCCTTTGGTACATATAGATACTGGGCATAACTTCCCTGAGGCGATCGCTTATCGCGATGAATTGGTGGCAAGAACAGGCGCTACTTTGATCATCGGTCATGTGGAAGATTCCATCGCCCGTGGTACAGCAGTAGAAGAGAAAGGTCCAAACCCTTCTCGCAACACCTTACAAACCGTGACATTGCTAGAAACCATAGAGAAATACAAATTTGACGCTTGTTTTGGTGGTGCACGTCGCGACGAAGAAAAAGCTAGAGCGAAAGAAAGATTCTTCTCACACAGAGATGAGTTTGGTCAGTGGGATCCTAAAAACCAGAGACCAGAACTTTGGAACTTATACAATGGTAAGAAAGCCGTAGGCGAGCACTTCCGCGTGTTCCCAATCTCCAACTGGACAGAGATGGACGTATGGCAATACATCGCTTCAGAAAACATTCCGATCCCTTCTATCTACTTTACACACCAAAGAGAAATCGTAGAAAGAGATGGTCAACTGTTGGCCAACTCACCTTTCATTACGGTGATGCCAGGTGAAAAAGTAGAGACCAGAACAGTGCGTTTCCGTACGGTAGGGGATATGACTTGTACAGGAGCTATTGCGTCTGAAGCATCTACTATGGACGAAATCATTCAAGAAGTAGCTACTTTGCGTGTAACGGAACGCGGTACCAGAGCTGACGACAAACGCTCAGAGGCAGCGATGGAAGATCGTAAAAAAGCAGGATATTTTTGATGATTTAGTAGCCAGTCGTAAGTATAAAGTCTTTAGACTACTTACTTATGACTCATGACTATTGACTAAAGACTTTACATAAAAATGGAAGAAACATTCGTAACAGAAAATTATTTAAATATGGACTTGCTCCGTTTCACTACTGCAGGTAGTGTAGACGATGGCAAGAGTACCTTGATTGGCCGTCTATTGTACGATTCAAAGTCGATCTTTGAAGACCAAATGGAAGCCATAGAAAAAACCAGTGCTCAGAAGGGTCATGGTTATGTAAACCTTGCCCTGTTGACTGACGGTCTGCGTGCAGAGCGTGAGCAAGGGATTACCATAGATGTGGCTTATAGATATTTTGCTACCCCTAAGCGTAAGTTTATCGTGGCAGATACCCCAGGGCATATTCAGTACACCCGTAACATGGTTACGGGTGCTTCTACTGCCAACTTGGCGATCATTTTGGTGGATGCCCGCCACGGAATCATAGAGCAAACCTGCAGACACTCATTTATTGCTTCTTTGTTGCAGATCAAGCACATCGTGCTTTGTGTGAACAAGATGGACTTGGTAGACTACAGCCAAGAGGTGTTTGACAAGATCGTTGCCAAATACAAAGATTTCTCTAAGACACTTGAAGTGCCAGATATTCATTTCTTGCCGATCAGTGCCTTGAACGGTGACAACGTGGTGGACAAGTCTACCAACATGCCATGGTACAAAGGCAGGACTTTATTGGAGACTTTGGAGTCGGTAGAGATCGAGAACGACTATAACTTCGTAGATGCCCGTTTCCCTGTACAGTACGTGATCCGTCCTATGAACGAGGAGTTCCATGACTACAGAGGTTTTGCCGGTAAAGTAGAAAGTGGTGTTTTCAAGCCAGGTGATGCGATCGTAGCACTACCTTCAGGTAAAGAATCGACTATCAAATCTATAGATTTCTTTGGCAAACATTTGGATCAAGCTTTCCCGCCTCAATCTGTAACACTCACCCTTAAAGATAACATTGATATCAGCCGTGGTGACATGATTGTGAAAAAAGATCATTTACCAACAGTGAGCCAAGATGTGGAACTCATGGTGTGCTGGTTGAGTGAGAAAAAACTCGTTCCAGGTGGTAAATATGTAGTAAGACATACTTCTAAAGAAGCTAAGGCGATCATCAAAGACGTAAAATACAAAGTGAACATCAATACTTTGGAAACCAATGAAGAGGATAAGACAATTGGTTTGAACGATATCGCAAGAATCGTGATCAAGACTGCTTCTCCATTGAGCTACGACAGCTACAAAAACAACAGAACCATTGGTAGTTTGATCATCGTGGATGAATTCACAAACGAGACTGTAGGTGCTGGGATGATTGTTTAGTCTTTATAAGACGCAAGAGTCAAGACACAAGAATCAAGATAAAAGAAAAGCCTCGCTGGAAAGCAGGGCTTTTTGTTTTATATACCAACAACCTAGTGAGCTTTTCTAAAACCTATACCCTGCTGATATCCCAAAACCTGTATTTTTTATGACAGTTTTGTCGTTGGGAATAAAGGTATAAGAAGGGTTGATCTTTACGAGACCCAATTGGCTATTGATCTGAAACGATATTCTATTTTTAAACTCATAACCTACGAAGAGATTTGCTCCAGCATCAAAGGGCTTAAAGGTATAAGCGGCATCGTTTTCATTGGCAGAAGCTGCATACTTAACTTTATAAGATGTGCCGGAGTAGGTAGCTTTACCTCCTATACCATAGGCGAGGTAAGGACCAAATCCGAGCATAAACCTCCCTGAGCCTAATATGGGTTTATACAAAAAATTGATGGGCACCTCAATATAGTTTAAACTAGCTTTGGAAGAAGTCCATTTGCTGCCTTTGGTACTAAAGAGCAAGCCAGGTTGCAAATAAAAATCTGGTGCCATCAATATCTCCAGATTCATACCCAGATGATAGCCCGCTACGATCTGGTTTTTGAGCATAGTGCCGTCGGCTCCTTTGCCATTAAAGTTTTGTAAGTTGAGGCCAGCTCTCAGTCCGAAACTCACTTTTTTCTCTTGTGCCTGTGTTGATACTGCCAAGGCTATTCCGATTGCTATTAAGATTCTATTCATCATATTGTTTTCTGTTTTAAGAGAAGAATTTATTTTTTGGCTGCTTCGGCCTCAGCCTCAGCCTTCATCTTATCATTGGCATATATCATGAATTCCACCCTTCTGTTTTGCGCTTGATGTGTTGGGGTGTCATTAGTGTATTTGGGGGCACCCTCTCCGTAACCTACAGTAGTAAGTCGTGAGTTGTTCACGCCTTGCGCATGCAAGTAGTCTGATACACTTGAGGCTCTGCGTTTAGACAAAGCCAAGTTGTATTCGTCCGTACCCTTGTCGTCTGTGTGACCTTGAATTTCAATATTCGTATCACTGTATTTATTCAGTATGGTAACCAATTTGTTCAAGTTTCTTTTAGCACCTGCATTGAGGTCTGCTTGGTCAAAACCAAAAAGAATCTTCTCACTAAATTCTACAGCAATGCCTTCTCCTACACGTTCTACTTTGGCATTTGGAATCGATTTACTGATCTCAGCCGCCTGACGGTCCATTTTTCGGCCAATGACTGCGCCCGTAACACCACCTACGGTAGCGCCAATGATCGCCCCGAGCGCTGTATTGCCAGAGGCTCTTCCTATAATGCCGCCCAAAGCACCACCGCTTGCGGTGCCAATCACAGCACCTTTTTGCGTTCTATTCATGGACTTGCAGCTGCCGAAAAGCGTACTCATTATGAGTAATGCGCTAAACGTTGTTTTGAAATTCTTCATAATGTTAATGTTTAAAGGATTGAGAATTCAGACCTGTATGAATATGTTTGATTAACTGCTATGTATCTGAATATGTTTTCAGTAATCCGAAATGAAGGTTAATTGAAAAAAGTATATTTTAAACGTCTTCCGTATATCCTCCAGTAATGCCTTTCCTTGGTCATATTAGTTTAGAATTCTTAAATTTTGAAAGGGAGGGCTTGTAAGGGAACTCTTTTATTGATTAAATTCATAGATAAATCTCAATAGTCTTACGATGAAGCATGTTTTACAATTACTCTCTATGATAGCCTTGCTGACCAGTACGGTTTCTGTTTCCTTGGCTCAAAAGATTGACCTAGATAGGGTTAGTGTTAGGAATGAATATATTGGCTTGCCTGAAAACGGTGCACTTTTAGGCTTTAATACCTATTCTGTAAATTTCAATATTAATCCTGCCGTTATTTCACAATGTGGCTATACTGGCAATAAGCTTACGGATTTCGGTACACTCAATGGCTTTGGCTATAGCGCTGATGCGGGAGATTTCACTTATACATTAATCATAGAGAAGCCTATAACCCTGCCAGGTATAGTGGAAGAGCGGAAAAGCAATGTAAAGAATGCGGCGGGACAAATGGTGCCTCAGGTCAAATATGTTGGAAAGTTGCGCCAAGCGATTCCTACCACGATTGCACTTACAGAACGAGCGACTTCTCGTGAGATTTTTAAAAGAGAATTTGGAAAACAGGCCGCCCCTTATGAGATCCCTTCTCAAGAGTTTGATAATAGAGCCCAAGCAGAGGCATTTACCAATGTGAAAGATGGTATTATACATGAAACTATTCTCAATAACTATAAAAAAAGGCTTGAGGCAGATCTTGATATGATTAAAAGAACTTTTACTCCAAAGAAAAAGGAAGATAAAGATGTATTTTGGGAAGTAGACATTAAGAAGGCACCTGAATATGCGCCCTTCAACCAAGAGTTGGCTAAGGCAAAGACGATCTTGGAAAAGCAGTCCTACAACCAAAGTCTAGACAAATCTAAACAAGACATGGCGCCCATCTTAAAGTATTGGACAGACAATGTGGGCACCGTACAGTTGGCCGATCCAAAAGCTTCACAAAAACTAAAATATGCCTATTTGATTAATTTGGCTAAGGCACAGTTTTGGTTGGAAATGTTCGATGACTGTGAAAAGACTTGTCAACAGATCATTGCCAACGAATACGACAAAGAGGATGGTAAAGACTTACAGAAATTGATTGCGTTGGCCAAGTCTGACATAAAAATCGCGAAGGTGACGAGCCGTCACTTTTATCGCAAGGGCTTTGATGATCAGACTAAGTTTGAATACGGAAATGTAAGCTTAAAGCAAACAAAGGATATCGGAGCAAGCTTGAAGGACATTCATAAATCAGCAAAAAAAGATCTGGTAAGGAAAACAGTGAAAGATACCATTGATGCTTATGAAACAGACTTGTCTGATTTTAAATGTACACTGAATGGCAAGGAAATAGGACTTAAGCATAATCAGTTGCAAAACGGGAGTGGAAACGGTCTGCCTAAAGAGGATGGATCCTTGGGTATTCGGTTTAATGAAAATGAAACTATTGTACCCGTGGAGAGGGCCGTGGAATTTTTCCATTTGAATCTCTATCCCAACATAACGATTAAAGAAGGTTTTGGAGCTAATGATCTTCTGGCATTGATCAAAGAGAATGATGGCAAGGACTTGATGGATATCAATATAGGGGCAGACTCCATTGGGTATTTTATTGCAGGTGCCAAATCAAGTTCTAAAGTGATTCTTCCCAAAAATTATGCTCAGAACCTTTCGGTTGATGCCCAAATAAAGTTAAACAACAAAGACAACCCCGACTTAGGAGGCACTTATCGTACCAATACGGGCGACAAGTTTAAGATAAAACTGGTAGAGGCTATCCCTGTAGCTATTGGAGAAAGAGCACAATATCTGAAATCAAGTGGCTATTTGGTGACCTTGCTGATTCCTGAACTCACTTTAAACAAAGTAAAGTGTATGGAACCATGGTGTTATCTCAATGGAGAGATGATTAAACTTGAAAACGTAAGGTGTACGTTTTTGATGCTCAGTAGGTAGAGAAGGGTAGGGCAGAATCGTTGATAAAGCAACGCTGCCCTTGTAATTCTATTTTATAGATTCATCCTGATCCTCCATTCCTGAGGGTAGTTGTTGTTGATCCTATTCTGGATTTTCTTGAAAAAGCCAAGTGAAATGCCTTCATAGCTTGCTAAGTGCGTGCCGTTATCGCAGTCAATGTCATTCAGTTCTTTTTTGAGGAATTTAAGTGCCGACTCTTTGTCGAGTGCAACAGGCTCAAAGATTTCAGTATTCACGATACAAGCCATGGCCAAGCTGTGTGAAGGGATCGCCTGTTTGTTTTTAAGCAATTCAGCAATATCCAAGCCGGCAGTAATCATGCTTAGACGTTTAGACAGGTAGTCGACCGCAGTTTTATGATAGGGGTTCAATGCCTTTACCACATCTTTGAAGGCATAGAAATTCAACTCAGTATCTGTACGGATGTAGTCCTTCAGTTCATGAGCCATTTTGAAATCATCCAGGTTACTATGTTTTGATTTAAAAAACTCATAGTTTTCATTACTCCCTTTCTTCCGCAAACAACAAATGTAAAAGCCTTCACCCTCAATCAAATGAGGCATGAGTTTGTAGCCATATTCACAGTCCATCACACCAGTAAAGTTGTGCTGGAGCTTCACTTCTTCATAGTCATAATTGGCCAAAAACCATTTGATATTCTCCTCATCCTCTTGTTGGTTATAGGTACAGGTAGAATAGATCAAATAGCCACCATCTTTAACAGAGTCCGTAATTTCACTAAGTATTCTACGTTGTCTTTTGTAGCAGATTTCTACATTTTCGAGGCTCCATTCATTGATCGCATTGTGATCTTTGCGAAACATACCTTCGCCAGAGCAAGGAGCATCAACCACCACCAAATCGAAAAAGTCTTTTACTTCATCAAAGTCCTGAGAATCGTTTTGGGTAATCACTACATTTTCGCGCCCCCATTTGATCAAGTTTTCCTTAAGTGCAGCCACACGACTTTTGATCACCTCATTGCTAACCAATAGTTGAGTGCTTTTAAGTAGGTTTAACAAGTGTGTGCTTTTACCACCAGGCGATGCGCATAAATCAAGTACGAAAGCATTGTCTCTCAGAGAAATAGTTTTGAGAAATTGTTCCAAGAACATAGAACTCGCTTCTTGTACATAATATGCACCTGCGTGAAAAAGAGGGTCGAGCGTAAACACTCTTTTTTCATCTAGGTAATAGCCCGATTCGCTCCATAGCACGGGTCGTAGAGGAGGAACTTCTAGGGGCTTTTTGTATATGTTGTAGCGTATGGAAGTGCAAGCAGGGCCTTCATTTTTTTGGATGAAGCTTGCTTTTTCACTTTCGTTTAAAAAATTGAGAGAATAATCTATGAAATTCTGCTTGAGCACTTTAATCGAACTAATAAATTTAGAAACTTAAAACTACTCATAATTTTATATATATCATGAGCATTACTATTTTAGATCTCATTTTATATAGTTACGAATGAACTTTAGTTATGTGTAATGAGTTTTAATACCTATATATATAATCTCTCGATCTATAAATAATTCCCTAAGCCTTAAAAAAAACAAAGTATCTCACTTTAAGGTAAGGAGTGTATGAAGTATTTAAAATAATTCTAAATTACCCTATTGTAGGAGCTATATTAGCTTTTAATATACTGATAATCAGTTTTTAACTAACTTTTAGACACTCAGTCTAGTTTAAACCTCTTTTTTTCATTACAATATGGTTTTGAATAATCCTCTTGGGGTATTAGATTTGCGGTGGATTGGGAAAATACCCTCGTAGTAAAATTTAAGTTATGTTCTTAAATCGTTATAAGACTTTTAAAAGATTATCGTTAGTCACCGCACTGTTTTTATCATTTTTTGCGCATTTTTATGCTTCTGCAGAAGATGCTAAAGCCGCTATAGGTGATCCTGCCAAGGGTAAAGAGCTTTTTGATAATAACTGTGCTTCTTGCCATAATGTTCACAAAGTGATGGTGGGTCCTGCTCTTAAGGGTATCCTTGAAAGAAGAAAGATTGAATGGATTATTCCTTGGGTAAAAAATCCAGCTAAGGTAATTGCATCTGGTGATCCTTATGCTAAAAAATTGGCTGCTGATTTCCAATCTGCTGGTGTAATGACTGGTTTTGGTGCATTAAAAGATGATGACATCAAAAACATCATGGCCTATGTAAAAGAAGAAGAGACTAAGACTCCAGATAATGGTGGAGGAGGTGGTACTACCCCTAAAGTAGAAGTTAAGCAAGACACTACTTTCGTTAACTGGGTATTAGGTGGTTTCATAGTAGTTCTTTTGGCAATGTTAGTAGCATTACTTTCGGTAATGTCAATCTTGAGAAAATACATCGCACAAAACGCGGCATCTCTAGCTGAAGAAGATAAATACATACTTGAAGATAAGACCGATTGGAAAACGATCACTAGCTCTACAGGATTCAGATTCACAGTAGCGTTCTTGGTGATTGGCTTGATCGGTAAAACTACATTAGATTCATTAGTGTCCATCGGTATGCAACAAGGTTATGCTCCAGAGCAACCGATTCCATTCTCTCATAAACTTCACGCAGGCAAATACAAAATCGATTGTAACTACTGCCATACAGGTGTAAGAATTGGCAAACATGCAAACATCCCTTCATCCAACATTTGTATGAACTGTCACTCACAAATCAAGAAGGATTCTCCAAAACTTGAAAAAGTAAGAACAGCCTACAAAACTGGTAAACCAATAGAGTGGGTACGTGTACACAACTTGCCAGATTTGGCATACTTTAACCACTCACAACACGTGAAGGTCGCAGGATTGGAGTGTCAGAAATGCCATGGTCCAGTACAAGAAATGGAAGTGATTCAACAATATGCTCCGTTAACTATGGGCTGGTGTATCAACTGCCACAGAGAAACTGTAGTAAAAGCTGAAGGCAACAAATACTACGACAATCTTTTGAAACTGCACAATCAGGTCTCTTCTGACCCAATGAAAGTAAAAGACATTGGCGGTCTAGAGTGTTCTAAGTGTCACTATTAATATATTAATTTTTAAATAAGGAAATTCTTTAATAATATATGTCTGGTTCATCAAAGAAGTACTGGAAAGGTATAGAGGAGCTTGAAAATCATCCTGAGTTTGTGAAAAATGCAAACAAGGAGTTTCAAGAGTATCTACCCATTTTAAATAAAAACGAAGAAACGGGTGCTACGCACAGAAGAGATTTCTTGAAAATTTTAGGTTTTGGTGTAGCTGCTGTATCACTTGCAGCTTGTGAGGCTCCTGTAAAAAAGGCAATACCTTACGCTATCAAACCTGAAGAAGTTGATCCAGGGATTGCAAACTGGTATGCTTCAACTTTCGTAGACGGTGCTGACTATGTGAGTGTTCTAGTAAAAACTCGCGAAGGTCGTCCGATCAAAATCGAAGGAAACAAATTCTCCTCCGTAACTAAAGGTGCTACTTCAGTTAAAGCTCAAGGTTCGGTGCTTTCCTTATATGATGAGAACAGACTTAGAAAACCACAAAAGCAAGGTAAAGATACAGATTGGAAATCAGTAGATGCTGATCTTATCGCTGCCTTAAACGAAGCGAGTTCAAAGGGTGGAAAGATTAGATTGGTTACACCATCTATAGCATCTCCATCCACTCAAGCAGTCATTAATGAGTTTGTTGGCAAGTACAACGCTAAACATATTGTATATGACTCTATATCTTATGCAGGTATCGTAAAAGCCAACCAGAAATCATTTGGTAAAGCTGCGATTCCTTCCTATGATTTCTCCAAAGCCAGTGTAATAGTAAGTATTGGTGCAGACTTCCTGTCAACTTGGTTGATGAGTGGTCAATATGCAAAACAATATGCTGCTACAAGAAAGCTGAATAAGAAAAACAAAGTGATGTCACGTCACTATCAGTTTGAGACTACGTTGTCTCTTACTGGTGCTAACGCTGACTTCAGAACCCCAGTAAAACCATCTCAGTTAGGTTTAGTAGCTACAACGCTCTATAAATTATTGGGAGGTAATATAGATGCTCCTTCACTTGAGCTACCAAGCTTGAAAAAGGCTGCTGCCGAGTTGTTGGAAAATAAGGGAAAATCTCTGGTGGTATCAGGTTCTAACGACCCAGAGGTACAAGTGGTGGTTAATGCGATCAATGCTGCTCTAGGTAACTACGGCACAACAATAGATTTGAACGCTACGAATAACCTCATCCAAGGTAATGATTCAGACTTCAATGCATTTGTTGATGAACTTAAAGCTGGTGAAATCGAGGCTGCATTGTTCTACGATGTAAATCCTGTTTATAACAATTCAAGGTCTGCTGATATTAAAGAAGGTATCAAAAAGACGCCTCTTACGGTAGCGTTTGCTTATTCTAAAGATGAAACTTCAAGTGAGGTTAAATATATCCTTGCGGAGAATCATTATTTGGAAAACTGGAATGACTATCAACCAATAGATGGTTTTTACAGTATTCAACAGCCAACAATCACTAATATTTTTGATACAAGACAGTTTCAAGAAACATTATTGACTTTGGTGGGTAAAGAGCCAGACTATTACGCATACATTAGAGAAAATTGGTCTACTACTTTATTTGGAAAACAGTCAACATATTTGACATTTGATGATTTCTGGAATAGATCAGTACACAACGGTGTATTTGAGGTGGCTGGTGCATCAATAGGTGGTTCATTTGATTTTGTTGGTGATGTAGCTGCTGCTTCTGCAGCCATCGCATCTACTTATAAAATAAAGAGTGATAAGGTTGAACTTGCTATTTACGTAAAAGCAGGTTTAGGAGATGGTTCACAAGCAAACAATCCATGGTTGCAAGAGTTACCCGATCCAATCACAAAAGCTACTTGGGATAACTACATAACTATAGCACCAAGTGATGCTAAGAAATTGGGTATTACCAATGTACAAGGTAATACGGTATATGGTAATCTTAAGGTAGGTTCCAAAACCGCAAAGCTTCCTATACTAATTCAACCAGGTCAGGCTTTAGGTACTTATGGTATCGCTTTAGGCTATGGTAGAACGGTTGCTGGTAAGGTAGCCATGGAAAGAAACGAGAAGAGAGGTGTTGGAATCAATGCGTTTGAATTCACTAGTTTAGTAAATGGTACTGTCTCTTATTCCGTAGCGGAAGTAGTATTGGAGAAAACTGATGAATTGAGGCAAATAGCTCATACCCAAATCCATCAGACAATCATGGGTAGGAATATTGTTCAAGATACCACCCTTGAGAAATACAAAAAAATTGAGAACGTTCGTGAACACGATGAAAACTACCAAAAGACGATAGTTACTTCAGAAGGTGTTCAAAAAGCTGGCGAATTGTCACTTTGGAGTCGTGCTGATTGGAAGTCAAAATATAACAACCACTTCTGGGGTATGGTTATAGATTTGAACTCATGTATCGGCTGTAGTGCATGTGTCGTAAGCTGTAACTCAGAAAACAACGTTCCAGTTGTAGGTCGTGATGAAGTATCCAATGCAAGAGATATGCATTGGTTGAGAATAGACAGGTATTATTCTTCTATCGAAGATGGCAAAGCACACGAAGATAGAGATAAGAAATTGATGGAAGAGCCTGCTGATAATCCTCAAGTAGTATTCCAGCCGATGATGTGCCAGCATTGTAACAATGCTCCTTGTGAGACTGTTTGTCCGGTATTAGCTACTACACACAGTTCTGAGGGCTTGAACCAAATGACTTATAACCGTTGTGTAGGTACTAGATATTGTGCTAACAACTGTCCATATAAAGTAAGACGTTTCAACTGGTTCGCTTATGTTGAAAACGAAAACTTTGACTACAATATGAACAACTCCCTTGGTAAAATGGTACTGAACCCTGATGTTACAGTACGTGCAAGAGGGGTAATGGAGAAATGTTCAATGTGTGTGCAAAGAATTCAAGAAGGTAAGTTGGCTGCTAAGAGAGAGAGCAGAAGACCTGTGGATGGAGAAATTGAGACAGCATGTTCACAATCATGTCCTACTGAAGCAATTACTTTCGGAGACATGAACGATCCAGAAAGCAGAATTTCAAAATTAATCGAAGAAGAAAAAGAGGGTAGAATGTTCCAAGTATTGGAAGAGATCAACACCCGTCCTTCTCTGTATTATTTGTCAAAAGTTAGAAATATATAGTTTACTAGAAAAATAAATTTTTTATGCAAGTAACATCTCATGTAAGAGAGCCTTTAGTAACTGGTGGTAAGACCTACCACGATGTCACTGAAGATGTTTGTAGACAGGTAGAAGGCGCACCTTCCACCCTTTGGAAATTTTGTTTTGGATTTTCTTTGATCATATTTGGTGTAGGTTGTTTCTCTCTTTTTAAAACTTGGACTGTTGGTCTTGGTGTTTGGGGATTGAACAAGACAGTAGGATGGGCATGGGATATCACTAACTTCGTTTGGTGGGTGGGTATTGGTCACGCTGGTACTTTGATCTCAGCCGTTTTGCTCTTGTTCCGTCAGAAATGGAGAACATCTATTAACAGAGCTGCAGAGGCGATGACGATCTTTGCGGTATTTTGTGCAGGATCATTCATCTTAATGCACATGGGTCGTACTTGGTTGGCAAACTGGGCATTGCCTTTGCCAAACACTTATGGATCACTTTGGGTAAACTTTAACTCACCATTGGTTTGGGACGTTTTTGCGATCTCTACTTATCTTTCGGTATCCATGGTTTTTTGGTATATCGGTTTGATTCCAGATTTAGCAACTATCAGAGATAGAGCGAAGGAAGGTTCTATTTCTAAAATGATGTATGGTGCCTTTTCATTGGGTTGGGTTGGCTCTTCAAAAGACTGGTCTAGATATGAGACTGTATCATTAGTATTGGCTGGTCTTTCAACACCACTGGTACTTTCTGTACACACCATTGTATCCATGGACTTTGCAACTTCGGTAATACCAGGCTGGCACACGACTATCTTCCCTCCATATTTCGTGGCTGGTGCGATTTTCTCAGGTTTTGCTATGGTATTGACTTTGATGCTCATTACAAGAAAAGTTTATAATCTTCAAGATTATATCACCATAGCTCACGTTGAGTCTATGAACAAGATCATCACCCTGACGGGATCTATCGTGGGTGTTGCTTATATCACTGAGTTTTTTATTGCATACTACTCTGGTGTTGAATATGAATCCTATTGTTTTTACAACAGGATGACTGGACCATACTGGTGGGCATACTGGTCTATGATGACTTGTAACGTGATTTCTCCACAGTTATTCTGGTTTAAGAGTGTAAGAACAAACCTCACTGCAACTTTTATTTTATCTATCATAGTGAACATTGGTATGTGGTTTGAGCGTTTTGTGATCATCGTATCTTCACTACATAGAGATTACTTGCCATCTAGCTGGAGAGATTTCTACCCGACTATATATGATATCGGTGATTATATTTTCTCTTTTGGTTTATTCTTCGTTTGTTTCTTCTTGTTTGCTAAATTCTTACCGGTTGTAAACATGGCTGAAGTTAAATCTGTGTTAAAATCATCTTCAGAAAGAAAAGTAAAACATAATAATTAATCGAAATGTCGGCGTCTACTGAAAATAAATATTTAATCGGAATATATGAAGATGAGGATGTGCTTCTTCATGCAGTTGAGCATGTAAGACACAGTGGAGTTAAAATTCACGAGGTATTTACGCCTTTTCCAATTCACGGTATGGAAGATGCACTAGGTTTTAAAAGATCTAGAATTTCCAAAGCTGCTTTCATGTTTGGTCTCACAGGTTTTATCTGTGCTCAATCAATGATTTTTTATATGTTAAATCACGATTGGCCGATGATTATCGGTGGTAAATCCACTTTACCATACCCGGATTTTATACCAGTAAGTTTTGAAGCTACTGTATTGTTTGCGGCTTTTGGTATGGTAGGAACCTTCTTGGTTGTAAGTAATCTTCTTCCTGGTAAAAAACCACAAATTTTTGATATCAGGTCTACTGATGATAAATTTGTTGTGGCTGTGAATATTTCAGAAAACAGTAAAAGTGTTGATGAAATAACAGCGCTCCTGAAACATGAAGGTGCAACGGAAGTATATGAAAAACTTGTTTAGAAATTTTTGAAAATGAAAATCGTTAAATATACACTACTTTCAATTTCTTTTATAGGTCTCGTTTCCTGTACTAAAAGTGTTGAAGATCCAGGAACAGAGTATGCGCCTGCTATGTACCATTCACGTGCATATGAGCCGTTAACTCAGGTAACTGAAGAAGGTAATGATTATTATAATAGTAATCCTAATAACCCTTATAAGATGAATATGAGGGCTCTTCCAAAGAATACTATCAAAATATCGCATTTTAATGCTAATTATTACAAAAATCCAGAAGCAGATTTATTCTTTTATAAAATTTCTAAAGATTCTACTGGGGCAAGTGTGATAGCTACAAACCCAATTCCTAAATCTGAGGCTGTTATAGCTGAAGGTAAGGAGCTTTATGGTCGTTATTGCCAACATTGCCACGGTGAAACTGGTAAAGGTGATGGTGAAGTTGGAAAGGTATTTGGTGGTGTGCCCAATTATGCCGGTGCAGCCAAAGATAGATCCGAAAGTAGTATTTTCTATACCATTACTTATGGAAGAAATAGGATGGGTGCGCATGGTTCACAGATCAATGTTTTGGATCGTTGGAAAATAGTTCACTACGTACAAACTTTACAAAATCAATAGAATTTTTATTTTCAGAGAAATGGCTCATAAAGAATTACATTTTAACCTTGACGAAAAGTTTGTTTTTGAATCAAAAACAAAACAGAAGCTTTTCATCGCATTGGGTGTAGGAGTACTGTTGTTTATATTAGGTATTATACTTGCGAAGTTTGGTGGACATGAAGAAGCACACCATGCACTCGCATCATCTGCACATGATGCTACTGCATCTCACGATGCGCACGAAGCTCATGGAAGCGATCCAGTACTAAAAAGAATATTTGCAGCACTGTGGTTCAACAATATTTATTTTGTTGGTATTTCAATTATTGGTTTGTTTTTCGTTGCTTATAATTATGTAGCTTGGGCTGGTTGGTCCGCTTCTATCATAAGGATTCCGATGGCAATGCCAGCATTTTTGCCGATTGGGGCAGTTTTGATGATTATTGTTTTTGCATTAGGCTCTCATGATATTTTCCACTGGACTCATGGCGATCTTTATGACAAGGCAAGTCCTCATTATGATAAAATTATTGCAGGTAAAAACTGGTATTTAAACTTAGGTTTTTACATTGGTAGATTTGTAGTATTTTTTGGAGCGTGGATCTTAATCTGGAATTTAGTAAAGAACTATTCAGTGAAACAGGATTTAGATCTAAGTAATGCGGTTAAATATCATGACAAAATAATTTATATCTGTGCAATTTTCTTGATCGTATTTGGTGTTTCATCTTCAATGAGTGCTTGGGATTGGACAATGTCTATAGATACGCACTGGTTTTCAACCATGTTTGGGTGGTACCATTTAGCTAGCTGGCACGTAGCAGGTTTATCTACAATATTGTTGATTATTCTATTCTTGAAAGAAAAAGGTTATTTACCAATGGTGAATGATAACCACATTCATGACTTAGGTAAATTTATTTTTGCATTCAGTATTTTCTGGACTTATGTGTGGTTTAGTCAATTCATCTTGATATTCTATGCGAACATCTCAGAGGAGACTACATATTTCATGGATAGACTTTATAGATTCGATGCTTTATATAGAGCATTCTTTATCGTAAATTTGTTAATCAATTTCTGTTTCCCGTTTTTGTTATTCATGTCACGAGATGCAAAGAGACAACCTTTAATTTTGAAGATTGGAGCAATTGGTGTTGTAATTGGTCACTGGATCGATTTCCTACTTATGCAACAACCAGGTATTCTTAAAGGAGAAGGTGGTTTAGGATTTATAGAGATAGGTGTTGGTGTGATTTACGCTTCATTATTTATCTTTGTTGTATTAACTTCTCTTGCCAAGAGACCTTTAATAGCTAAAAATCACCCAATGTTAGAGGAAAGTATCTATCATAACATTTAATTTGAAACAATTTTCATAAACAAATTTTTTATACTCTTAAAATTACAAACATGGATTTTAAAGTTATATTATCGATAGCCACTTTCGTCCTCATTTTGGCGGTGCTCTATTTGGTGTATAGGGTTACCACAATAAGTGGAGCGATTAAAGGTAGCTCAAGAAAGATTGACAATAAGATTAACGCTTTTTTGTTCCCAGTGTTTCTAGTAGTAATGTTTGGTCTAGCATTTTGGTATAATCCGATCGCTGCTAAAAACTATCTGCCAGAAGCGGCTTGTGATACAGGTGTTGAGACAGATAAAATGTTCTGGATTACCATTTATATCATTTCTACTGTAGTTGTTATTACACATATTCTATTGCTAACATTTCCTTATTTTTACCAATATAAGGAAGGAAGGAAAGCAAAATATTTTCCAGATAATAATACACTTGAGATTGGTTGGACAATTGCTCCAGCAATTGTATTAGCAGGTTTGATCGCATATGGTTGGTCTACTTGGACTAAAATTACAGGTCCTGCACCTGAGAAATCAAATGAACTTGAAATCATGGGCTTTCAGTTTGCATGGAAAGTGAGATATCCGGGGAAAGATGGAAAATTTGGAAAGTACTATTTTAGGAATATTCAAGCTGGTAATGATTTTGGATTAAATCTTGATGATAAGAATAATTTCGATGATTTTATTCCTAATGAAATTCATTTACCTGTAGGACAACCTGTGAAATTTAATATAAGGGCTAGAGATGTTTTACACTCTGTTTTCTTACCACATTTTAGACAAAAGATGGATGCTGTTCCTGGCATGCCTACTTCATTATGGTTTACACCTTTGTACACAACAGCTGAAATGAGGAAGAGAACAGGAAATCCTCAGTTTAATTACGAGTTAGCTTGTACTGAGGTGTGTGGTAAAGGCCACTATTCTATGAGGTATATCGTCGTTGTGGATACTCCTGAAGATTATAAAAAATGGTATGAGTCTAGTACTTCATGGTTGACTGACAACGATGATATCGTTAAACAGATTAACCCAGAGTTAAGGAAGTTTATTCCTAACTATACTCCTAAAGAAGAAGTTAAACAAGAAGTTCAAGTTGAAGTTCCTTCAGATTCAACATCAGTGGTAAGTTTAAAAGATTGAGTTGACAGAAAATATTTAAAGATTTATGGCACATTTAGAACATACAGCAGTTCACGGACATGACGTTCACGACGAACATCATGAAGAGCATCATGAATTAAGTTTTATTAGGAAATACATATTTTCTGAGGATCACAAAGTTATTGGTAAGCAATTTTTAATTACTGGTCTTATTTGGGCCGTAATAGGAGGTACTTTATCAATGATTTTCAGGTTACAGTTGGGTCTACCCAATGCAGACTTAGAATGGTTAAGACCTATTTTAGGAGAATGGATTACACCAGATCATAAATTGAGCCAAGAGTTTTATTTGGCTTTAGTTACGATGCATGGTACTATCATGGTGTTTTTTGTACTAACAGCAGGATTGAGTGGTACCTTTAGTAACTTCCTGATCCCATTGCAGATTGGTGCTCGTGATATGGCTTCAGGGTTCTTGAACATGTTATCCTATTGGTTCTTTTTTGTTTCTGGAGTTTTGATGTTTATATCATTATTTATAGAGACAGGTCCTGCCAGTGGTGGTTGGGTTATTTATCCTCCATTAAGTGCTGTTCAGGAGGCAATGCCTGGCTCTGGGCTAGGGATGACTTTATGGCTGTGTGCGATGGCTTTATTCATCATATCCTCTCTTTTGGGTGGTATCAACTATATTACTACTATCATCAATTTAAGAACGAAAGGAATGACTTTTGACAGACTTCCTTTGACAATTTGGGCTTTCTTTTTGACGGCGATCATTGGAGTTTTATCATTCCCTGTATTATTGTCGGCTGCATTGTTGTTGATTTTTGATAGAAGTTTTGGTACAAGTTTCTTCTTGTCTGATATTTACATTAATGGTCATGCTTTGGATCACGTAGGCGGTAGTCCAATATTGTTCCAACACTTATTCTGGTTTTTAGGACACCCTGAGGTTTACATTGTTCTTTTGCCAGCATTGGGTATTACATCTGAAATTATTTCTACAAATTCTAGAAAGCCAATTTTTGGTTATAAAGCTATGATTGGTTCAATGATCGGTATTACATTTTTATCGTTTATTGTATGGGCTCACCACATGTTTGTGACAGGTATGAATCCTTTTTTAGGTTCTATATTCATGTTATTAACATTGATCATTGCGGTTCCATCTGCGGTTAAAGCCTTCAATTACATTACGACTTTGTGGCAAGGTAACTTGATCTTTACGCCAGGGATGTTATTTTCTATAGGTCTTGTATCGGTATTTATCTCTGGTGGGGTTACTGGTATTATTCTTGGTAACGCTGCGTTGGATGTACACTTACATGATACTTATTTTGTAGTAGCTCACTTCCACTTGGTAATGGGTTCTGCATCTTTCTTTGGATTTATGGCAGGTGTTTACCACTGGTTTCCTAAAATGTTTGGTCGTATGATGGATGAAAGGCTTGGATACGTTCACTTTTGGATGACATTTGTTGGTGTATATTTAGTATTCTTCCCAATGCACTACCAAGGTATTGCTGGTTTCCCAAGAAGGTATTATACCTATACAGTGTATAATGCATTCAATAGCTTTCACGATCTAGAGGCATTTATTTCTATTGCGGCATTCATTACATTTGGGGCTCAATTTATTTTTGGATTTAACTTCTTCTACAGTATTTTTAAAGGAAGACCAGCAAGTTCAAATCCTTGGAGATCGAATACATTAGAGTGGACAACACCGCTTCATCCGGGACATGGTAACTGGGTTGGTGAGATACCTACGGTTTATAGATGGCCTTATGATTATAGCAAGCCAGGTGCCGAGGATGATTTCATTCCACAAACAGTACCATATTCACAAACTGCCTCTAGTAATACAGAGCATGATGCAGAATTGTTGAAAAATGAACAATCACATTAAATGAATAATATTAAGATATTCCGTGTTTTCGGAGTACTTACATTAATAAGTTTATATTTTCTCATACTAGTCGGTGGCATTGTAAGAGCCACCGGCTCAGGTATGGGTTGTCCAGATTGGCCTAAGTGTTTCGGTCATTATATTCCTCCATCTGATATAACTGAAGTAACTTTCAAAGAAAATCATTATTATTCAAAGAAAGTATTCATTATTCATCAAGAGAAACTTTATTTCTCAAAGTTAGCATTTACTTCAAAGGATGTGTTTGATCCACAAGATTGGATTGTTTTTGAGGATCATAATTATATCGAATTTAACCCTCTACATACTTGGATTGAAGCATTTAATAGATATATAGGTGTCTTTGTTGGTCTATTTGTATTAGGGTTATTTGTCTACTCATATTTGCTATATAAGAGGCATCATGGTATAGACACTACCTACGACTACCAGTCTATCATGAGATATTCCTTAGTTGCGCTAGTCTTTGTTGTAATACAGGGAATCATTGGCAAGTATTTGGTTCAGAGTAATCTTAAGTTAAAGATGCTTACGGTACACATGTTATTTTCATATACGGTATTGTTTACTGTTATTTATGTGTTGTATAATACCGCTAAGTCTTTTTTGGAGATAAAGTTTGATAAATCAATCTTTAATTTATTGGTTTTTGTAATTGTTTTAACGGGTGTTCAAACCGTGTTGGGAACTCAGGTGACCGCCAATGTTGAAGAACTTTTAAAACAAAATGTTGAAAGAGCATATTTAGTCAGAAACTTTAATATTTGGTTTTACATACATAGATCTTTTTCCATTGTACTTCTGTTGAGCAATACATACTTGATCTATAAAGTTTTTAAGATAGAATCGAATCGTCATGTTCGTCTAGTTGCTTTGCTTTGTTTATTAGTTGTAATAGCTGAAGCTTTAGTTGGAATGACGCTTAATTATTTGAATTACCCAAAAATTGCGCAGCCTTTACATTTATTATTAGGTACTGTGATTGCTGGTGGACAAATCTATCTTTATATCATTTATCAAAAACAAAAGCAACGAGTAATTGTTTAGCGCATCATGAGGGAGAAGTTGCAGGGTTATGTTACAATGATGAAAATGCGCCTTACCCTATTGGTGTTTTTTTCAGCTTTTGTAGGCTATTACATGGCCGATCGAGGTTTGTTGTTTAACTGGTTCCATTTTTCGATTTTTTCTATAGCGGGTCTTTTGATTATTGTCGCAAGTAATGTAGTCAATCAGATCATAGAAAAGGATAGTGACTTGTTAATGAAGAGAACAATGAATAGGCCGATTCCATTGGAGATCATCAGTGTGCGTGAGGCTATTATTTTTGCCCTTACTGCTTTTTGTATATCAGTGTTTCTGTTTGCGACTTATATAAATTTTCACACAGCTCTATTAGCGATTGTTTCTTTTGTATTATATTCTTTTTGTTATACCCCGCTTAAGAAAATTCATCCAATTGCAGTATTTGTAGGGGCAATTCCTGGGGCATTACCTCCTATGCTAGGTTGGCTTGCTGTGAGAAATGAATATGGATGGGAGCCAGGTATTTTGTTTGCGATTCAATTTTTTTGGCAATTCCCTCATTTTTGGGCTATTGCTTGGGTGTTAGACGAGGATTACAAAAAGGCTGGAATCAGGTTATTACCAGGTAGTGGTCAAGATCTGAATACCGCATTTCAGATCATGATTTATACTTTGGTATTGATACCCTTGTGTTTCGTTCCATATATATTAAAAATGGTGACAATTGAGGCAGTATATATATCTACTGTGTGTGGAGTTTTATTTCTAATTCAAACATTTTATTTGATGAAAACAAGAACTCATAAAGCTGCTTTACGCATCATGTTTGGGTCTTTTATATATTTACCAATAGTTCAAGTTAGTTTTTTGTTTTACAAAATATAAGTCATGGGGGTATCGGAAAAGATTTCAGATAAAATAGAACGAGAGGCTAGTATTGTCTTATCTAAGAAAATGATCTTGTGGATTTTTATTATCACGATTGTGATGATGTTTGCCGCTTGGACCAGTGCGTATATTTTCAAAAGGGCAGAAGGGAATTGGCTTATTTTTGAAATGCCCACTTTGATGTTGTATAGTACTATTGTTTTGCTAGTAAGTAGTTTTTCAATGCATATGGCCTACAGTAGTGCAAAGAAGGATAATTTAGAAAGAGTAAAAATAGCGCTTATTTTTACCACTATTTTGGGTTTTATATTCGTAGTTCTTCAGTTGTTTAGTTTTAAATCACTGATAGACAAGGAAATATATTTTACTGGAAAAAGTAGTAATGTAGCCGCTTCATTCCTGTATATTTTAACCTTTATTCATGCTTTGCATATTGTCGCAGGAATTGTATTTTTGCTGATAACTTTGGCAAAATCCTTAGGTAACAATATTCATTCTAAGAATATGCTTACTTTAGAACTATGTGCTACTTTTTGGCACTTCTTGGATGGTCTTTGGGTATTTTTGTACGTATTTTTGTATTATATTAGATAAGAATAGATTATTATGGCATCAGTTGCTACTACGATTGACAAAAGAACACAATGGAATGGTGGTGGAGTATCTCCTTTCCAAGTAAGTTATGGTAAAATCATGATGTGGTTTTTCCTGTTATCAGATGCATTTACGTTTTCTGCATTATTGATAACATACGGTATGTTGCGTTTTTCGAGTTCTCACTTTAACCAAATCGCTGAGGTTGATTTTTTAGTCCCAGGAAGTGTATGGCCAGTGCCTGAAAAGGTATTTACTCACGTACCATTTTTACATGGTGTGAATGCGCCACTTGTGTTTGTGGGGATCATGACTTTTATTTTGATTATGAGTTCAGTTACTATGGTACTTGCTGTAGAAGCTGGCCACAGAGGCGACAAAAAGGCTGTTGAGAAATGGATGCTTTGGACAATATTAGGCGGTTTTGCATTCTTAGGTTCTCAGGCTTGGGAATGGTCTGTATTTATATCAGGGAATAAAGGCGTTATGGCCACATTAACTAATAATCCTTATGGACCTCCCGCATTTGCGGATTTATTTTTCTTTATTACTGGTTTCCATGGTACTCACGTATTTAGTGGTGTTATCTTAAATATAGTAATTTTCTTAAATGTTGTATACGGCACTTATGAGCGAAGAGGGCATTATGAAATGGTCGAAAAAGTTGGACTTTACTGGCACTTCGTCGATCTAGTTTGGGTATTCGTATTTACCTTCTTTTATCTTGTTTAACAGTATATTCTTTTATAAAAATGGGCGCATCACACGTTACAGAAGTTAATTTTAATAAAGAGATTCCAAAAGCCAATACGAAAAGAATTTGGGTCGTATTTTGGATCCTTCTAGCAATTACCTCAGTTGAGTTTATTATCGCATTTGCGAAAGGACCGCTAGGTTGGAATCATATCTTTGTAGTTTCGGTATTTGTAGGTTTAACTATTGTAAAAGCTTTTTACATTGTTGCTGAATTTATGCACTTAGGGCATGAAGTGAAAGTAATGATTTGGAGTATTATTTTACCCTTGCTTTTTGTGGTTTGGTTTATTGTTGCCATGCTTACAGAGGGTAGCTATACGCACGAGGTTCATGAAAATTCTAAAATGACTACTACTGTCTACATAGAAAAAAAGAAATAAATTCATAAAATGAATAAGTCTCTCAAAATCGGTGGCTTGCTATTAATCATAGCAGTACCGATTTTTTTAGTTATACTCCTTCATATTTTTGGGAAGAACAAATATAGTATACCCCACTACTTTCCAATATCTACTAGTACTAAAGTATTAAATGGAGAAACAATATTTGATACTGTATTTCATAAAATTCCCAACTATAAGTTAATCGATCAGGACGGTAAGTCATTTAACCAAGATCAGTTGAAGGGTAATATTTATGTGGCAGATTTCTTTTTCACTACTTGCGGAACAATATGTCCGAAAATGACTACCCAGCTCACACGTGTACAAGAGCGTTTTCGAAACGAGGGTAAGCTAAAGTTGGTTTCCATTACAGTTGATCCAGAGACTGATTCTTCTTCAGTTTTGAAAGAGTATGCCAAGCAGTATAAAGCGATTTCTGGTTTTTGGTATTTCCTTACTGGTGATGCAAACTATATCTATAATTTGGCCAAGGTTGATTTCATGCTCAATGCTATGGAAAATAATACTTTGGATCAAGAGGATTTTGTTCATAGTGATAAGCTCGTGTTGGTTGATGCAGATCGTCAAATTAGAGGTTTTTACAATGGTACAAGTCCGGAAGAAGTAGATCGCTTGATGACCGAGATTGATATTTTACTTTTGGAACAAAATAAATAGTTGTGATATTTTCATTAGATACAGCATTACAAACAATTGAGAAGGAGCTCAAAAAGATTGATTTGAAAGGAAAGCCCAAGTCTCTATATGATCCTATATCCTATATTTTGGGGTTTGGTGGAAAGAGGCTAAGGCCTGTTCTTACGATTTATGCGCATCATATTTTTTCTGACGATATTAAGAATATACTTAAGCCTGCCTTAGCTGTAGAGGTTTTCCATAATTTCACTCTGATGCATGATGATATTATGGACAATGCTCCATTGCGTAGAGCTAAACCCACAGTACACGAGAAGTGGGATAACAACGTAGCTATTCTCTCTGGTGATGCGATGTTGGTGAAGGCATATCAATTATTTGAAGCTGTAGAGCCTAACGTGTATGTGAAAGTTATGGAGCGGTTTAATAAAACGGCTTTAGAAGTCTGTGAGGGGCAGATGTTGGATATGGATTTTGAGAAGAAGAATGATGTATCTGTATCTGAATATTTGGAGATGATCAGACTTAAAACATCGGTACTTTTGGGTTTTAGCTTAGAACTAGGCGCTTTAATTGCTGGTGTGGAAGAGGAAATAGGATTTAAATTGTTTAAACTTGGGGTTAATGCTGGAATTGGTTTCCAGATTAAGGATGATCTCTTGGATTTATATGGTGCATCAAAAAAAGTTGGCAAGCAGATTGGTGGAGATATTATTGCTAATAAAAAAACCTATCTTCTTGTTAAATTTTTGGAATTAGCAGATGAAAGAGATCGTAATGAAGCCTTAACGTGGTTGGATAAAAAAGAATTTGATAAGGATGAGAAAATAAACTATTTCAAGTCTATGTTCAGTAAATATGAAGTTGATAAAGCTGCGGAAGAATTGCTTAATCAATATTTTTCTGATGCGATGTCGCAATTGGACGGTCTTAGAGTTGATTTGCTAAGAAAGGGCAAATTAAAGAGGTTATTGGTAAATTTGATAGAAAGAGAAAGCTAAATGACACCCCATTTTATTTGATGAGGTGTCTTGTTTGGTATTTATAGGAAAGCTCAGTATCGCTATAAAAGCTACTGAGCTTTCTTTTTAGTAGGGAACCCAGCCCCTTCTATTAATATTGTGATATGGTAGTTAACGTATAGTAGTAATTTTAAAACTGATTTGGTATGGCATGGTCTTATTCAAAAGTACACCTAGAGCTTCTTTTTACTTTTAAAATTTCAAGGAATTCAAGCGATTTTAAGACAAATTACATAATTCATTTTTCACATAACGGATTTGTGGGTGCGGGTGAGTGTGCTCCAAATGTGCGTTATGGCGAATCGTTGGAATTGGTGGAGGAACAGTTGCAAGAGTTTGTTAAGCAACAGCTTTTGTTCGAAAACACTATAGCTTTTTATAATTTTTTAGCCATTTTCAATGCATGCCAATCTGTTAAAAATGCAGTGGAAACCTGTTTTTTAAACTATTGGGTTAAAAAAGAAGGGCTTGAGTTTTCTGAATGGCTTGGCATAGATCCACCAAAGCCTAAGCATACAATGTTTACAATTCCTATTCTAGAACGAGGTAGGATTCGGGGCTTTTATGAAACGTTTGGTCTTTCTAGGTTTCGTCAGATTAAACTGAAAATCAACAAAGAAACAGCTGTTGAGAATATAGTTGAAGTATTCAATCTCATAGGTGATAGAAAATTGTTTGTAGATGCAAATGAATCATTTGAATCCGTGGACGAATATTTACGCTTTGAAGAAGATATAAAGACCCTACCCATTATGTTTATGGAACAACCATTTCCTGCTGATCATATAGCTGATTATGTTCGTTTAAAACCAATAAGCAAGTTTCCTGTGTTTGGTGATGAGAGTGTCATAGCAAATCTAGATATGAAATTGGTCAGTGCACAGTTTCATGGTATCAATGTGAAAATGATGAAGACAGGTGGTTTTACTGAGGCTGTTCGCGTTTTGAGGGATGCTAAGAGTTTTGGGCTTAATACTATGTTAGGTTGTATGGTTGAGACATCATTGGGAATATCTTATGCCTTTGAATTAAGTTCTTTGGCTGATTATTTGGATTTGGATAGTTTCATGTATATAAAAGATGAGCCTTTTCAGATGCTAAGAATAGAATCTGGGGTTCTCTATAAGAATTAAAAGAAAGGCGGTTGCCCAACCTTTCTTTTAATTTGATTATCATTTTGATTTGCTTAAATAGATCTTACTTTCCTCTCCATTCAAAAGCCTTTTTACATTTTTTCGATGAGTAAGAACTACTAATAAGCACATAACTATCCCAAATCCAATCATAAGTTCCTCATGATTTTTAGGGGAAAATTCAGTGACTAATAGAATTGGATAAGCAAGTGCTGCTAACATGGATCCGAGAGAAACGTATTTGGACAACGCGAATACAATAATGAATATACCCAAACAGGCTAATGCCACATTGAGTTGAATTGCTAAAACCATACCCAATAACGTTGCCACTCCTTTTCCGCCCTTAAAATTTTCATAAATAGGAAACACATGGCCGATCACGGCAATTAGTCCAAAAATGAGCTTATAAACTACGATGTCATTTTCGGAGATTGCATCCAGCCAATAAGGTATGTTTGCTGCCCTTGTAGCTATCCATCCTTTAAAAATGTCTATCATCAGTACTATTAATCCCGATTTTGCCCCCAAGACTCTGAATGTATTCGTAGCCCCAGCATTTCCACTACCATGTTCTCTTATCTCTATGTGATGGAATCTCTTTGCATACCATACTGCAGTAGGTATGGAACCGACTAAATAAGCAAGTATTGCTGCTATTATAATGAATATGATACTCATAAAAAAATAATTCAAATTTACCTATTAACGTATTTACGAACCTTTATTGATATGGTTTCAAAAAAGATTAGAAACCTCCTTCCTCTTTTTTAGGGTCTTCTTTTTTATCTTCTGGTGGAGTATTCGTCCCTGAATTTTTCTTGTCCCCTTTTTTCTTTTTCTTTTTAGACTTTCCAGTCTCTCCCTCAGTTTCCTCCTCTTTGTTTTCTGGGTCAGAAGCAGGCTCCCCATTGTTAATCTGTTCAGCCTCTTTTTTATTTTTTTTATTTTCAGGCTTTGCTTCGGGTTCTTCTCCTGGCTCTGGAGCAGGGGCCTCTAGTTTATCAACATCTATTTTAGCGGGGTCTTCCTCCTCTTCTTGTTGAATAATCTCAGGTTCTTGATATTCAATACCAAGATAATTGAGGTTAAATTCTTTGAGAAAAAGAGATTTTTCATCGGCATCACCCAGTACAAAAGCATATTTTCCGCCAGATTGTTCGCCTTTAGATTTAGAACTAATGGCAGTATTGAATGCATCGTCACTTGAAATGATTGAAAGTCTATTCGCTTCGAAGTTGAAGTAGTACCACATATTTGGCGCCGGCTCTAAGTATAGAGAGAATATGTCTCCATTTGGACTTTTCTTTACCTCACAAAAGCCATTTATCTTATAATTCACATCTTTTTTGAGAATATTTGATACCGCGATCCGTCCTATACTATGAAATGAGGTATGCTTGTTGGACCATTTGAAATTCACCTCGTTCAAATTAATTGCAGTTCCGATTTTCTTATTATACTCAAAAAGTGGTTTGGCCGATATGGTCATGGTTTTCGCAAAAGACTGAGCAGTCTTTTCTCCATATATATCTGCAAGTTTTAGTGCCATGGTATCGCGGTTTACAAAAGCTGGGGGGGAGCTATATGCCGAGGCTACAGTTTTTAAGTTCGTACCCATAAGTTCTAACGCCTTTGCTGGTATATTCATAGTGAGTGCGATAAATGTGTTGAAATGATAGTAAGCACTATCTACAAGACCAGATCCTAGTGACGATGCCTCTAAATTGAAGTCCTTATTAGCCGGTAATAAGTTTAGTTTGCCTGTGTAGGAAACCATCCCTTTTTTGTCGAAATAAGAAAAGACATTGCCTTGTAGTTTTTTGCCATTGATTTTAGGCAAATCTCCAATTTTGAATATTGATTTTTTGTTGTCGAAAGTAAAGTTATCCTTTGCTTCAAATACCATAAGATCCTCAGGATATCTTTTGAAAGAAAGGAATGTGCTATATAGTTTTAGACTGGTATTGTCTATGAACAATCCCGTGTAAAGTTGGGTGCCATCATCAGATTTGGCATTGGTTACATCAATGGCAATATTGTCCGTTTCCCCATCATTTTCATATTTTATCCATTGCTGCAAACCTCTATAAGCCTGCAAATCCATTTTTACCTCTCCAGAGAACATTAAATGTGGCTTGTCGGCCCTCACAATAGCTGTTCCTCTGTAAAATATTTTAGGAGCTAGTCTGAAGGTGTCTTTTTCTAAGACCTCTGCTATTGCTTCCATATGGAAGGATGAGTTCATGTTTTTCTTATTTTTCCGAACCTTAACTTTTTTCTTTTCGCTAATTTTTTTGTTCTCTTTCTTTGCTTCTTCGGTTTCTTCAATTTTCTCTTCAATTTCTTGTTCTATTAATTCATCTTGAGCTGCTATTTCTTCAGCTGTCGGACGAGGAAGATTTACATCTCTATAATAGAAATCGGTGAATTTGAGAGTGTATTTAGAACTATCTATATTGTAATAATCGTACTTGCCGTCACCCCTGAGGCGATACTTTGATAATATTTTAATATTGCCATCATAAAGTTGGTATCTTTTATTGGTACTATCTATAAGTAATTTAGCCTTTTTAAGTTCTTGCATGTCAGCATTTTCCTTGATGACAATTTGATTTTGGTCTGGGAAAATTTTACTGTCGCCAACATAAACGTAAGGAACTCCGTTTACTGTAAGAGTTTGCTTGCTCATTTCGTAGGTCGCATCAGTTGCATTGAAATAAAGGGAATCCTGTAAAGGATGTGTAGAAATGAAGTATGATTTATTAATGTTAGCATTTTCATTTTTCTTGAATGTGATAATTTTTTTGTTCAAGTCCCAATTGCCACCTTCCATAGAAGACTCGTATTGAAGATATGGGAAATTATTTGAGGCAGAACCCGCAATCTCTGGGTTAAAGAGTGCGTGTCCTTTTTTTAAGTCAAATTCAAGAAACACATTCTTTGCTTCGATAGCTGGCTTGGATGGGTCGTTTGAAAGGATTTTAAAGAATGCCTCTCTAGCATCAAACTCACCTCTCCTAAATTGGAATTTGAGAGAAGATGTCTCTGATCCTCTAGTATCTATAGTTCCTTCTCCTCTAAGACCATTTGGAGTAACTAGAACTTTACCATTCCATGCTACAGTCTTGCTATATAACTGAAATGGTTGGGTTATATTTGAAACTAGCATAGAGTCTTTTTTAGGGAACCAATAGAGATCAAAGTCGGTAGACAATAAATCAGGAAACTCAGCCTTGTTGAGCTCCCCTTCTTTAATTTCGCATGATTGACCTACTGCGTGTAGAGAATCTGGATAAAAAACGAAATCATTGGATTTATATCTTCCCGTTAAGTATTCTAATTCACCATCACCTCTTATGCCTTTGCTACTCAATGAGAAAGATTTGTGGAATTTGCCTTTACTGTTGTATACGGGATATCCATTTTGTGGGATTTTGTGATCAAAGCCTAATGATAAGTCTTCCTGATTTGGTCTTACCCGCTCTTTGATATCGGGAAAAATACCATTGGATTTAAAAGTACCATCGAAGATAGGTTCTGTGAATACTGTTAAACTATCAATAGTGAATGGTGGGACCTCAAAATATACCTGTTTGGCATAGACTCCATTGAGAATATGAGGTTTGTCATAATAAATGAACGAACCCTGTTTTGATTTGAAAATAGGATATTCTGGATAATTCTTCTTTGCTGATTTGTTCATTGTTTTGTTCACAAACAGCTCTCCTGACGCACTTTCAATTTGACTTCTAAGATCTTTAATTACAAATTTCCCTGCAGCGTCTTTTTCTTTTGTTTTAACTCTGAGCTTAAGAGAGTCAATTGTTTTCATATCGACGAAGAAACTATCGTAATCAAATCTCATGTTCTTTCCGAAGAATACAAGCATGTCACTGGTTAGCATTTTTCCATCGAATTTGAAGTCTCTATTTTTTTGAATTTTTACTTCTTTATTTTCAGGGAGGATGAATACATTGAGTTTTTCACTTAGAAAAAATTTTTCAACACCTCTCACGGTCATTTCCATACTTTCAAGATTCAAGGTCGCATTAGCCTTAGATTTTTCTTTTGAGAGAATATTGATTTGGTCGAAGTCTTTTTTGCCTTCCTTGGATTTTATGTAATGAAATCCTTTGTTTTTCATGGTAATGATATCTCTATAAAGGTCAATAAATCCTTTTCTGTTTAAGGCGACCATCGCATTATTCAGAGTTTTGGGATCTATTTTGTATTTTTCTGCTACTGAGGTTACGGATATTTCTCCATTTTTAGTTTTGGTTTCCCTCATATAGGTGTTAATGATAAATAGTGGATGGAATTTGTACAATCCCTTCATGTTGTTGAATTCTTTATCATTGAAATAATCTGCTGAAGTAAATACGGCTGGAGATTCGGCGCGTCCAGTAATCATTGAGAAATCAATTTCAGTTTTGTTTAGGTCCCAAAAAACGTATTCAGCTAGGATCTCAAGTTTATGATACGTGTCTTGGTATGGAGTTTTATTAAATGAAGAACTTTGATTCTTCAGCTTTATCGTTCTTTGAGATTTGTTGTATTCAAAATTAACTCCTGGGTGACTAATAGAATCGGTATCTAAAAACAGGATTGTAGAGACGAGAGGAGCCGTTATTTTATCTTTACCGAGTTCGAATAAATGAGAGAAAGCTGTTATTACTTTTTTATCGCCTTTAAAAATTTCTATTTTGGAGTTGGATTCATCTAAAGAGGTACTAAGTACTTTTTGTCCTTTCATGGAGAAGCCCCCTGAATATTTAATACCTTCACCTATGTTTTTGATGTTGACACCACTAGAGTAAGATATAAATCTAGGATAGGATATGAGAGAGTCTTTTTCTTTTACACATTTATAATTGTAAAGACCTTTTACTGGTTTTTCTAAAACTTCGTCGTTGGTAAGTACTGTATTAAATGCTTCAATTTCAGCTTTTTTAGGATCAATGCTATAATCCGAAAGTTCAACGCTTATATTAGGCTTGCCTACTTTGGCCCAATTGGTTTTACCTCCTTTAGCTACAATTACTCCCCTTGAGATACAATATACTCCCGTAGTGTTGCTGATTGAAATAGAGTCATGTTTGTTGCCAATTGTAATAGTACTGTTTTTGAAGGTGATCACCGCTCCCGATACTTCAGGTAATGGTGGGGCGTCGTCAACAAAACTTTCTTCCGAAATAGATGTTGTTGATGATTCATCAAATGTTGCATTGAAATTCTCCTCAAATGCTTGGTTATTGTCCCACTCGTTAAGAAGTTTCTCCTGCTCATTCTGGAGCTTGCTACTAGTGTCGCTACTTACGTTTGAGTTGTTGCCAGTCACAATTTTGAAAGAAATGTAACCGCCAGAGGTTTTAACGTAGCTAGTATTTGTAAATGTGAGTAACTGTTTGTCAAAAAGCCCAGTAAGTCCAGAAAGATATGAATCATAGTCTTTTGGATTCTTGAAGGTCTCGAATAGATAGTTGTTTACCAACAAAAGACTGTCCATTTGTACGCCAGAAGCAAGTTTAGACTTGATACCTTTGTTGATAGAACTCACATAACTTGATAATGTTGGGTGGGTTTTGAGTTTTTTCTTTTGTAAAGTTTGAATTTGTAAAGCGATCTGTTTCTTTTGAGCATCACTCAATTGAGTATTCGATACTTCAAAATCACTAGCAGCTTTCATGGCCTCTGGGTTTTTGGAGGCCATCATGAGCGCTTTAAGCTCTGTAGCGAGTTTGTTGGGGTCACCAGTGATTTGTTGTGTATAACCGAGCTGGAGTCCTAAAAGTGATAGACTAAGGATAAATGCTTTTTTCATAAACCTAGTTTTTTTTGAATACTGGCGAACACCAGTTGTTTTTCGTTTTATATGATAATAATGTTAATCCTACAGTATTGGCTTTGGTCTCAATGTCTTTCAGATCGGATTCATAAAATCCACTGAGCACTAAAATGCCCTTTTTTGTTAAGATTTGAGCATAACAAGGTATCTCTTCAAGTAATACATTTTTATTGATGTTGGCAAGAACTATATCAAAATGCTCTTTTTTGAAGCTTAGTGTTGGTGTAGCGCCGAGTTTAACCTCAATATTCTCGGCCTTATTTAGAGAAATATTTTCTTCAGAATTTTCTTTGCACCAATCATCAATATCGTTAGCGATGACTGATTTAGCACCCAATTTTGTAGCCATTATGGCTAATATACCTGTACCAGTTCCGGCATCGAGTACTGTTTTGCCCGTATGGTCAATAGCTAGTTGATTGACGAGCATCATTGATGTTGTAGAATGGTGTCCCGTCCCAAATGACATTTTGGGGTCTATGACTATTTCGTATCTAAATTCGGGTTTAGATTCATGGAATGTGGCACGTACGTAGATCTCTTTATCTACAAAAATCGGATCATAGTTTTTTTCCCATTCTTCGTTCCAATTAACTTTGGAAATTTCCTTAAAGGAATAACTGAACTCAAAGCCTTCTTGATATCTATTAAAAATTTCTTCTAATGTTACTTTATCAAATTCCTTTTGTGGACAATATGCCTCTAGGCCATCTTCTGTTTCAAGAAAAGAATCAAACCCCTGTTCCCCTAATTCAGCAATAAGAATTTCGGTGAATTCTCCAACACATTTAATATCTATACCTATATAATCCATTTTTTATTGACAAGTAGCAAATGCTTCGTTCGTAGTGTAAGCAACGGTAAAGTCAGCCATACTTTTTCTTTCAGTTTCTATGTACACTATATATGTTGCTGAAGGTTTGATTTCTGTTATATGCCATAAGCCTGCTTGGGTAGCGGTAATAGGGGAGTCGGTCTTGAATACCTTAAGGTCAGCCATTGTCTCGCTTTCCTCTATATAAATTATAAAATGCGCTTCATTTTTGTTTTTAGTAAAGTATATGGAACCAAATGCATTACATCTGTCAAACTTTCCTGTGAAAGGCAAAATGTGTTGAGCTGTTGCTGCTATTAAATATATGAGTAAAAACTTCTTCAATCCGTACCGAAAAACTTATATTTTTTATTTAAAAATGAATAATTTGCTAATATAGAGAATTATTGGATATTTTTGAAAAAAATGCAGTATTAGGAGTACTATAAATACTTTATGGCACAAGATAAGCAAGTACCTACCCATAATCCGAGATTAGAATTCATTAAGGAAAACTGGCCAGGGAATCCTCTTCATGTGGATTGTAAGAGTTATGTAAACTTGGATGGTGCTTCTGAGAGGGGATTAAGAGAGGTTTTAAAATGGCAATTGGGCAAAAAGCCGCTCAAGAGCCTCAAAAAGGGACAAAATTCTCCACTGGAGTTAGTCAATGATGGGTTTTTTCTAAACAAAGAAGTAAATGGTTTTACATGGTTGGGGCATACTACTTTTTTATTTGATATTGGAGATATTAGGCTTATTACTGATCCGATTCTGTATAATATTAGTTTGCTGAAGAGGTTTACTGAATTACCTTGCCATCCAGAAGCACTTGTAGAGATCGATTATATTTTACTATCGCATAACCATAGAGATCATATTGATGAGAGAAGTATCAAATTTTTATGCAAACAGAATCCCAATGCTATAATTCTTACTGGCTTACAAACTGGAACCCTACTTAAAAAGTGGAAAGTTAAAAATGAAATTATTGAGGCTGGTTGGTATCAGTCTTATGGCTTAAATGGAAACCTAGATGTACACTATCTTCCTGCCAAGCATTGGACTAGGAGATATCTTACTGATAACAATTTAACCCTTTGGGGAAGTTTTTTGATAAAGGCAAAGGCTATAGATAAGAATATTTATTTTGGTGCAGATAGTGGCTATGGAATTCACTTCAAAGAGATTGGAGCACATTATCCTCAAATAGATTTTGCTTTATTGGGAATTGGTGCTTGTGAGCCTTATTGGTTTATGCATCCTAGTCATACGGGTCCTAAGGATGCGATTCGAGCGTTTCTGGATTTAAGCGCCCAGTGTCTGATTCCAATGCATTATGGGACTTTTGATCTTAGTGATGAGCCTATTTTTTACCCAGAAAAAGAGCTTCGACGGATCGTCCAAGAAGGAGACCTTAATTTTGTCAAATTCAGTAAGATTGGAGAAAAGAACACATTTTTTTAAAATACATTTGTGATATGATAATTTACAACACCACATTTAATGTTGCCTCAGGCTTGGAAGATAAATTTCTTGATTTTTTAAAAGAGGAATATATTTTGGACTGTCTAAACACGCAACTTGTGAAAAATCCTAAGTTTATGAAACTATTGGGAGATTTGCCAGATGAAGGTAGCACCTACTCATTACAGTTTGATTGTGATCATATACAAGATTATTTGACTTTTGAAGCGGAGCATGCTGCTAGATTGCAAGGGGAGATCGTTCAGAGATATGGCGAAAATTGCTTGTTCTTTTCTAGTGTTTTACAAAGAATTTGGTAAGTGTGTGTAATTCAGTATTCTATATGTAGTTGCACCATTGTATGAACTTAATTTAAAAATACATGTTATAACATATAATTATAGAAATTATCATTATGGCATGGAATATTGACAGCGCCCATTCAGAGGTGCAATTTAAGGTTAAACACTTGGTAATCTCAACAGTTACAGGTAGTTTTAATAGTTTTGAAGGTTCAGCCGAAGCTGCAGATGACAGTTTTGAGAATGCTTCAGTTCGATTCAGCTTGGAGGTATCTAGTATTTCTACAAATCAAATCGATAGGGATAACCATCTTAAGTCAGCAGATTTCTTTGATGCGGAAAAATTCCCCAAAATTACTTTTACAAATGGTAAGTTGAAGAAAAAATCTGGTGATGATTATGTGCTTGAGGGCGATTTACAGATCAAGGAAATAACGAAGCCTATTTCACTAAGTGCATCACTTGGTGGCATTATGAAAGATCCATGGGGAAATACAAAGGCAGGCTTCGAGGTTAAAGGAAAGATTAACAGAAAGGATTTTGGGATTACCTGGAATTCAGTTACTGAAGCAGGTGGATTGCTGGTTGGCGAAGATGTTTCTTTTGATATCAATATTCAGCTTGTGAAGGCGTAATATTGGTTCTGATCAGTTTTTAAAATGGGGCTTATGGCCCCATTTCTATTTTACAATGGAAATCTAATAACAGGTAGATATTGTATTGGGTAAATACAGGTTGCCTGTAATAATTTTTTTCAGCACATAATAAATCATTAATTTTGATGCTACAAAATGTATTCAATATTATCGCTTTATGGCAAAAACATCTGAAGAAACTCCTCTAATGAAGCAATACAATGCGATTAAAGCGAAATACCCAGGTGCTTTGTTATTATTTCGTGTTGGCGACTTTTATGAAACATTTGGTCCAGATGCCGAGAAGGCAAGTAGGATTTTAGGAATTACCTTAACTAAGAGAGGTGCTGGTTCTACTTCAGAAATTGCGCTTGCAGGATTTCCGCATCACTCGTTGGACAATTATCTGCCCAAGTTGGTAAAGGCTGGGCAGCGTGTGGCGGTATGTGACCAGCTTGAAGATCCCAAATCCGTTAAGGGGATTGTGAAACGAGGTGTTACGGAATTGGTTACTCCTGGTGTGTCTTTTAATGATTACGTACTTGAGCAGAAGCGCAATAATTATTTGGCGGCCGTCCATATCGGAAAGAATGATTTTGGTGTTTCTTTCTTGGATGTTTCAACTGGCGAATATTTGGTTGCGCAAGGCCAAAAAGAATACATAGATAAGCTTTTACAAAGTTTTGATCCTTCAGAGGTTTTATGTGCAAAGCCTAAAAAGGCAGAATTTATTAAATTGTTTTCAGATGATTACAACAATTTTTTCCAAGAAGATTGGATCTATACGCATGAGTATGCACATGAAATTTTAACGAGACACTTCAATACAGTAAACTTAAAAGGTTTTGGTGTTGAGAATTTGATAGAAGGTGTAGTTGCGGCAGGGGCTATTATGCAGTATTTGAATGATACAGAACATAAGGAGATCAATCATATTTCTGCTATTTCAAGATTAGAAGAAGATAGGTATGTCTGGTTGGATAAGTTTACAATTCGTAATCTTGAATTGGTTTTTTCTCAATATGATGGTGGTGTACCGCTTATAGATATTTTAGATAAGACTAATACTCCAATGGGGGGGAGATTACTCAGGAAATGGATGATATTGCCTCTAAAGGAACTTAAACCAATCGAAGAAAGGCTTAATGTTGTTGAGAACTTTATTAATGAGCAAGGTTTCTTAGATAGTTTAAGGCAGGTGTTGACTCCAATTGGAGATTTAGAGCGTTTGATATCAAAGGTTGCTGTACGTAGGGTAAACCCAAGGGAGATGAATCAATTGAAAAAGGCATTGATTCAAATACCGCATATTAAAAACTTAATTCAAGAATTGAAAGCAAGTTCTGAAGGTTTGCAAAAATTGATAGGACAAGTTCATGACTGTGAGTTTATCCAAAAGAAAATAGAACAAATTCTTAAAGTTGAAACCCCTGTAGTAAGTAATCAGGGGAATTTGATTAACGATGGAGTTGATGCTGAACTAGATAAACTTCGCGTAATTGCTTTCTCTGGAAAGGATTATTTATTACAGATTCAACAACGAGAAGCGCAAAGGACGGGGATTGGATCTTTGAAGATTTCATATAATAAAGTGTTCGGGTATTATATTGAGGTTACAAATACGCATAAAGATAAAGTACCGAATGATTGGATTAGAAAGCAGACTTTAGCCAATGCGGAAAGGTATATCACGGAGGAACTTAAAGAATATGAAGAGAAGATTTTAAGTGCGGAAGATAAGATTCACGTCATAGAACAGCGTCTTTTTGAAGATTTGATTGGTCTGGTTGCAGAATTCATTCCACAAATCCAACAGAATGCTCAAATCGTAGCCAGAATCGACTGTTTGTGTTCTTTTGCTCAGGTTGCTGTTGAGAATAATTATGTGAAGCCAAGTGTAGATGAGTCAAAAGTTCTGGATATTAAAGAAGGTCGGCATCCTGTAATAGAAAGACAACTGCAGATAGGTGAAAATTATATACCTAATGATATATACCTTGACGATGCCACTCAGCAGATTATGATTATTACTGGTCCAAACATGGCAGGGAAGTCGGCATTGCTTAGACAAACGGCCTTGATTGCCCTTATGGCTCAGATGGGGAGTTTTGTGCCAGCTGCTGCGGCAAGTATTGGGCTTGTGGATAAGGTGTTTACTCGAGTAGGGGCGAGCGATAACCTTTCGAAGGGGGAGTCTACATTTATGGTTGAAATGACAGAAACCGCTAGTATCCTAAACAATTTGAGCGACAGGAGTCTTATCCTTATGGATGAGATTGGTAGGGGTACCAGTACTTATGATGGTGTATCCATAGCTTGGGCGATTGTTGAGTATTTACACCAATATAAGAAAGGTAAAGCTAAAACACTATTTGCGACACATTATCACGAACTTAATCAATTGGCGGAAGATTTTCCTCGTGTAAAAAATTATAATGTTTCGGTAAAAGAGTTAGGGAATAAGATTGTGTTTATGCGTAAACTCAAAGAAGGCGGATCTGAACATAGTTTTGGTATCCATGTCGCTCAATTGGCAGGAATGCCTAATCCCATTGTTCTGAGAGCAAATGAAATTATGCATCACTTGGAAAAGGAGAAAGTAAAATCTGAAACTAAAAAGAATTTAAAGGAAATGCCCAAAAATAATTATCAACTTAGTATTTTTGAAGCTAATGATCCTAACTATATAAAAGTCAAAGAGTTGTTGGATGTAATAGACATCAATACTATCTCCCCAGTAGAGGCATTATTGAAACTTAATGAAATAAAAAGTGCAATAGGACAATAAATTTTAAAAAAAGTCGTTACCGTTTTTGGTTGTTTTTTAAATAACGTTTTTGGATATTTGGGCGCTCAAAGGCAAAATGTCCCATAGACTATAAAGATCAAATGTTTAAGAGGTCAGCAGAAAGTATATTTAACTATTTATCATTTGTATTATTGAGCCTAAGTATCATTACTTCTTCTTTCGATATTTGTTTACAAGTTAAGATAAGCAGTTTTAATATCAGGTTTAGTGTTGTATGCATGATCTTACTAAATTTGGTATTCATGTTTAAGCTGATTACCCAGAAAAATACAAGTATAAAACTGATAGCTCCAGTAAGTGTAACAATTTGGATCCTTTTTTTGATCATATTTATTCCCAATACGCATTTCTTAGCAAGAAATATCTTGTACATGGTTTGGTTGATGATATACATATGGCTTATCATCAGTGTAGGTCAGTTTAGTACAAAAAGAGAATATTTCTTCAAAATTATAAAAGTATACATATATTCTAATGCTTTAATCAGTATGATAGGGATACTACAATTTTTCCTCTTTTATATGGGGATAAATTTTTTTCTAGCGCAGGCATTTTCTCCTAATTTCCCAAGAATTAGCGGTTTTTCTTATGAACCATCCTATTATGCTACATTTCTAGTTACTGGTTTTGTGACAAATTTATATTTGTTAAATCATAAGTCTGCGTATTTCAATTATAAGTTTTTGGTCGTTAATCAAATTTTGATGTTCATTGCAATTTTCATGTCTACATCAAAACTTGTTATACCTACGATACTTGTAGTTATCGCATTAACGAGTATTTTCGATGTGTTAAATAGGTTGTTAACGAGATTTACAATATACATTAAAGATATAATATCAATTTCATTACTAATGATTACATTATTAGTACCTATATACTATTTACTATTTGATTTTGACAAGGTACGTTTTTTGTTTAACGGTTTGGGAATTGAGGGTACTGTGTCTCATTCTGTAACAATACGTGAAAGAGATTTTGAACATACCGTTCAGGCTTTTACTAATAGTCCATTAGTGGGTTACAGCTTGGGTGGGGTTCCAAGTGCAATAGGAGAGATCAGGGGCGTGTTTGTGACAAATAATGAACTGGCAAAAGAAAATGAGGGTATGAATATCTTTATGGAGACATTAGCGGGTAGTGGAGTTTTTGGTTTTCTCTTTTTTCTCTTTTTTGTTTTTTCTCTTTTATTTAAACCTATGTCTCTTGCTAAGAGACTTGAAAAGAATGGTATTGAACCTGAATTGGCAATAATACTGAGGGCTTTATTTTGGGGAGGGCTAGTACTATTATTTATATTAAACTTCAATCAAAACATATTGAGACCCTTTCTTTGGATGCATTTTGCGATCATGAACCTTGCGTATTTTTTTGCTAAAAACAAACTAAAAGAAAAATTGCTTTAGAAAATTCATATTTAAAATATAATATTGCAGATTATGAAAGAACATAACGAAGAAATATCAATTTGGGAGGTTTTGTCGTTTCTCAAAAAAGTTATCACACACAGTAAGGCACTATTCAAAAAATTGATTTTTATATGGGTTGTCATATTCGCTTTGGGATATATATATTATTCTCTTGGTTCAAAAAGTTATCAATCCGAAATGTATGTTTCTACAAAGAACATGAATAGGGAAGAGTTAAGTTCTCAGATTATTTATCTGAACAAGCTGATATTTTATAGTGGTTATGATGAATTATCCTCATTGTTAGGGATTCCACAAAGTGATGCCTCAAATTTACAGGATTTTAGAATAGAGCCTTATGTGGTTGAGGAACCAACCGAAGGGGAACCTGAAAAGAGAGAAAGAGGGACACAGTCAAAGATTACCGTGAAGTCAAAATCAAGTATGACCTTTAAGATTCTCAACAATACATTGGCCGATTATTTGAACAATACCGCTTATTCTGAAATGCTTAATGGATCTCAGAAGGACAAACTCTTAAAACTTAAAAACACATATACTTCAGAATTGCACAAACTGGACTCTTTAGAAAGTAAGACATCTAGTTTTAAAATGAGAAGAGATGATGATTTGGGTATAATCTTGGATGGACCCAGTGAAGTGGCAAAAGCGAGGATTAGTTTAATTGAAAAAATTGCCCAAACTGAGAAGGACCTTAGAACAGATATTGGTGTAAAAGTAATCAAGGAATTTTATATTCCTAGCAAACCTTATTATCTTTTTAAATTTTCTTATGTATTAATTTCTTTTGTAGCATGTGTATTGATTTCATATCTGTTTATTGCATTGTTTTTAATTGTTAATACTAAGTTGAGTGATTTTGAAAAACAGTTGATCCAATGATTTTAGAAAGAAAGCATTGTTTAAAATTGTATATTTAGACGCTTAAATAAAATATTGGTTAGTTATTAATGCATATTTAAACAAAAGCATTTTAATTCTGGTATAAATCAATTATTAAAAATTAGGTTGCTAGTTTTAAATAATGACAATTAGACTTGAGTTTGCACTTAAGTTGTCTGGTTTTATCTAAAGTTAAAACAAAATTAAATATGATATTAGACTAACTTATTTGTCATTTTAGGCTGTTTAATTATTAAAATATATTAATTAATAATTGATTTAAAAAAGTTTTTCTTAGTGAATAAAATACTTTTATTTTACGTTGCCTTTAAGCTATTAAAAGATAAAGTACAGAATTTAAGTTGTTGTGATTTTTTCGTCATACTAGTAAATAAGTTCCACTTGTTTATTAGTATAGTCCGTCAGAATAATATTGACTTAGTTGGTGTGCTAATTTTTATAAAAAATCTAATCATTTTGTTTTTTGTTTTAAACTGTATTCCGATTTTATATTCATTGTATTTTGGTGGAGTATTTGGTTTTATTGTAAAATTATCTAGTTGTTCAGTTGTGCTTTTTGTGCTGTTAAGCCTAGGAGGTTTGATATTCGACCTAATTAAAGTAGAGTTAAAGTATCTTTTGTTAAGTTGCATTTATATTTCAATTACACCCCCAAATAATTTGCAAGCCATAATTTTATTAATCAGTAACCCCTCCAAGATTAGTTAGGAATAAAATATGTAAATTAAGATGTTACGAAAATTTTTAAAAATATTTTATATTAAGTTAATTAAAAAATATTATAAATCATTTTATTCATTAAGTATTGGGAGGAACACAGTGATACATAGGCCAAAGAAGTTGGAAGGGGCTCAGAATATTTACATAGGTAATAACTCGTTTATTGGTTCAGACGCATGGTTGGCAACCTTCCCAACATATCATGGCATAAAATATAGTCCTAAAATCATCATTGAAGACAATGTGAGCATAGGTAGATATGCAAATATTACAGCGATAGATCAAATTACGATAAAGAGTGGATGTTTGATAAGTGAGTTTTTTTATACGTCAGATCATTCCCATGGTTACGATCCTTCCTTAGGGATTTATCCTGCCGAACAGCAATTGTTTTCCAAGGGAAAAGTAACTATTGGGCCTGGTTGTTTTATTGGTTTTAGAGTTTGTGTGATGCCTGGAGTAAATATAGGCAAGGGCTGTGTTGTGGGAAGTAATTCAGTTGTTACCAAGGATCTCCCTGATTTTACAATTGCTGTAGGAGTACCGGCAAAGGCTATAAAAAGGTTTAATTTTGATACCAAAACTTGGGTAAATATAGAATTATGAGGTTGTATTTACTATAATAAGACCTTGGATTTAAATAGAATAGAATGAAAGCAATTTTTACTATAGTGGCAAAAAATTATTTGCCATTGGCATATTCATTACAATACTCAGTTAAAAAGAACAATCCAAGTATTGATTTTTTTGTGTTTGTTTGTGATAATAAGGAAGAAGGCGATATTTTAGATTTAGAAACCAAACATATTTTTCCTGATGAAATTGGAATTTCTGAGGAATTACTACATGATTTGTCATTCAAATACAATGTTACGGAGTTTTGTACATCAATAAAACCCTTTAGTTTTCAATATTTAAAGGATAAAGGATATAGTAAGGCAATATATTTTGACCCTGATATATTGGTTTACCAATCTCTTGATTTCATTTTTAAAGCATTAGAAAGTCATTTTCTTGTGATAACACCTCATTATTGCCAGTTAGAACAAGAATATACAGGGGTAAGAAATGAAGGTATGATTTTGTTTTCTGGGGTTTATAATTTAGGCTTTTGTGCGGTGAACCTAATTAATGAAGGCGCAAAGTTTATCAATTGGTGGGGAGCTCGATTAGAAAAGTATAGTTATGCTGATAAAACAGATGGACTACATACAGATCAAAAATGGATTGATATTGTACATTGTATTTTTGAAGAACCAATATGTATTTTAAAGCATCCAGGAACCAATGCAGCAATTTGGAACATGCATGAAAGAGTTTTGTCTAAGGCTGGAGATACTTGGATGATATCTTTTAAGGGGGCACATGAAGAATTTCCTCTTATATTTTATCACTTTTCAAGTTTCAATTATTATTCAGAGCAAATGCCTAATAAATTGTTCCCAGATTATTTGAAAAGATTTCCATTAATGGATCTTCTTTGTAAACAATATAGATCGATCCTTCTTGAAAACAAATTGTTTGAGTATAAATCCTATAAATATTCTTATAATTTTTACAGAAACGGAGATCCTGTTTCTCCGTTGCATAGAAGGATTTACCGAAGGCTAAAGGATTTGAGGATTTATGAAGGTACTAATCCTTTTGAAGTCGGCAAAGGAAGCCTTTATGATAAATTTAAAATTAATAATTTATTGTTTGAGAAGGATAGAAATCTTGAAGGTCAGAATGAAACAAATATGGATTCGTTTGACACAAAGGTTGAAAAGATTAACTTGGGGATGAGGCTCATGAAATCAGTTTTGGGTATTGAAAAGTATTTTCTATTAGTTAAATTCTTTCAGAGGTATTTCAGGTTTGAAAATCAATATTTCTTGATCAAGGAATATAGGAATCAGTATAAATATTTAAATGAAAACAGACCAGATGTGTAAAAGAATAGGTTGGTGATGAAATCATAAATTGAAGTGTTGCTTTGGTTTTGATGTTGTACTAATTTTTATATTATGAATTTCAAATAAATAGTAAAATAGAGTCTATTGTTTTGAAATTAAAAATCTAAATTGGTAAAAAATTGAAATAGTTAGTAATTAATAATTCAAATTTTTCGAAATTGGTATGGATGATTTTGAGACTTCATTATTTCACTAAAATCCTGTATAATGTGTTATGAATGGTCAATATTATTAATCCATGCACATAAAGAATATTGGGATGAACTTTTTAGTTAATGTTGAACAGGAATTTGACTTCTTCTTCAAATATTTCTTTTTCTTTAATAATTCTTTTTCTATAAAGTTCGAAATTTTTAATATGTGTTTCATAGTTATTGAGAATTAAAAGTATTTTATCTGCTATTTCGGTAATGGAAACACTTTTCTCGTCAATCTTATAGAAATTGTCGATAAAAACATCCTCAAAATGATTCGCAGAACCTCTTCTGCCTGTTATAATACAACAATTTGTTATCGCAGCTTCTCTAGGTATTCTATCTTTGCCTGGATGGAATCCAAAATCGATATAAAGCATTGAGGTTAGTAATTCATTTTTTAATTGATCACGCGTCATTTTTTCTAATGCTATCCATTTTTCATTAGGCAGCATATCCATGATTTTTTTTGTGAATTCCAACCCTTTTTTGGGGTTGTATAGTATTTTTCTTTCTTTTGGAATAGAGCTTTGATTTGTAACAAATTCTGTATTGATATAATCGGTTAGGGGATAAGTCTCCTTGAATCCTTTTTTATTTAGGTAAAACTGAGCATATTCAGATTGATAGCAATTGAGTGCATTTAAGTTTCTTAAGTATTTGATGGAAAAATTTTTTTGAAAGTAATTGCTCCTTTTTAAAATCAGATGCCCTAATCTTCTTGCTATTACAACAAATCCATATTTCAGATTCCAAGAAAAATAATCAGCTAGACTTAGGTGCTTTCTTGATGCGTGGTAAAAGTTATCTACGCTAAGCCACCAGAGCAAAATTTGTGCTTTTTCAATTTGTTTTGTTTTGTGGAAAACTGCTTCATAAAAAACAACAATGTTATTGGGGGCATCATTGATTTCTTGAGCCTTTTTTATGTGGTATTTTTTGTATTCGTCTGGGATGTTCGAATTGGGGTCGTCAAAATAAATAACAAATGCTTCAATATTGTTGTTATTCAAAGTGCTTATTAGTTGATGTAACAATTCCGCACCTCCAGTTACAACATTAGATGGACAATACGCAAAAACCTTGGTTGTCTTTTCTACTTTTATCATTTGTTAAGCGTTAAAAATTTTTTTTGTATGTGCTAATGCAGATCCAACTACTTGGTGCATATCATAATATTTATATTCGGCCAATCGTCCACCAAATATTACATTGGTTTCATTTTTAGATCGTTCCCTATAAGCATTATATGTTTTCATGTTTTTGTCATCATTAACAGGATAATAGGCCTCCATCCCTAGTTTCCATTCTTGGGGATATTCCTTTGTAATGACTGTTTTGTCTTGAGTGCCAAACTCAAAGTGTTTATGCTCTATAATTCTAGTATATGGAATATGCCCTTCAGTATAATTTACAACAGCATTGCCTTGGAAGTTTGCAATATCCAAAATCTGGTGTTCGAAATTTAGGCTTCTATATTCTAGCAGGCCTTCTGAATATCCAAAATATTCATCTATGTTGCCTGTGAATACTATTTTGTCAGCTTTTTCTTCCCAGAATTTTCTGTCATTAAAGTAGTCTACCCTTGTTTTAACTTCAATATTTTTAGTAAGTCCATCTATGAGCCTGTTATACCCTCCTATAGGTATTCCTTGGTATTTATCGTTAAAGTAATTGTTGTCAAAATTGAACCTTACTGGAAGTCTTTTTATGATAAATGAAGGTAGTTCAGTACATTTTCTTCCCCATTGTTTTTCGGTATATCCTTTAATTAGTTTTTCGTATATATCAACACCAACAAGAGATAAGGCTTGTTCTTCAAGGTTTTGTGGTATTGATATATTGAGTTTCTCTATTTGACTTTGTATTTTGTCTTTGGCTTCTTGTGGCGTTTTTACCTTCCAAAGTTGATAGAAGGTGTTCATGTTGAATGGTAAGTTGTACAGTTCATCTTTGTAATTTGCCAATGGAGAATTAGTGTACCTGTTAAATTCAACGAATGAATTTACATAGTCCCATATCTCTTTATCATTGGTATGAAATATATGAGCTCCATATTTATGAACATTTATATTCTCTACGTTTTCGCAAAAAATATTGCCTCCTTTGTGATTTCTTTTGTCGAGAATAATACATTTTTTGCCTCTTTTTAGAGCTTCATGTGCAAAAACCGATCCATATAGACCAGAACCAACTATGGCATAATCAAATTCCTTCACTTTTTATTTTTTACGACTAACTCCCAAAAGCTTGCAAATATAGGATTTTTTAGAAGAAATATTTGAACAATGGAAAAATACAGCCCACAAGCGAAGACTGATACTATTAAGTGAGTAATGTAGTTTTTGAAGAATAAACCGCAGGTATGCGAAATGAATATAAATACGCTACACACAAGAATATTTAACAGAGTCTCTTTGGTTGGAAAATGGAATTTCAAATATTTGATAGAAAAGAAAAAAGTTATAATGGTTACAGCAAGTTCAGCACTGAGTGTAGCTATAGCTGTGCCATTTTCATATAGAAATCTTGCTAGTAATAGGTTTAGCAAGATACTTAAGACCATACCAATAGAAACGGAAATGGTCAAGAAAATGTCTTTAGATAGTGACGTGAGGATTTGTATCCCAAATATGTTGGAAAAACCTACTAGAGGTATGATAAAACTTAATATTTTTAAAGTCAAAATGGCGGGTTCATATTCAGTGTCGGAAAAAAGAAAAACAACGTCCGATGAGACCGCGAACAATCCCAATGACATCGGGATGCAAATAGTACCTACTAATAAAAGTGCTTTATTTATTAGTTCTATTGCTTCGTTCTTGTTTTCATTATTTAACAGTGAAGAAATTTTTGGGAATAATACATTGGCCAATGTACTAACTAATAAAAGAGGTATTTTGGCAATTTTAATGGCTGTTGAATAAAGCCCAACATGTGTATTGTTGCATAAAAAACCTAAAATGATTGTATCTAAGAAAAGATAAATAGTTATTGCTGAATTTGATAAAAGTATGTAAAACAAGGGCTTTAGGTGTTTTCTTAGATTTAACATCTTATAATTATTGAAAACAAATAGTTCTTTGTCTAATATGAATAGATTCAGTAAGCTATTCCCCATAAACATTCCTAGAGTAAGAGTGAAATATAATAATTGGTCAGATTTGTCTTTGATAAAGAAAAAAATCAATATTGCCATTAATATCTTTATGATAATATACCTGAATGATAGTTCTTTAAACTTTTCTACCCCCATAAAATACCATTCAAATGAAAAAACGTTCATTACAACAATGAAATAGCCGACAATGTAGAATTCTATATTATTGTTAGTTTTTTCAAGAGAATAGACAAGGGTAAAATAAATAATCCCAAAGGAGATAGTTGATAAAAGATGTATTAAAAAAATTTCTTGAAATGTTTTTTTTATATTTTGACTATCTTGAGTGCATTTTGCAATTGATCTAACCCCATAAATTGGGATACCGATACTTGAGATTAACATAAAAGTCTTACAAAATGCATCTGCAAAACTAACAGTTCCCATTGACTCTACACCTAATACCTTTGATGCGTATGGGAAAGTGAGCATCGGTATCAATATTTGTGAGATTGATATTAAGGAATTATACAGAAAATTTTTTTTGATTTCTTTCAACTTGTCAAGAAAAATAGTGGGTGTTTGATTTTTGCAAATTGCAATGTTTATTTTTAGATAATCGAAATTGTCGAATCTATTTTTTTAATAGATTCCATTGAAATTTCTAGTTTTAAATAAACTAAGATTTTTTAAATCTATTAATTCAATTTGAAACTATTGAATCAATTTATTAGAAAAAAATTATTTAAAATTAAGAGTTTTGTAGTTAATCAGCAAATATTGTTTTGTTTATTAAAATACTTGTGGAGTAATTTAGAGATTTTTCTATTCGATACTTTTACTCCAATAATCCCAAGCTACAATACCAATTGTCACTGCAATGTTCAGTGAATGTTTGCTTCCGAATTGGGGTATTTCTATACTACCTTCGCATAAAGGTAATAAGTCCTCATCTACACCTTGCACTTCGTTGCCAAAGATGAATGCATATTTATCTTGAGTGTTTGGTTTAAAATCTTGTAAATAGATTTTGGGCTCTACTTGTTCTATAGCGTAGATTTTCCAACCTTCTTTTTTTAGCTTTTTGACGAGATCTATGGTGTTAGAATGGTGTTCCCAATCCACTGTTTCTGTGGCACCTAAAGCGGTTTTGTTGATTTCTCGATCTGGAGGAGTGCCTGTGATACCACAGAGATATATTTTGTTTACTAAAAATGCATCACCTGTACGAAATGCAGAACCTACATTGTTAAGACTCCTTACGTTGTCCAAAATGATACAGAAATTGTTCTTTTCTGAATTTTTAAAGCCCTCTGCATCCAGTCTATTGAGCTCATTCATATCTAACTTTCTCATGTTGCAAAGATATTTGAAACTTATTATTTAATGAATATGTAAGGTTAAAATTCGATATTATATTTACACTTCATGAATACAGCAAATAAAATACATAAGGGTCTTGATACATTGTTGCCTATTGTGAAACAGTGGAAAGCTGAAGGGCAAAAGATCGTTTTTACCAATGGTTGTTTTGACTTGATACATCTGGGACATGTTGACTATTTGGAAAAGGCAAGGAATCTTGGTGATAAGATGGTCGTTGGTCTCAATACGGATGCGTCAGTACGAGGAAATAAAGGTGAATTAAGACCAATTACCGATGAGGTGTCACGAGCCAGGGTTTTGGCTGCTATGGAGTTTGTTGATGCTGTCATTTTGTTTGGTGATGAAACTCCATATATGTTAATTTGTCAGGTAGTGCCTGACATTTTGGTGAAGGGTAAAGACTATGAAGTTGCTAATATCGTTGGTGCAGATTTTGTGATGACACATGGCGGAAGTGTAGAAACTATAGAATTGGTTTCGGGTTATTCCACTAGTAGTATTGTTCACAAAATTAAAACTCAATGATATGGGAATTTTCTTGATTGGGATTGTTTTTATGCTCATCGGTATGTGGGTGAGCTGGCGGTTGAAGAGTAAGTTTAAAGAATACTCTCAATACAGTATCATGTCTGGAATGTCTGGACGTGAGATTGCTGAAAAGATGTTAAGGGACCATAGGATTTATGATGTATCCGTGATTTCCGTAGATGGGGAGCTATCGGATCACTATAACCCCTTGAATAAAACGGTGAATCTGAGTCATGAGGTGTATCGTGGGAGAAATGCAGCAGCTGCTGCAGTAGCGGCACACGAGTGTGGGCATGCGGTGCAACATGCAACGGCTTACAGTATGTTGACTTTTAGGTCTAAAATGGTGCCTATCGTCAATGTGAGTTCTACCTTGCTTCAGTATATCAACATGGCTTTGATGTTGGGTGCGGGTTATTTCTTATATAACAAAAGTGGAGGAAGTGATGCCCTCATTATGTTGCTTATTGGTTTAAATGCAGTAGTGACTCTCTTTGCCTTGGTTACACTACCTGTAGAGTTTGACGCGAGTGCAAGAGCTTTGAAATGGATTGAAAGCTCTAGGGTGGCAAGCTCACAAGAAGTTGCTTTGAGCAGAGATGCGTTGAAATGGGCCGCATTGACCTATGTAGTAAGTGCATTAGGTGCTTTGGCCAACTTGGCTTACTATATAATGATTTTCTTGGGCAGGCGCAATGATGATTGATCCGAGAAGTAATTAATCATCTAGAGTTATAGTAAAGAGCAGTCCTTTTGAGACTGCTTTTTTATTTCTTAAGCCTTGATTCGTCTAGGTTCAGATAAATTTAAACCAGATGTAACTGTGGTCTAATCATATCGGGGGCCTAATTGAGGAATAGATCTAAGTGGTTTTGGGTGTGTTTATATGAGTTTGATTTCTATATTCATAGTGTAAAAAGCAAAAGAGCGACACCTGTGGGCCGCTCTTTTGCTTTTAGCTTTTTTAATTTGTTATCTTACTACTACTATTTTCTGAGTGGTCATACGATTGTTATTAAAGCCAGACAATATGTAAACACCAGCCTCAAGTCCTTCTTTAACGATGCTGAATTCATTGGCAGCATTCAGATTGAAGGTTTCTGTGAGTTGGCCTAGTTCGTCTTGCAATTCGTACGTACCCTCCGCATTTGCACTGATGGTGATGGATCCATTACTTGGATTTGGATATACACTCAATGCTGCATTTGAGATATTACTATCGTCAATTCCAGTAACTACAACAGTCACACAAGCAGAAGTTTTAGAACAAACGCCTTTGGTAACAATCACCGCATATTGGCCGCTGTTGATGGCGTTGTAACTTTGGCTTATGGCGCCCAAAATGTTCTGATTGTTGGTACACGATTTCCATTGGTATGAAGCTCCTGCTTCATTAGCGGTAAGCGTAGCGCCTGCCACCGCAATGGTACTATCAAGTGCAGCGGCAACAGTAAGATTGGTAATGACTGTGCTATCGCAACCATTGGCAGCTACAAGTACATCAGTGTAGTTACCCGATTTTGTATATGTGCTTTTGCCAACTTTAACTACTTCTCCTGCGCAAATAGAAATGCTTTGTGTGTGCGTAGAGGGATTTTTGACAGTTAATTTGGCTGTATCACCAGCAATACCAGTACAGTTGGCATCACTGATACTTACTAAAGTATAGGTCTTGGTACTTGTAGGTGATACTGGTACTAAAAGTGTACTGTTGGGGCTTACACCTGGTGTAGTGTTTGTACCATCAGAAACGGTAAATGACCAAGGCCCTGTACCTGTAAACACCACACTCAAGATAGAAGTATCGCCTTGGCATACAGCCTTAGGACTTGCTGAAGCTATTGCTGTTGGCAGTGCATTCACTTTTATGGTGATACCCGTAGAAGTAGCTGTGCTCGCACTCGTACAAGTAGCGTTTGAAGTCAAAACACAGGTCACTACATCGTTGTTGGCAAGGGTGCCCGTTGTGAAAGTTGCGGCCGTAGCCGTGTTTACGTTGTTTCCATTGATCCTCCACAGATAGGCCGGTGTAGTACCTCCGTTCGTTGGCGTTGCGGTAAAAGTCACCGAAGTGCCTGTACAGATAGTGGTTTTTGGCGTCGAAATGCTTACAGATGGAGTAAGTACTGGATTGACTTTTATGGTGATTCCGGTAGAAGTCGCTGTGGTTGGACTTGCACAAGTGGCATTTGAAGTCAATACACAAGTTACCACATCGTTGTTTGCGAGAGCAGCAGTTGTGAAAGTTGCTGCCGTTGCAGTGTTTACATTGTTGCCGTTGATCTTCCATTGATAAGCCGGCGTCG
>CAMFLX010000015.1 GCA_945957555.1 uncultured Cytophagales bacterium
CTACAATACTAACTTGGCGCAACAGCCCGAGTCTGCGATTCATGGGATCAAGCTTTGTATCAGTATCTATGCCTCTATTCCATTCTTGCTGGGTATCGGCTGTTTGTATGTCTGGTATCATATCGACAAGAAAAAAGAGCTTCAGATCGAAAGTGAATTAAAAGAAAGAAGAAAATAAGTTTCACATTAAAAACATAAAAATATGCCAGAAGACAGCATTGAACATATCAATTTCAAAGAACTCAACAAGAATGCGATATCTCAACCTTTGGTAAAGCACATTTACACGGCCGATCCATCGGCTCATGTGTTTGCAGGTAAAATCTACATTTATCCATCGCACGATATTGATGCGGGCGACGCCTTTGACGACCTAGGAAGTCATTTTGCTATGGAAGATTACCATGTGATCTCTATGGATCATATCGGGGCTGAACCTGTGGATCACGGACTAGCCCTGCACGTCAAAGATGTGAAATGGGCCGACAAACAAATGTGGGCGCCCGACGCTGCGGAGAAAGATGGTAAATACTACTTGTTTTTCCCTGCGAAAGGTCACGATGGGATTTTCAGGATAGGTGTAGCCACCAGCCATTCTCCCTCAGGACCCTTTGTAGCTGAGCCTGAGGCGATCAAAGGAAGTTTCTCCATTGATCCTGCGGTATTCCAAGATCAGGATGGCTCATACTATATGTATTTTGGAGGGATCTGGGGAGGACAATTGCAACGCTGGAGAACGGGGGCTTTCAATGGCGAACATCCTGAAAGCCCTACCGCACACATTCCAAATGACAACGAACCTGCACTTTGCCCCAAAATCGCTAAACTCAGTGCTGACCTGCTGCAATTTGCCGAGAGCCCCAAAGATGTTGTGATCTTGAACGAACAAGGGAAACCTTTGCTTGCTGGAGACATTGATAAACGTTTCTTTGAAGCGGCTTGGGTTCATAAATACAAAGGGAAATATTATTTCTCATACTCAACCGGTGATACGCACTTTATCTGCTATGCGATCAGTGATTCACCATATGGTCCATTTACTTATCAGGGTAGGATCTTGGAACCTGTGGTGGGTTGGACCTCGCATCATTCGATCTGTGAGGTGGATGACAAGTGGTATCTATTCTACCACGACTCTAGCTTGTCTGAAGGAGTGACGCACTTGCGCAACATTAAGGTGACTGAGATCACCTATGATCAAAATGGCCAGATTCAGACATTAAAGCCTTATAAAGACTAAGGACGCATTAAGGTATTTTACAATCATATTACAAAATCAAATGACAGATTTAGAAAAGATTGCTTCACAGATACGACGCGATATCATTCGCATGGTACATGGTGCAAAAAACGGACACCCTGGTGGTGCCCTTGGCTGTGCAGACTTGTTGACTTTATTGTACTTCAAGCACATGAGCCACCATACCGATTTCAAAATGAATGGCAAAGGGGAGTATGTCTTTTTCTTATCCAATGGTCATATCTCAGCCGTGCAATACAGCGCTCTGGCACGTGCTGGTTATTTTCCGATAGCAGAGTTGGCCACACACCGCAAACTCAACTCTAGGTTGCAAGGGCACCCTACCCCACATGCCCATCTGCCAGGTGTACGAGTTGCCTCTGGTTCACTTGGACAAGGCTTATCGGTAGCCATAGGGGTTGCTACAGGCAAAAAACTAGACAAAGACAACAAATTGGTGTATGTACTCATGGGCGATGGTGAACAGCAGGAAGGGCAAGTATGGGAAGCGGCCATGTATGCAGCACACCACAAGATCGACAACTTAGTAGCCTTCATAGACTGTAACGGTCAGCAGATTGATGGCAGCACCGAAGAAGTGATGTCACTAGGCGAACTACAGCACAAATACCAAGCCTTTGGCTGGGAGGTTATCACGGTACTCAAAGGAAATGATATCCCTACCTTGGACGCTGCGATTACTGAAGCTAAAGCCAAGGCACACAAAGGCAAGCCGATCATGGTACTCATGCATACAGAAATGGGTTATCCAATAGACTTCATGGTGGGCACACACAAGTGGCACGGTGTAGCGCCCAGCGATGCGCAGAAGAACCTTGCATTGGCACAGTTACCTGAAACTTTGGGCGATTATTAAGTTGGTAAAACTTTAAGACAAGACATTCAATGAAGAAATACACATTTACAGAAAAGAAAGATACCAGATCGGGCTTTGGCGATGCCATGACAGAACTGGGTCGTAATAATCCAAGCGTAGTGGCTTTGTGTGCAGACCTTACGGGCTCACTCAAACTCGACGATTTCAAACAGGAAAACCCAGAGCGCTTTTTACAAGTGGGCATTGCAGAAGCGAATATGATCGGTATTGCTGCTGGTCTAGCGATTGCAGACAAGGTTCCTTTCACCACGACTTTTGCCAACTTTAGCACCAGCCGTGTGTACGACCAGATCCGTCAGTCGGTCTGTTACTCAGAAAAGAACGTAAAGATTTGCGCGTCACATGCTGGCTTGACTTTGGGTGAAGACGGTGCTACGCACCAAGTACTGGAAGATCTGGGCATGATGAAAATGCTACCAGGTATGACAGTGATCAACCCTTGCGACTACAACCAGACCAAGGCAGCGACTTTGGCTATTGCAAAGCATGTAGGTCCCGTCTATCTACGTTTTGGAAGACCTGTGATGCCGATCTTTACCGCTCCCGACCAAAAGTTTGAGATCGGAAAGGCTTGGATGGTCAACGAAGGTAAGGATGTATCCATCTTCGCTACAGGACATTTGGTATGGGAGGCCATCAAGGCAGGGGAAATCCTCGAAGCACAGGGTATTGATGCAGAGATCATCAACATCCATACCATCAAACCGCTAGATGAAGAAGCCATATTAAAATCGGTTGCCAAGACAGGCTGTGCAGTAAGTGCCGAAGAGCATAATAAACTGGGAGGCTTGGGAGAAAGCATATCCCATGTGCTGTCTTGTAACGATCCCAAGCCTTTGGAAATCGTAGCCGTACAAGATACTTTTGGCGAAAGTGGTACGCCAGACGAATTGATGAAAAAGTACGGACTCACCGCTGAGGATATCGTAAAAGCTACCTTGAAGGTGATACAACGTAAAAAATAAGCAAATCCAAAGCCATCGAAAGATGGCCTTTTTATTCCCTAGGAAGGCTAAAATCACCAATAATAGTCATCAGTAACTAATTTTAACGTTGGCGAGGGTCGAAATCTCTCCGACATTTCATTTCCTTATAATAGCTGAACGCTATAAAAAGATTACCCCAAGATTTACTGTAAACTAAGGATTGAATAGTATTCAGCTTCGCTGAAATTGTGAATTTTAAATATTGAGTTTTAATACTCACCCGTCCCCTTTGTAAATATTTTTTCAGACGTAGCGTTACTTTTTTTAATGCTGTTTTGTATCGGGCTTGATTTTCTCTGAAATGAGTTCCAACGCTAAAATGAAGGAACTTGTTGAGAGAGAGATGGCTATAGAGCTACTGATCTGCCTTATTTTGAGGAATCAAATTTGGCAGAGGTGGTTTTGAGCATTTAAACACTATTAAAAATATTGCTTATGAAAACGATAAATCGTCTACTGTTAAATTTAATCTTGATTGGAATTTCAATCGCTTCTTTTGCGGATTATCCCATAGTGTCGTACCGCTATTTGGCAGACCCTGGTTCGGTTGTTTACGATGGCCGTGTCTATCTTTATTGTTCTAACGACGATGAAAATGGTTCAAATTATGATATGAAGTCGTTTGTGTGTGTTTCCAGTAGCGACATGAAAAACTGGACAGACCATGGTGCGGTGTTTCAAGTTCCACGCGATGCATCATGGGCTAATCTCAGTTGGGCACCTTCGGTGGCTTACAAAAATGGTAAATTCTACTTATACTTTGGCAATGGAGGGAGCGCCATTGGTGTAGCCGTTTCCAATAGTCCCACAGGTCCCTTTAAAGATGCGATAAATAAGCAATTTGTGAATGCTAACACTCCTGGTGTTTCGCCTTTTAATGGCTGGCTGTTTGACCCGATGACTTTTGTGGATGATGATGGACAAGCCTATATGTATTTCGGAGGAAATGGGAACGATAATATGCGCTGGATTAAATTGAACAGCGATATGATCAGCACCAGTGGGTCTGCTGGCAAATGGACAGTACCTAACTTTTTTGAAGCGTCGTGGATGCACAAGCACAATGGTAAGTATTATTTTTCATATTCAACTAATTCGAGTGCAGGATTGCGAATCGATTATATGGTAAGTAACAGCCCAACCTCGGGATTTACTTATGGAGGAGTGATGTCGGGCCAACCACCCAGCAACAATAACAATAATCACCAAGCTGTTTTTAAGTTTAATAACGAATGGTATCAGGCATATCATAATCGAATTGTGGCAAATACAGCTGGAATAACTTCAACTTATAAGCGTAATCTAGCCATAGATAAGATTGTTCATCAGGCAGATGGAAAGATCACCCAAATGACAAACACTGCGAATGGCTTGACCCAGCTAGGCTATTTGAACCCATTCAAACGTGTGGAAGCAGAGACTATGAGTGATAACAAAGGTATTGAAACAGAGGTCTGCAATGCGGGAGGCATGAATGTCGCCTTTATAGATAATAGTGATTACATCATGGTCGAGGGTGTCGATTTCGGATCTGGCGTCAGTAGCTTTTCGGCAAGCGTGGCAAGTACCAAAACGGGCGGTAGTATAGAAATTAGAGTGGGAAGCACCACAGGTACGCTATTAGGAACTCTACAAGTACCTAACACGGGAGGTAACCAAACTTGGCAAACAGTCACTACCTCCGTTACCCAAACCACAGGTGTGAAAAATTTGTATTTTGTGTTTAAAGGCAACTCAGCTAGTTTATTCAATTTTGACCACTGGTCTTTTGCTTCCAATGGTCCAAAAGTGAGTATTACCTCGCCACTCACTACAGATGAGATTTTTGTAGGTAATGCCATTACTATTTCAGCAACGGCAACTGTAAGTACTGGAAGCGTATCAAATGTCCGCTTTTATGACGGTACCACTTTGCTGAATACTGACAATACTTCGCCTTATTCTTATATTTGGAATGGAGCTACTCTGGGCGATCATACCATTAAGGCTGTTGCCACCGACAATGCAGGCAATAGCTCTGAAGCCACCATCATTATAAAAGTCAAACAGCCACAAGGTCCCTATAAAGGAACGGCACATGCTATTCCTGGCGTCATACAATTAGAAGAATACGACCTAGGTGGTAACAATGTAGCCTATATGGACGACAGCCCCGGAAGTGATGTTACACCTGTGGTCAATTACAGAACAGATGAAGATGTGGACATTGAAACCTGTACTGATAATGGTGGGGGGTATAATCTGGGATATGCCACAGCTGGCGAATGGCTTGAATATACAGCTAATGTTGCGAGTACAGGAAAATATGATTTAGACATCCGTGTCGCTTGCGATGGTACTGGTAGAACGCTCTCTGTGGATATGGGTAGTGTTTCAATAGCCAAAGATGTTGCCATTCCCAATACGGCAGGTTGGCAGGTATGGCAAACGATTACCGTAAAAGGCATTAATCTGACCGCTGGACCACAGATCATGAGGCTCACCATAGGTGCTCAAAGTTATATCAACTTAAACTTTGTCGAGTTCAAAGGCATTGTGACTGGTATAGAAGAAAATGGAATTTCTGAATCTATTCAATTGTATCCTAATCCATTTGGAGAAGAGGGGCTACAGGTGAAAACAACCAGCAATTGTACCTATAACATTACCGACCTCAGCGGAGCTAAAGTGGAAGAGGGAACCTTAAAAACGGAAAACAAGATTGGACAATCACTAGCACCTGGTCTGTATGTGTTACAGGTTCAAAATGGCAAGGGTACATCTTTTTACAAGATTACAAGACGATAAAAATAGAATCTTTCAAAATCTTCTTTTAATGAATTTACTCAGTAAGTTAATCCTGTATCTACTCCTTGGTGGCCTATTCGCCACCAAGAGTTTTGCTGCAAGTAGTATCGTAGAAGTGTCCTATTTTTCCAAAACCATGAATAGTACCCGTAAAATGAACGTGTACTTACCCGATGGTTATACGACTAATACTACGTATTATCCCACTTTTTACTTGATGCATGGAGGAGGACAGCGCTACTATACTTGGACAAACACCAACGATGGAAATGCCAAAGCAATCTTGGACCAAGCCATCTCATCAGGCAAGACAAAACCGATGATCGTTGCGATGCCTGATGTTCCCGATTTTGCGCCAGATCTTTTTACAAGAGAACTTTGTAACGATGTCATTCCCTTTGTAGAAAAAACCTACAGGGCCAAAACCGATAAAGACAGTCGCGCACTTGCGGGCCTTTCTTGGGGTGGTTTACAGGTATTGGATGCGGGTCTGTACCGCTATGATCTTTTTGGTTATATGGGTGTTTTTAGTTCAGGTTGGTTCATTGGCGACAATGTATACAATGTAATGAAAACCTATTTGGCTGGCAATGGGACCAAAATTCAACAGAGCATGCGTTACCTTTATTATGGGCAAGGAGGCACTGGAGATATCGCCTATAATAACGGTGCGGAGACCATGAAGGTACTGCGTGCAAACGGCATCAAAGTCAACTACTGGGAACATCCGGGTGGACATAGCTTTGTATGTTGGAGACTGGACTTACGAGATTTTTTACCATTTCTTTTTCAATATGGCCTCGTCGAAGATAAACCCAATACTCCTTACAAAGGACTGGCGCACACGATCCCCGGCATAATACAATTAGAAGAATACGACGAAGGTGGCAATAATGTAGCCTATATGGATGATAGCCCGGGAAGTGAGGTTACACCTGCGGTCAATTACAGAACAAACGAAGATGTAGATATTGAAACCTGTACTGATAATGGAGGGGGATATAATCTGGGATATACTAAAGCTGGGGAATGGCTTGAATATACAGTTAATGTGGCCAATACAGGAAAATATGATTTGGATATACGAGTAGCTTGCGATGGTACAGGTAGAACGCTTTCTGTGGATATCGATAGTGTTTCAATAGCCAAAGATGTTGCCATTCCCAATACGGCTGGCTGGCAAGTATGGCAAACGATTACTGTAAAAGGTATTAATTTAACCGCGGGACCACAGATCATGAGGCTCACCATAGGTGCTCAAAGTTATATCAACTTAAACTATGTTGAGTTCAAAGGGATGGTTACAGGCATAGAAGAAAATGATATTTCTGAATTTATTCAATTGTATCCCAATCCATTTGAGAGCGAAGTCAATCTGAAACATAATAAGCTATTTAGTTACAAACTATATAATGTATTGGGTCAATTGGTAGCACATGACCATAATATAGAAGAAAAGGCAATTGGAGGAAACCTAGACAAAGGTCCATACGCACTTCAAATCATATCAAATGGTGAGTCTTTTGTTTATAAAATAATTAAAAAATAACAACGATGCAGAACGTCAATGCTGCGATCTAAATTGAGAGCCTGTCCCGACTTAAGCTGTATGGAGAAACAGGCATAGCCACGCTCAGTACAAGACATATTTGAAAAGTCCAACTTTGCTTGCGATCTTCTGCAAAGCATGTCGAACAGCAGAATAGGTAAGCCTTTATGTACTCTGCTGATTCTATGTATTGGATCTTGGGATGAATATCACACATTTTACGAAACTTGCGCCAGTGAGGTGCCATTACAAGAACGTCTCCACCAGCCAATATGCTTATTTTAAAGAGGAGGGCGTAGTACCTGTTATTTTCTTAAAGACCTTGTTAAAAGCGCTCGGACTGTTGAATCCCACGGAATAGGCTATTTCACTGATATTCAACTTAGGATTTGTCAATAATCTTTGGGCTTCTTCTACTCTTATCCTGTTCACATAGGTTTTAAAGTTGCAATTGTATTTGTCCAAAATCAGTTTAGAAATCGCTCGCTCCTGCACCCCTGTTTCGTCTGCGACCCTGGTCAAGGTCAAGTCTGGGTCGTCGTAGTGTGTATGTATATATTCGAGAAAGCTCTGGTCGTACTTATCGACTTCTCCTATATCTGTACCTTCTACGGCTTTGTATTTGATCTCTATTTGGGTTTTGCTTAACTTGTACAAACGCAACCAATTGATAAAGACTAACACAAAAAGTGCTAGAACCACAAAACCCACCAAAATGAATATAGCCACAGTGTTGTCTTTGTAAATTTTTATGGACAACAACTTTATGGTCTCTAAATGATTGATTCTCGGTGAGACTCCTATGGTCAGCTGCATACTCCCAGTCTTGGACAGGTCTATGTCGTCAAATTCGTTGGGCGACTGCCCAATGACCTCGTACCACCAATTGGGAGTAATTAGGTCGCTCAAGTTTACCACAACACGCTTGGATGCGTCTTTTACTTTTACATGCAAATGAGAACGCCTTTGTGCCAGTCTATGCTTTTTGTTAATAACCTTTGGATCTTCGGTGTTGACCGACAGGAAAAAGTTATCCTCGGAATTTTCGAGAAAGCTTATTTCTACCTTATTAAAATTATCTAGGTTAAACATTCCGCTCTTGGGAAAGAAGGTCAGCCCAGTGTATGGATGAGAAAAGCCTCTGTCGAGTTCGTATTGAAAGGTAATCAATGAGTCTGTCCATTGGAATGTCCTCACCTTTGAGTTTCCATGATCTATCCTGTCATCGTAGGCCTCGACGTCGACCTCATCCGTATTTGGAAATATGTTGAGGGGCTTTTCGTACAGAAACAAAAAATAGAAACAAAGTGAAAGTAGTATGGTGGCTATAAAATACAGCTGATCTCTTAGTGAACTAACAGTTGTATAAAAGGCTCTTTTTACTAATTGCATTTAATTTGTACAAAGTTTTGATCTATAAAATTATAGATTTTTCGGCTCCTTAAGAAAGTGATTTACCAAAAAGTATCTTCTTGGGGCTTTTGAAACAAAATTTCTCATTGCTTGAAACTGGCGATTCAGGCAATGAGAAATTTATTTTGACTTGGCTTTTCTCAGTTGGTTGTCTGAGCGGCATTAATGCTTTACAACCTTGTGAAGGGTTTCATAGTTTTCGCACTTCACTTTTACAGTATACAGCCCTTGTGGAAGCGATCGCCCGAGCATACTTCCTTGAAGTGCTTTCCCTTTCTCCATCAAAGTGCCAACGAGGTCATATATTTCATATTCCATCTCCTGCTCTGCATCGATATAGATGGCGTCGGAGAAGGGGTTTGGGAATAACTCAAAGGAGAATTGCTGAGTACTTTCGCCATCAAGGGCACTGACCACGCTGGGTTTCAGACCTTCTTGTATACCATAGTAAGCTGGTTTGGGATTCAGATTCTCGTCAAACGGTAAAGGCTTCTGATCATAAAGCCAATAGAGGTTCCAGTTGTCTCTCAAGCCCCAAAAGCAAATCCAATCGGCTCCACCCTGAACAATTGCCTGAATCATTTGTTTATATTGCTCTTGTTGACGCAAGGCTTTGTCTTGACTCCAACTTTTGGCGGCATCGGCTAGATCTATCTCTGTTATGTACACTTCTAGTCCCAATTTTTTGTATTCCAAAATGGCTTGCTTAAGTTTACTCCAATCATTCGAGGAGTTGTCCAAGGTAAAGTGCCCCTGTAGACCCACCGCATCCAACGGAGCCCCACTGTTTTTCAAGTGCTTTACCAGTTGGTAAAAAGCATCAGACTTGCTCACACCCCAGAAGTCTGTTCCGTAATCTCTAAGCTCTATTTTGTTGTTAGTATATTTACGAGCCATTTCAAGAGATTTTCTCACCCATACAGGATGCTGTTGGTGTACTTTGGCTGCACCGGTCAATCCTGACAAATCGTTTTCCCAGCCCAACTGCTGAAACTTGCAATCGGCCACATTTGCATAGTAGTGGCCGTCCCAATTGAGTGCTTCATTGGCTACGTTCCAGTACTTTACCTTTGTATTGTTGCTGTTTGATTGAATGGTCGATTTGATGTAATCCTCCAGTATACCTTCCAAATCGGCATTTGAATATGTAGCAGTTTTGAACCATTCAGGATAATAGGTGTTGGGCCCTGCCAACAAATGGGCAGAAACAGGGATATTGTTGTTATAGAAATAGTCGACCACTTGATTGAACTTGGTGAAATCATATTGTTTCAAACCTGTCCAAGTTTCCCAACCAGGGTAAGCGGTGGTCTGCCCTAGATTAAATTCCCGCTTGAACACCGTTTGAAAAGAACTATTGTTAGTTAACAGCTGAGTAGCCTCTGTAGTGCCCGATTGAACAGTACCTCCTACTTTGATGGCGGGATTCACATCCTTTAATCTAGTTCCTGTTGGCAAAGTCTGAGCTTGCAAGCTAATGAATGTACTTAGAAGACCCAATGTGAGTAGTGTTATTCTCATAATGACATGTTTTGATTCATTGAAAAAATTTAATTATATATTTGAATAATCAAACTTTACAAAACTCAATATTAGGCAGAGAATTTAATTGTTAAAAAAGATAAAATGATTGTCATAAAATACAAAAACATATATATCAACAAGTTATAACAGCATCGTATTTTAGGAAAATATATAAATGAAAGCTCAGAAGTTTGACTTTCCAAGTTTTGTAGAAGATCAGACATAACCTTCTAAGAAAGCTGGGACATGCTCTAAAAACCTAGATCGATACGTAGAGCGCTTCACTCAACGTATAGTATGGTCGGGGGCAAACCCAGATTCCTAGCAATCCATCAACAATATTAACCAATATTCCCTCTGCTCATTCTACGTAAAGGGTGATTTGCAAACAAGGTAGATTGTCTTGAAACCAATTAAAGAGCTTTATAAAATTACTAAAGATGTTTTGAAATCAACTAAGGAAGATTTGTAATGAATTAGAGATGTCTTCAAATGAAGTATGGATTATTCTATAAGACTTCTAAGCCTCCAACCCTTAAGCCATAATGGGAGCCATTACACTTCCGACCAAAAATCGACTGGGTTCTAAACATCAGTGTTCCTTCGGTGTTTACTAATGGTCGCCAAATTTAAGGAATCTAACCCTTTCATCCGAAAAGCGCATGGCTTAAGTCCTGTTATTCCAAACTTTTTATGAGGCTCGGCCCTACTGCGAGAAAAATCGAACAGTATGTGTACAGGTACTGAATTGGGAAGGTAAAATATTGAAAAAACACAAAAACGTATCAAGTTTGGAGTTTGATAGTAATCTAAAGTCTGGCATCTACTTTCTTAAAATTGATCAAAAAGCGTATAAAGTGATGAAGGGGTGAGATTATAAGCCGATGTTGTTACGAGGATGCAGTCTAAAAGCTGCATCCTATTTTTGGGACGATTGCCTAATAGAATCTTTTATAAAAACTTTAAATATTCCGTTACTTTTTAGTGCTTTAAAGAGTATCCATTTAATAGGATAAGTATAGACAGAAACAATGGAGTCAAAAAACAGCCTGAATGGAGGGGAAAAACGGCATTATAGATGGCTGTTATTGCTGTTGTGTTTTTATGCGGTTCAGGCTTCTGGCCACGCACTTGAAAAAATTTCCGTTACCAGTATCAAACACTCCGAAGGTTCTTTGATTGTTAAAATCAAAATCTTTACAGAAGATTTACAACCCCAACTTTCAGGTTTGCATCCAGAAAAAAAGTTCAACCATTATCTACGTCATCCTTTTGATGTAGATATACAAAAGCCGGTTGAACGATTTGTTTTGTCCCAATTTCAACTGTTTGGCAATAATGAAATCCTTGCGCCTCAATTTCAAAGTCTCGATTGGGTGGAGGAGCTCAAGTTTACAGATCATGCCATGGTCTTAGTCACACTACGTTACAACTGGTCCAAAAACACGAAAGACTTGAAAATCACCAACTCCATACTTATCAAAAATGTGTATGAACAGAAGAATATTGTCAATGTCGCTATCAAGAATTTAAAAGAGTCTTACATATTTAACAAGGGAAATGAAAGCATTATCATCAACTTCTAATGTACAAATCAAAATGACGGCAATCAGAACAAAAGTACTTTTAGTCTCATTCCTTATCGCAATGTTTCAAATAGGTTTTGCCCAACGTTGGATGGAAAATCTACAGCTGTAACCGTAAGAAATAATGTTTTTACAAATACTTCTGGTAATATTTTAGGAAAAGGAACTTCATTTACACCTCCTTATACTTTACCAATTGTAGAAGCTTCAAAAGTAAAAGCATTAGTTACGGCATCTGCAGGAGCTACCTTGCCTGCTACTGGTTGTAGTTCAAGTTCAAGCAATGTTGCCCCAACTGTTAGTATTTCTTCACCTACCAACAATGCTACATTTACAGCACCTGCTTCTATTACTATCAGTGCCACAGCAACCGATTCTGACGGAAGTATAGCAAAAGTTGAATTTTATAATGGTACTACATTATTAGGCTCAGACAATGCCAGTCCATATTCATATACTTGGAGTAATGTAGCTGCTGGTAGTTATTCTATTACAGCAGTTGCAACTGATAATTTGGGAGCAACAACTACGTCTAGTGCTGTTACTGTAGTGATAAATGCCGCTCCTCAAAAAGCAACCTTAACCAAACAAGGAGCAGGTTCGTCTAATCAAACTATTATATTGGGTTCTGCTATCACTAATTTTTCGTATGCTTGGGCAAATGCAAATACAGTTACTGTAACAGGTATGCCTGCAGGTATTGTAGTAAATATTAACAATTCCACTAAAACGGTATCAATAAGTGGAACGCCTACAGAAATTGGTGTATTTAGTTATGCTGTAACAACGGTTGGAGGTAGCCCAGATTCAACACGCAGAGGAACAATAATTGTTAATTCAATAGTTACAGGTTTTGAATTGGATGAAAGTAGTCAAAAGCCAATAATTTCATACCATTCAAATTTAGGTTTGTTTAAATTAAATAATTCTGATGTGGTAGATATTCAAATATTTAATATGAATGGTGTTTTGGTAGATGAATTTTTAAAAGTATCAGATGTGAGTTTTGGACACAATTATATGTCGGGTATTTATATTGTAAAAGTTAAAGGTGAATCATATAGGATTGTTAAAAATTAAACAATTAAACTAATTTAATTTTTAAAGCTATCTCAATTTGGTAAAGTTTTTTACATTTATTCATAAGAGTCAAGCTTTGAAATAAAAATTATAAAATATGTTACTTGTGGATTTTTAATGTGTTAAATACTATAGAAATAAAATACTATAGTAGATGTCTCCAATAATTTTTCATTTAAGTAAAAAAACAGCATTAATTCTTTATTTCATGAGCCTTTATGCTTATTCACAAAATCCAATTGTCAAAGTAGATTTGAACATGAGCGGAAGAACGGAAGCCGAAACCAATGACCCCAACTATGTGGCTTGGATTCCCGATAATGCTATAACTACTTCAAAAACTGTGAATGGGGTCACTTTCAAATTTTCAAAAGCAGGTAGCAACGGAACAGCCTTGAGACCCAATTGGTATAAAGCGGGTGTTTCTGCTCCAAACTATGCTCGTTTGATTTGTGATGGTATGTATGTGGATGGTGGTAATTCGGGAGCTCAGATTGATTTGACAATTTCAGGATTATCTGCTGGTACACACTCGTTTATGGCGTTTCACAATGCATTAGATGATCCAGCTACTTACGATTTTGCTCCCATAGATGTATATGTAAACAATTCGAAGGTGGTTTCAAATGTGGTTATGTCTGAAAGGGCTATCACTACCGATGCAGTTCAGTCATCTTATGTAACTTTTACTGTAAGTGCAGGACAAAGTGTAACCATTTCATATAGAGCCCAAACTTCGGGTTCGCAAAGCATGAAAAATGTGTATATCAATGGTTTTGAGTTAAATACCCCCAATGTAAAAAGCCAAGCAAAGAATCCATCCCCAGCTGATGGAGATTTGCATTTCAATGCCGACAATGGTTCAGCTAATTTGACTTGGGTTGCTGGTGCTAGTGCCACCGCTCACAGAGTTTATTTTGGTAAAGACGAAGCAAGCGTAACCAACGCAACAACATCATCTGCAACTTACAAAGGACAACAAACTGCTACAAGCTACGCAGTTTCAGGGTTGTATGCATTAGATACCTATTATTGGAGAATAGACGAGGTTACCGCAGCTGGTGTTGTAACTAAAGGCAACACTTGGATGTTCAGAAAAAGACAATTGGCTTTCCCGGGTGCTGAAGGATATGGTCGTTTTGCCATTGGTGGACGTGGTGGAAAAGTGATTCATGTTACCAATTTGAATGACACAGGTGCAGGCTCATTACGCGATGCTGTAGAAAACTACGATGGTCCAAGAACAATTGTATTCGACGTTTCGGGTGTGATTGCCTTAGAGTCAAGAATTATTTGCAGTGACCAATTTATTACCATAGCTGGACAAACCGCTCCGGGCAAAGGGATTTGTATTCGTAAAGCTCCATTTGGTTGCACAGGAAATGACTTGATCGGACGTCACTTAAAAGTACGTTTAGGTGGAGGTGCTACCTACGATGGTATGGGCTTAACTGGAGCAAATCACAGTATATTAGACCACTGTTCAATCAGTTGGACAATTGATGAGTCGTTCAGTTCAAGAGGTGGAAAAAATATCACGCTACAAAGAACGCTTATTTCGGAAGCTTTGAATGCGGCTGGTCACCAAAATTATCCAGCAGGAACAGAACATGGCTATGCGGGTACAATTGGTGGCGATGTAGGAAGTTTCCATCATAACTTACTTGCACACAATTATGGACGTAACTGGAGTATGGGTGGTGGCTTAGACGGAAATGGATATCTGGCTGGTAGATTAGACATTACCAACAATGTGGTGTACAACTGGGGTGGCCGTACTACCGATGGTGGTGCTATGGAAGTGAATTTTGTAGGCAACTATTACAAACCAGGTGCTGGAAGTAAAAAATTCGTTGCCTTAACTATCGACCACGAAGGTATAGGATTAGGTTCGCAAAGAGCATATTTCTCAGGCAATGTGATGCCAGGTTATTTTGATGAATCTAATCAATCGGCTGGTCGCACTGAGACATATACCAACGGAGACTATAAAAAATATGAAGGTTTTGTGTCATCTCCTTTCTTCCCTTCTTATGTGACGGTGCAAAGTGCAACTGATGCTTACAAAAGCGTGTTGTCTGATGTAGGTCAAACACAACCAGTTTTTGACGATCACGACATTAGAATTGTAGATGAAACACTGAACGGTACTTACAAATACAAAGGAAGTGTTACCGGAAAACCAGGTTTCCCTGATAACGAAAGCGATGTAGGTGGATATGAAAATTACCCAGCCTTGACAAGAGCTAGTAATTGGGATTCAGACAAAGACGGTTTGCCAGACTTTTGGGAAACAGCCACTGGTTCAAGTAATAGCACTGCTTCTGGCAACTTTGCAGATGCAAATGCCGATCCTGATAAAAACGGCTATACAGAATTGGAAGAATATCTAAACTGGATGGCAGAACCTCATTACTTTGTAACTACTGGTTCGCAAACAATAGATTTAAAAGCAATGTTTGTTGGATACTCAAAAACTACTCCTACTTACTCGTTTTCTTCAGTTGTAAATGGAACTGTGGCAATTTCAGGTAGCACAGCTACTTTCACAGCTAGTAAGTGCGGATTTGCATCTTTCAACTTAACTGTAAAAGATGCAGCTGGAGCCACCATGACTAAAACGATTGGTGTTTTCGTATCAGGCACATGTAGTTCTGTGGCAAACGTAAAACCTACTGTAAGCATCACAGCACCTGCAAACAATGCAACAGTAGCTGCACAATCAAATGTTACACTTACTGCTACTGCAACCGACAGCGATGGAACTATCACTAAAGTAGAATTTTATAATGGTACTACGTTGATTGGAACAAGCACAACAAGTCCATACTCATTTACTTGGACCAATGTTGTTGCTGGCACATACACAATCACGGCAGTGGCTACCGACAATAGTGGAGCTACTACCACATCTTCTGCAATAACACTTGTAGCTGTTGTGGCAGATTGTAATGGAACTCTTAATGGAACCGCAACCCTTGATAATTGTGGCAGATGTGTAGGAGGAACAACTACAAAAACTGCTTGTTCTTCTGCTTCAGAGCTAGAAACAGATGCTTGTAGTTATGACGGTGTAGTTGAAAGTAGTAATGCTGGTTTCAAAGGTACTGGTTACATCAACGTTCCAAATGCTATTGGTTCTCAAATTAGCTTCAATGTAAATGCTACAACTGCTGGAACTTATACTCTAAGTTTCAGATATGCAAGTGGAGGTACGGCAGATAGAAATGCCAAAGTAATAGTAAATGGCACTTCACAAAACGCTGCATTTGCATTCCCTGCAACAGGAGCTTTTACAACCTATAATACAATAGAAATATCATTAAACCTAAATGCAGGTTCAAATACCGTTCAGCTAGTGGCCAACACAGCCGATGGTTTAGTAAATATTGACCAAGTTGGTTATGTTAGTTCGGGTGTGAGCAAAGGAAGCTGTGTGGTAACCTCACTAGAAAATAATTCTGAGATTTCAAACTTTACTATTTATCCCAATCCAACACATGGGAAGGTTTCTTGGGAAAATGAAGCTTCATGGATGTTACAAGATGCCAATGGACAAGAATTGCTAAAAGGTAATGGTAAAGAAATTGATTTAATCAATTGTCCTAAAGGAGTATATCTGCTAATTATTAAAAACAAAACAATTAAACTCATAAAAGAATAGTTATGAAAAACTTAGTGTTTGTAATTGCAATGTTCATGGCAACACTGCTGCCTGCTCAACCAAATTTTGATTTGGTTGGTTTTGCCACGCAAAACGGTGGTACCACTGGCGGACAAGGTGGTACTGTGGTGACTGCCAAAACTTTTGCAGAGTTGAAATCTTATGCAGAAAGTAACACAAAATACATCATCAATGTGGAAGGTACCATCAAAAACGGTACTACTGGTGGTAAAATTCAGGTGAAATCAAACAAGTCCATTATTGGAGTTGGAAGCACGGCTTTTTTAAGTTGCGTGGGTATTGAAATCGAAAACCAAAACAACATCATTATACAAAATATCAAGATTTCCTTGGTTGGGTTAAGTGATCCGGGCACTGTAAATGGTGGTGACTGTATCGTGATTATGGGAACGAGCAAAAACGTTTGGGTAGATCATTGTGAATTATTTTCTGAAGATCCAGACAAACAACCCATTGTTGGGAAGTATGACGGTTTGTTAGACATTCGTGACCAAACAGGTTTTATCACAGTTTCATGGAATTATTTTCACGACCATTGGAAAGGTGGTCTTGTGGGTGCTGGCGACGATGATTTATATGCCGACCGTAAAGTTACATACCATCATAACTACTATAACAAAGTGAAATTGCGTGTGCCAATGTACAGAGGTGCAACCGGACACTTTTTCAACAACTATGTGAAAGACGCAAACTCTCCAACTGAAATTAGAGCGGGTACTTGTGTGAGGGTTGAAAAAAACTATTACGAAAATTTTGAAAACGCAATTTACACTCCCAACGATTCAAAAGGTAGTACAGAGCGTATCGACAACTATTTAAGCAAGACACAACCAAGGGCATTCCCAGCTAATTGTACAGCCAACATCACTTACAATTACTCTAACGTGCTCACCACCAAAACTACCGATGTAAAAACGATTGTACCACAGTATTCGGGCGTAGGAAAGATTGGTGCTTGTACTGCAAAAACTTGGTATAAAGATTCGGACGGAGATGGATTTGGTGATCCTAATTCTACACAATCGTCTTGCTTGCAACCAACTGGCTATGTAGAAGATAAAACTGATTTGTGTCCAAATGATGTAAACAAGGTAGCGGCTGGTCAATGCGGTTGCGGAGTGGCAGAAACTGTTTGTTTGGATTGCAATGGTGTGAAAAACGGTACTGCAACCCTTGATAATTGCGGCAGGTGTATTGGGGGAAATACAGGAAAAACTGCTTGTTCATCAGTAGGTGAAGCTGAATCAGATGCTTGTGCTTTTGATGGAATCACAGAAACTAAAAACTCAGGATTCAAAGGAACTTCTTACGTAAACGTTGACAATGCATTGGGAACTTCTATTACTTTTCATGTAAACGCTAATGTAGCTGGTAGTGCGACATTAAGCTTCCGCTATGCTAATGGTAGCACAACCGACCGTCCAGCTCAAGTAAGTTTAAATGGAAACAATTTGCCAAGTAATCTTAGTTTCTTATCTACTGGTTCATTTACTGACTGGAAGGCTGTTGATATTACATTTAATTTGCTTGCAGGGCAAAACATCATCAAACTCGTTTCTGCCACAGCTGATGGGCTACCTAATATTGACCAAATTGGTTACGTGAGTACTAGTGTAAGCAAAGGCGGATGTGTAGTGACGAGTATCGAAGACATAAGCACTGATCAACATTTGTCTATTTTCCCAAATCCTAGTAAAACACATTTTACCATTGTTTCTGAAAATAATATTGACTTGCAAATTGTTGATTTAGATGGCAAAATTCAAGAAGAGCACAAAGGTGTTTCCAATGTTTTGGTTGGATCGTCACTTAAAGCAGGTATTTATTTCTTGAAAATAAAGAATAAGGTTTACAAACTAGTCAAAGAATAGCATTTGTAATTTATGTAAAGAAGGGTAGGTGTGCTTGCTCTTCTTTTTAATAATTATGAATAAAAATTTATAATATGAAAAAAAGATTTAACTCCATTTGGTCAACAAAGTCGATACTTAAAAAAGTAATTTTTGTTTCGATTTTACTTTCTGCTGGAATGCTACATGCTCAAAGTCCCGTAGCGAAAGTGGATTTGAACATGAGCGGACGTACGGAGGCCGAATGTAACGACCCCAACTATTTGCCTTGGATTCCAGACAATGCAGTTTCTACAAGCAAAACTATCAATGGCGTTACTTTTACCTTCAAAAAGGTAGGTAGCAACGGTTCGGCTTTGAAAGCGGATTGGTACAAAGTGGGCGTTCAAAACCCCAACTATGCCCGTTTGACTTGCGATGGTTTGACGGTGCAAGATGGGGACGCAGGTGCACAAATAGAACTAACCATTACGGGCTTGGCGACAGGAACACATAGTTTCATGGCTTTCCACAATGCCATGCAAGATCCAAGTAATTCATTTGCACCCATCGATGTTGTGGTAAATGGCACACAAACAGTCACTGGACTGGCTCCTTCAAAACGGGCGTTGGACTACAAGACCGTACAAAGTTCGTATGTGACTTTTAGTGCAACGGCAGGCAAAAGCACGGTGATTCTTTACAAAGCACAAACCAACAATTCAGCTTCTCTTAAAAACGTAGTTATCAATGGTTTTGAATTAAATACGCCAAATGTAAAAGAACAAGCCACTGACCCTGTTCCAGATGATGGCGATTTGCACGTGAATGCCGACAATGGCACGTTTACACTTGGTTGGACTGCCGCAGCAAGTGCAGCAAAACATAGAGTGTATTTCAGTACCAATCAAAACGATGTAGTAAATGGCATGGCTTCGGCTTTGAAAGCAGAACAAACAACCACTACCTACAAAGTAAGCGGATTGTACAATCTTGATACCTATTACTGGCGTGTGGACGAAGTAACTGCGGCAGGTGTGGTTACCAAAGGAAATGTTTGGGTTTTCAAACCTCGTCACGATGCTTTTCCGGGTGCAGAAGGTTATGGAAGATATGCAATAGGAGGAAGAGGAGGAAAAGTGGTGCACGTGACCAATTTAAAAGACGACTCGAATCCTGGAAGCTTGCGTTATGCAGTGGAAGTTGAAAAAGGACCACGTACTATTGTATTTGATGTGGGTGGTGTTATTGTTTCAACTGGCCGAATGGTACAAAGCGATCCATTCGTAACCATTGCTGGCCAAACGGCTCCGGGTGAAGGAATTTGTATTCGCAAAGCACCTTTTGGTTCTACAGGAAACGATGGAATCACTCGATTCATGAGAGTGCAAATTGGCTATGGAATAACTTTTGACGGTATGGGTCTTACTGGTTCCGACAACTCAATTTTAGACCATTGTTCTATCAACTTTGCGATTGATGAACAGTTTAGCTCAAGAGGTGGTAAAAATGTAACGCTTCAAAAAACACTCATAGGTGAGGCTTTAAATGATGCGAATCATAGCAATTATCCTGCTGGAACTCAACATGCTTATGCGGGTACTATCAGTGGGAAAACAGGTTCGTATCATCATAACCTGTTGGTTCACAACAAAGGCCGTAACTGGAGTATGGGCGATGCCATTGACGGTTCTGGCGTGTGGGCAAGTAAACTCGATTTGTTTAACAATATAGTTTATAATTATGGCGGACGAGCAACTGACGGAGAAGTTCATCAAGTGCAGTTTGTGAATAACTATTACAAAAAAGGCCCAGCTACCACCATTAACTACGTCATGTCTCTTGATATAAAAGGCTATGGTACAGGCACAGAACAATGTTATTTCTCTGGAAATATTATTGCAAACCAAAGTAGTGGTTTCACATGCGATGGAACCAATAATAGCTGTGGAAGACAAATAAATTTAGAATCGGGATTCCCGATGCCTACCTACAATATTTGGCCTAGCACCCCTTTCTTCTCATCATTAGCAACAGTTCATTCGGCTAAAGATGCTTTCAAAGTGGTTTTGTCAGATGTTGGGAATAATCAGCCTTTTACAAGTGATAGAGATATTCGTTTGGTGAACGAAACCAAAACAGGAACTACCAAATACAAAGGCAGCGTAACTGGAATTGTTGGTTTGATAGATCGTGAAACGGATGCTGGCGGTTATGATAATTTTGCGACCACTTCACGTCCAAGCAATTTCGATACCGACAATGACGGACTTCCTAACTGGTGGGAAACTTATTACGGATCAAACCCGAATTCGGCAAAAAATGATTTCTCTGATGCAAATGCCGATGCCGATAGAGATGGCTACACCGAATTGGAAGAATATCTTGACTGGTTGGCAAATCCACATTATACCATTGCATTCAATGCTACGCAAAGTTTAACCCTAGCCGATTTGTTCCGTGGGTTCAGTTCTCCAACGTATGCAATTTCAAAAGTGACAGGCGGAACTTGCACGATAACTAATGGCGTGGCAAAATTCACTCCATCCTCTTGTGGAATGGGTTATGTAACCATCAAAGCAACAGAATCTGGATTTTCTTGGGAGCGTACAGTGGGCATTTTCACAGAAGCAGGATCGGGTTCTTGCGTAGCTGTTTTGCCTAAGCCTCCTGTTGTGAGCATCACTGCACCAGTTACTAATGCTACTTTCAACGCCCCAGCTTCGGTAACACTTACTGCCACAGCTACGGATGAAGATGGTACAATTAGCAAAGTAGAGTTTTTCAATGGAACCACCTTGTTAGGTACCGCGACAACTTCTCCATACACCTACACTTGGTCAAATGTAGCGGCAGGAACGTACAGCATCACCGCCAAAGCTACCGACAATGGTGGAAATACAACCACTTCAACAGTAGTAACAATAGTAGTAAATGCCGTTCCGACCGACTGTAACGGAACTCCAAATGGAACTGCTACGCTCGACAATTGCAGCCGTTGTGTGGGAGGAACTTCTACTAAAACTGCTTGTGTTTCCTCTTCTGAAATCGAAACCGATGCTTGCAATTATGACGGAGTGTTAGAAAGCAGCAACGCAGGGTTTAAAGGAACTGGCTACATCAATGTGCCAAATGCCATTGGTTCGCAAATAACTTTCAGTGTAAATGCGACAACTGCTGGTACTTATACTTTGAGTTTCAGATACGCCAGCGGTGGCACAGCCGACCGAAATGCCAACGTATTGGTGAATGGCGTTTCACAAAATGCTGCTTTTGCTTTCCCTGCGACTGGTTCATTCACTACATATGGGACAATCGATATTACACTCAACCTAAATGCGGGCACTAACACCGTTCAATTGGTTGCCAACACGGCTGATGGTTTGGCAAATATCGACCAAGTTGGATATGTAAGTGAAGGTGTGAGCAAGGGCGGTTGTGTGGTGACGGGTTTAGAAGCCATTGCTAACGACCAGTTGATTTCCATTTACCCAAATCCGAGTAGAACTAATTTTTATCTAAAAGCAAGTCAAAGTTCAAACGTTTTGGTGCTTGATGTGGATGGCAAAGTTCTAGAGAAAGCTGTGAATGTCGCAGATTTTGAATTTGGAAGTGATTTAAGACCTGGAGTTTACATGTTAAAAATTGAAAATAGGATTTACAAAATAGTAAAAGAGTAGTCTTGAAAGATTTTTAAAATAAATGAAAATGAAATTAGTTAAAAAATTAATTCTAGCAGGATTGACCTTGAGCAATGTCAGTTTCGCGCAACAATTGGCTTTTCCGGGAGCCGAAGGTTTTGGCCGTTTTGCAACAGGTGGCCGTGGTGGTGAGGTATATCATGTTACAAACCTTAACGATAAAGGTGCAGGCTCTCTTCGTGATGGTCTAAGCAAATCAAACAGAATTATAGTGTTTGATGTGGGAGGAGTTATCAATATAACAGATCGTTTAGTTATTCCAAAAAACACATACGTTGCTGGTCAAACTGCTCCTGGGGGAGGCATTACTATTTATGGAAACGGAGTAGCTCTCAACAATACTTCTGGAAATAGCATCATTCGTTATATCCGTATTCGAATGGGCGAAAACGGTGACTATCGTAAAGACGCATTGGGTATTTCGGATGGTCAAAATTACATATTCGACAACGTGTCCATTTCATGGGGTTGGGACGGAACGGTTGATGTAAACGGTTCAAACATTGATAATCTTACATTTCAAGATTGTATCATCGGTCAAGGACTTGACATTGTTGGCCACTCTACAGGTGGTTTGATGCAAAGTGGCAAATGGTCGTCTATTCGTAATATTTATATCGACAACGAAACCCGAAATCCGAAGGGAAAAGGTACACAGGAGGTTATAAATTGTGTTATGTATAACTGGGGTTCAAACGGTTACATTATGGGTTCTACTGATGGTTTGTCTGAAGCCAACGTGGTGGGAAACAATTTTGTTTACGGACCATCAAGTAGTTCTAATTCACATATTACCGGAACCACAGCTTCTTTCAACGTATATGGCAGCGACAATTGGATTGATAATAATAAAAATGGAAAATTTGACCCTACTTTGATGACTGACTATAAGTCGGCAACCAAAGTTGCAAAGCCATTCGATTACAATGGCATGAAAAAAGTGATGCCTGCTGCACAAGCATTTGAATATGTTTTAACAAATGCCGGAGCTTCAAAACCGCACGATGAAGTTGATAAATATCTTATAAATGAAATCAGATCTTATGGAACCAAAGGTGCAATTATTAAACGTGAATCAGACAACGGTATAACTGGAAACGTAGGAACAGTTGCAAGTGGAACAGCACCTAAAGACACCGACAAAGACGGAATGCCTGACGCTTGGGAGACAATGAGAGGGCTTAATCCGAACGTGGCAGACGACAAAGGCGATGATGATAAAGATGGTTACACCAACATTGAAGAATACTTGAGTTGCCTAGTGGGCGAAGGAGACGGTTGTGTTTCTACCACTCCATGCACCACACCAGCGAAACCATCTGTATCTAATGTGTCTTATTGTCAGGGAGTTGTTGCTTCGGCTTTGACGGCCACTGCAAGCACTGGAAACGAATTGGTATGGTACGGAACTAGTGCCACAGGCGGAACAGCTTCTGATGTTGCTCCAGTTCCTAGCACTGCTACAGCGGGTTCTTTTACGTATTATGTCTCGCAAAAAACAACAGCAGTCAACTGCGAAAGTGCCAGATCGGCCATAGTGGTAACAGTAAAAAGTTGCGACTGCCAAGGAGTGGAAAATGGTAAAGCAATCAAAGACATTTGCGACCGTTGCGTAGGTGGTACAACTGGTAAAACGGCTTGTGTTGAATCAAGCGAAATTGAAACCGATGCTTGTAGCTATGATGGAGTATTGGAAACCAAAAATGCAGGTTTTAAAGGTACAGCTTACATTAATATCAACAATGCCATCGGCTCGCAACTGAGTTTCAATGTGAATGGGACTTCATCTGATACTTACACTTTGAGTTTTAGATATGCAAGTGGCGGCACAGCCGACAGAAATGCCAAAGTGTTGGTAAATGGCGTTTCTCAAAATGCCGCTTTTGCATTCCCTGCCACGGGAGTATTCACCACGTATAGTACGATTGATATCTCATTGGCCCTGAATGCTGGCTCAAACACTGTTCAGCTAGTGGCCAACACCGCAGATGGCCTGCCCAACATTGACCAAATTGGCTACGTGAGCGCTGGTGTGAGTAAGGGCAATTGTGTGGTAACTGGCATAGATGTAAACTTAGAGGTGAATGATTTGCACCTGTATCCGAACCCAACGCAAGGCAAAGTTTCTTTGGCTACTGAATCCTCGTGGATTTTAAAGGATGCGTTGGGACATGAATTGTCTAAAGGAGCAGGAAAAGAAATTGATTTATTCAATTTCTCAAAAGGAATATATCTGCTAACAATCAATAATAGAACAATTAAACTAATAAAAGAATAAGTATGAAAAAATTGATATTTACTACTATTGCAATGTTAGTAACAACGTTGCTACATGCTCAACCAAATTTTGATTTAGTTGGTTTTGCCACACAAAACGGTGGCACCACAGGCGGACAAGGTGGCACTGTGGTGACAGCCAAAACTTTTGCAGAGTTGAAATCTTATGCAGAAAGTAACACAAAATACATCATCAATGTGGAAGGTACCATCAAAAACGGTACTACTGGTGGTAAAATTCAGGTGAAATCAAACAAGTCCATTATTGGAGTTGGAAGCACGGCTTTTTTAAGTTGCGTGGGTATTGAAATCGAAAACCAAAACAACATCATTATACAAAATATCAAGATTTCCTTGGTTGGGTTAAGTGATCCGGGCACTGTAAATGGTGGTGACTGTATCGTGATTATGGGAACGAGCAAAAACGTTTGGGTAGATCATTGTGAATTATTTTCTGAAGATCCAGACAAACAACCCATTGTTGGGAAGTATGACGGTTTGTTAGACATTCGTGACCAAACAGGTTTTATCACAGTTTCATGGAATTATTTTCACGACCATTGGAAAGGTGGTCTTGTGGGTGCTGGCGACGATGATTTATATGCCGACCGTAAAGTTACATACCATCATAACTACTATAACAAAGTGAAATTGCGTGTGCCAATGTACAGAGGTGCAACCGGACACTTTTTCAACAACTATGTGAAAGACGCAAACTCTCCAACTGAAATTAGAGCGGGTACTTGTGTGAGGGTTGAAAAAAACTATTACGAAGGTTTTGAAAATGCTATTTATACTCCAAATGATTCTAAAGGATATACAGAACGTATTGATAATTACCTAAGCAAATCTCAACCGAGAGCTTTCCCGGGTGATTGTAAGGCAAATATTACGTATGATTATTCAAAAGTACTTACTACAAAAACTACCGATGTAAAAACGATTGTACCACAATATTCGGGCGTAGGTAAGATTGGTGCTTGTACTGCAAAAACATGGTATAAAGATTCGGACGGAGATGGATTTGGTGATCCTAATTCTACACAATCGTCTTGCTTGCAACCAACTGGCTATGTAGAAGATAAAACTGATTTGTGCCCAAATGATGCCAATAAAAAAGCAGCAGGTCAATGTGGTTGCGGAGTAGCAGAAACTGTTTGTTTGGATTGCAATGGTGTGAAAAATGGCACAGCAACCCTTGACCTTTGCGGCAGATGTATTGGAGGAACTACTACAAAAACGGCCTGTTCATCAGTAGGTGAAGCAGAAACCGATGCATGCGCATTTGTAGGAATCACTGAGACCAAGAATGCTGGATACAAAGGAACCTCTTACCTAAACGTGGACAATGCGGTGGGTACTTCGATTACCTTCCATGTGAACGCCAATACAACTGGAACGGCCACGTTGAGCTTCCGCTATGCAAACGGTGGAACAGTAGACAGACCTGCCCAAATCAACCTGAACGGAAGCAATTTGCCCAGCAACCTTAGCCTCCCACCAACTGGCACTTTCACAGACTGGAAGGCTGTTGACATTACACTTAATTTGCTTGCAGGGCAAAACATCATCAAGCTCGTTTCTGCCACCGCAGATGGCCTGCCCAACATTGACCAAATTGGTTACGTGAGTGCTGGTGTGAGTAAGGGGGCTTGTCTGGTGACTGCGGTTGATGATGTAGAAACTTTGACAAATCTTTTTGTTTATCCTAATCCATTCACTCACTCCATTAGGATTAGTCAAAACGGATCATTTACATTTCAAATTTTCACACTTGAAGGAAAAGAGATTGAAATAGGTAAAGCAGAAGGAACTATTGAAATTGGACAAAACCTTCAGTCTGGGATTTACCTACTCAAAATTCAATCGATATCTGGGATTTCTAAAATTATCAAGATTTCAAAATCAGCGCATTAATTATTTTAAAAAATGAAAAATAGACTAATAAGTGCATTAAAATATCCACTGAGCATATGTTTAATACACTTTTGGAGCATTGAAGTATCTGCCCAAACTTTAGATGCAGATGTACCAACGGGCTTTTCGATTATCAACGCCAGCAGCTTGGTTACAACTACTGGTGGTGGCGATGGCAAAGTAGTAACTGCAAAAACTTACAGCGAAATGACCACTTATTGTGGCAGTGCAGACCCTCTCATTATTTTGGTGGAAGGCACAATTACGGGTACAAATCCTTTTACTGTAAAATCAAACAAAACAATCATTGGTAAAGCTGGAGCTAAACTAAGCGGTTGCGGCCTCTCTATGAGTGGTGTATCGAACATCATCATTCGAAATCTGACCATCACAGGCTCTGCCGATGGTATTGCAGCAAGAAATACGCATCATCTTTGGGTTGACCACTGTGATATTTTTGATAACGGAGATGGTTTGTTAGACATCACCCAGCAATCAAGCTATTGTACCGTTACTTGGTGTAAGTTCTATTATGTGAATCAGGTTGACCACAGGCTTGCTTGTTTGATTGGCTCAGGCGGAGGAGACCACCCAGAAGATTGGAGTTATTTGAAAGTAACCTATCACCACAACTGGTTTGCAGAAAAAGTAAACGAGCGGATGCCAAGATTGATGTATGGTCAGGCTCATGTTTTCAACGACTATTATACTTCCACTGGAAATGGATATTGCTTTGGAATTGGCTCGTACGGAGCAGCGTTGCTTGAAAATAATTATTATAAAAATGTAGCAAACCCACACCAGTTGATGTATGACATCTATTGTTGGCTAACAGTTCGTGGCAATGTTTACGATAATACTACGGGAAAAAAGGATAGTGGCAAATTAGGTTCGAGAGATGTAGGCGTTGCAGGTTGGGCTTTTCCTGTTACAGAGTTTAGCAGTCCTCCTTATCTGTATTCTTTGGATAAAGGTTCTGATGTACCTAATCTTGTTAGCAAAGGAGCAAGCGTCAAGGCCGATTTTGCTCAAATAGGTTTGGTGCCATCGCCAGGTCAAGGAGCCATAAATGTCAAAAACCCTGTATTGAAATGGACAAAAGGTACTATTGGTCGTGATGCCACTAGTTACAAAGTCTATTTAGGTACAAGTACAAATCCAGCATTGGTTAGCACTGTTACTACCCAAAGCTATACTCCTTCAAATTTGATTGCTGGAACGGTGTATTATTGGAAAGTAGATATGGTGACTCCTTCGGGGACAATTGCGGGCAAACTTTGGCAATTCAAAACGGATGGAACTGCTCCTGCCAACACAGCACCAACAGTAAGTATAACTGCTCCAGCCAACAATGCTACCTTCACCGCTCCTGCAAGCATTACCTTAAATGCCACCGCTACGGATGCGGGAGGTTCGGTAAGCAATGTGCAATTCTACAACGGCACTACTCTGCTTGGAACTGACGACAACTCGCCATATAGCTACACTTGGTCAAATGTAACGGCAGGTACATATACCATTACCGCCAAAGCTACCGATAATTTAGGGGCAGTTACCACTTCATCGGCTATTACAGTGATAGTAAAAGCTCTCCCGACCGACTGCAATGGAACTCCAAATGGCACTGCCACACTTGACAATTGCGGACGTTGCGTGGGAGGAACAACGGGCAAAGCAGCTTGTGTTGGTTCAAGCGAATTAGAAACAGACAATTGCGGTTTTGATGGTGTAACAGAAACCAAAAACGCTGGATACAAGGGTACTGGTTACATCAACGTAGACAATGCACTCGGGACCAAAATCTCCTTTAATATCTATGCCACTACTGCAGGTCGCGACACAATCAGTATCCGTTATGCCAATGGTGGCACGACAGATCGCCCAGGTGATTTGTACATAAACGGCAAGAATGCCACTAGCGTAGCTTTTTCCCCGACAGGTGCGTTCACTACCTATGCTACGGTAGATATTCCCTTGGACTTCATTGCCGGAAACAACCCCTTGCAATTAGTCTCCGCAACAGCTGATGGCTTGGGGAATATAGACCAAATTGGTTATGTGACTAGCGGATTGACCAAAGGTACGTGTATCATTACTGCTATTGACGAAACTCCTGGCACAAATAAATTGTCCATTTATCCAAATCCTTTTCAGCAATCTCTGACTATAAAACTCGGAGGAGCGTTTCATTATCAAGTGCTAAGTCTGGATGGTATACAATTGAACATGGGCAACACAGTAGACGAAGCTAAAATCGGTCAAGAGTTGCAGTCTGGGGTTTACATTTTGAATGTCATTTCAGAAGAGGGTATTGCCAAAACATTCAAAATCTCAAAAACAGCACGCTAATTATATTTGATATTTATGATGAAATGCAGATGCAGTAATATAATTTCAATTTATTTGACTTTGTTTTATATGGCTTCTAGTGTAATAGCACAGCCATTTACCACAAAATCTGGACTTTTTGACCAAACAAAAACAACAGATTTAGGTTTGACAGCTGCAATTGGTACCGAAACTGTGACAATATTTAAAGCTACGGCTACTTCAGACCATTATGCTAACGGAGTAGCAATGGTAGGTTTTAAAGGTAAACTGTATTGTCAATGGCAAAGCTCTGATACCAACGAAGATTCGCCCGATACATGGGTTGCCTATAGCACTAGTACCGATGGTAAATCTTGGACTACTCCCAAATCATTGGCATCGCCATTCAATTCATCGTATTGTACTTCAGGAGGTTGGTGGGTAAATGGCGATACATTAGTAGCATTTGTAAATGTATGGCCAACAAGCCTAAGCCCCAAAGGTGGATTTGCTTACTATACCAAAAGTACAGATGGCATAAGTTGGTCGGCTTTAAAGCAAGTTACCATGTCGGATGGAACAGTTATGAAAGGCGTTTTTGAACAAGACCCACATGCATTACCTAATGGAAGAATTATCAATGCAGCTCATTTTCAACCTGGATTAATAGTTAATCCAATTTATACAGACGACCCTGTGGGCTACAGAGGTTGGAAAAAAGGGAGTTTTACGCCAATGACCTATACAGGCGATGTTACAAGAGAAATAGAGCCAAGTTGGTTTTGGCAAAGAGATGGCTCAGCGGTAATGACTTTTAGAGACCAAACAGGAACTTATCTTAAACTTGCATCAAAAAGTACCAACAACGGACAAACTTGGACTACACCTGTACTCACTGATATGCCCGATTCAAGAGCAAAACAAAGTGACGGAAATTTACCAGATGGTACGGCATATATGGTTCATAATCCTGTAAACAACAAAACAAGATATCCGTTGGCAATAGTATTAAGTCAAGATGGAGCTTTGTTTGATAGGGCATTTGTGCTTCGAAAAGGAGGAACTGATTTGCAAACTCAACAATACACTGGAACAGCAAAAACATTGGGTTATAGTTATCCGAAATCAATGGTTTGGAATGGTTACTTATATGCAGCTTATTCTACCAACAAAGAAGATGTAGAATATACTAGAATTCCGTTATCAAGTTTGGGTATGACCAATCAATGTGTATTTGGTACTACTGATAAATGCGATCGTTGTACAGGTGCTATGACTGGTTTACAGGCTTGTAGTGCGGTATCAGAAGCAGAAACCGAAGCTTGTAGTTATGATGGTGCTATTGAATCGTCAAATGCTGGTTTTAAAGGCACAGGATATATCAATACTCCAAATGCCGTTGGCTCAAAAATTAGTTTTAATGTGAATGCTACAACTGCTGGAACTTATACTCTAAGTTTCAGATATGCAAGCGGAGGTACATCCGATAGACCAGCATCTATAAGTATTAATGGAGTTACACAAACTTCACTTTTGAAATTTCCAGCAACTTCATCGTTTACCATTTACAAAACAGTTGACTTTGTTTTACAATTAATCGAAGGTCAAAATATTATATCTTTAGTTGCAACCACTACTGATGGTTTAGCCAATATTGACCAAATTGGTTTTGTGAGTGCTGGTTTGAGTAAAGGAAGTTGTGTGATAACTGGTATCGAAAGCATATCGGAATTGGCTGATGTGATAATTTTTCCCAATCCTTATTTTGAATCTTTCACTATCCAACATAATGGCGATTTTAACTACCAAATTTTCAGCATGGATGGAAAACTTATGGAATCAAACAAAGGAAACGATGAAGAGACTGTTGGTGAAGTATTGCCTATAGGTAGTTACGTGCTTAAAATTCAAAATGAAAATACCCAAAAAGTCATTAAGATTTACAAATCGAAATAATCTTTTTATTTTTCAAAAAGCCTAAATCGAATCCGATTTGGGCTTTTTTACATTCAATCCAAATTACTAAGTAGTAAAAATCTTTGATTTTCTCTTCATAAATACCTTTCTGTTTGGACAGGTGCAAAGGGAGAGGTGGTATAATAAGATGTTGCTTAATTTGGGTTTATAAAAAAACAGCCATCAATACAATTGATGACCGTCTTAATTCTTAATTCATATGGATGGAAGATTTCGATTATACTCGAAATTACTTTTTATGTATTTTTAAAGATTTTATTCCTGCGTTGTCTTGTATAGTTAATAGATAAATGCCTTTATTGAGGTTTTGTCCTACTGTAATGTAGCCAGTGCTTTCGCCTTCTTCCATCAAATTGCCCTCCAGGTTGTACACTTTGTAAGTAAATGGCTTGTCGATGTTTAGCGTGAAATCATTTTCAAATGGATTTGGAGCTGCCAAAAGGGAGTTCTGTAGATCTTCTGCATCTAGGTCTGTAACTACGGTACTTGAAAATTGAACATAGTTCAGATTAAACCAACTCGCATCTAATACAATTTTCATAGTGTGTTTACCAGCGGTAAGGTTGATGTTTTTCACAGTTACTGTTTGCCAGCTTTGCCAGCCTCCCGTGTTTGGAACGGTCATGGAGCCACTTATGTTTGTTCCATCCATTTCCACATGCAAACTACCGCCTGTTCCAATAGATGCCACCCTTGCCGAAAGATTGTAGCTTGCTGTAGCGGCCACATTCACAGTATATTCTAGCCATTCCCCGTCAACGGTGTACGCTAAATTATATCCGCCATCTGTATCTGTACAAGTTTCTACGTCCACATCTTCGTCCGTTCTGAAATTGGCTCCAGTTTCGTTGCCAGCTTTTGAATCATAGTAGGCAAAACCGTTACCCCCGATGTCAAAATTTTCGGCTTGAATTATACCCGGAATAGGCCAAGCAGTTCCTCCATACGGTGCTTGAGGAGGATTAACTTTTATATTGATTGTATCAGCAGCTGTTTTACCGTTGTTATCAGTTAAAACTGCTCTTATCATGTGTTTTCCAGCAGTGGCTGTAGTCCAGCTGTAGCTATATGGCGATGAGTTGTCGGTACTTAATAGCGTAGTTCCATCATAAAACCTCACATTTGTGATTGCCGATGTTGAAGCTGCAGTGGCTGTAAGTGTGATGGTTGTACCAGTTACAAATGCAGCATTGTTTGCAGGAGAAGTTAAAGTAATAGTTGGTTCTGTTACCAAGTCAGCTACAAAAGTTGTTACACTTTGTGCATCGAGCGATGCCGAAAAACTACCATTAGAAACAGCTACACTGCCACCACTTGCTAAACTTTTACTTGACGAAGTAGTATATTTTACCATATTTGCTACAGTTCCATTTTGTAAAGTAAAGTTTTGATTTACACTAGATTTGTTTTGATTTAATGCTACCACAATACATTTGTCAGTACCTTTAAATGCACACACAAATACACCAGTTTGCGGATTATAATTAACCGTAACACGTTTGTATCCTGGGCGAATGTATTTTGAAAATTGACCCATGATGTATCCTTTCTTTTTGATAGAGCCATCAGAATTGATGATGTTACAATCATTCAATCTCAAATACCACCAAATGTAGGCGTTCATATTGTCGTTCATGCAATCCATAATTTCTTTTGCCATGGTCATACAAGTGCTAATATCATCAGCATTGTAATAGTGTTCAGTCATCCATACTTTTTTGCCTTTGTCTATCGCGTTTGTGTAAGTAGAAGAAGAAGCATCATATAAATGTATTCCAACATGGCTAAGATTGGCTGCCGATTTAGAATTATTTAGAGACACGTCAGTATATGCTTTGTCGTAATGCCAAGACTCAGCAGCCATGATGTTACCTCCAATTGTAGAGGCATTGTTGGCTAAAAATGTTTGCATTTGAGCCGCACTCCATACACATGAAGAGTATTTTACTTTTATATCTGGTTCGTTTTGTATAGAAATTACCGAAATAGGAGCTCCATTGTTGGCCATGTAAGTACGATAACTTTTCAAATAATTGGCATAAGCACCATAAGAAGAAGTTTTGAGTTCTCCATCTACTACAGAGTTGTTTGTTTTCATAGAAGCAGGAGGTGTCCAAGGAGTAGCCAAAATTATAGCACCACGTTCTATGGCATATTTAGCGTTTGATAATTCGTCGCCCCAATAAGTTTCGCCACCGGGACTTATCTCTACTCTTAGGATTGATAATCCCAATTGGTTGTTGTTATTGTTTCCAAAACCAGCATCTGCCTCTTTGGTAGTTATTTTTCCATGAAAGGCTGTACTAGCTCCAAAACCATCAATGGTTTGTTTTGTGCTAGTTAAGTTTACTGTTGCAGTCTGAGCCTGTAGTACAACTATTGAACTAGCCCAGATTATTGGCAAAGATAATTTTCTAAAAAATTCCAGCTTTTTTGTAAAAATTGATTTAACATGGTTGATCTCTAAAGTACCCTTATTTCTGTTGATATGAGTAGTATCATTTGATTTTTGTAAAAATGTATTTATCATTCGTTTACTAAATTTATGATTAACGATATACTTTTTTTAATACCCATGAAATTTCTGTTTAGTAACGTTTTAAGAAAAAATTATACAAATTCTATGTATTTGTTAAAATTGACGGGTTTTATTTGATTGCTTGTATGTAAAGTTTTTTTAAATAAATTTATCATACAACAGAGTTCTAATTCCATTATTGGATCAATGGAATAAGTTGAATTTTTAGATTTATAAAAATAATAGAATTTTTTTTATAAAAATTTATCACATTTCGTTACTTCTTTGTTTTTAGCGGTGTATCTAAACAAAATAAATTGTTTAAAACCAATTTCTGCACATGAAATCGAAACATTTACTCGTTATTTTCACTTTGTTATCCTTCTTGCAAGTTTTTGCCCAGCGCAAGCTTGAATACTTAGACCGTGGCCTTGTGGCCGTTAAGGTTTCCAGCGGAGTTTTTCTAAGCTGGCGTATTTTAGGTACAGAACCTAAAACCATCTCTTTTAATGTGTACCGCAATGGGACCAAAATAAACAGTACTCCCATCACTGGAGCTACCAATATGACCGATGCGTCAGGTACGCTTACTTCTACCTACACAGTAAAACCCATCATCAACAACGTGGAAGGAGCAGCTGATGCCCCTAGCAAAGTTTGGGCTCGTCAGGCAAAGGCATTTCCAGTGTCAGCACCTCCTATAAACTCCCTACCAGATGGTTCTACTTATACTTACGAAATTGCGGATGGAAGCACTGGCGATTTGGACGGGGACGGCAAGCTGGATATTGTATTTATCTGGAACCCAACAAACATGAGAGATAACTCACTTCGTGGGTATACAGGAAATGTGTGGATGGACGGATACACCTTGGAAGGAAAAAGACTTTTCAGATTGGATTTAGGTAAAAACATTCGTGCGGGATGCCACTACTCACAATTTGTGGTGGCCGATTTTGATGTGGACGGCAAAGCCGAAATCATGGTAAAAACAGCACCGGGCACAAAAGATGCGACAGGCAATTACCTTTCAAAAGGGCCAGCCGCTAGTGACGATGATTCGAAAGATTATAGGACGACTTCTGGAAAATCGACAGGATACATACTTTCCGGGCCTGAATATTTGACCGTTTTCAGAGGCTATGACGGAAAAGAATTGGCTACTGAAAATTATATTCCCGCTCGAGGAACAGTTTCTGGTTGGGGCGATAGCTACGGAAACCGTGTGGACAGATTTTTGGCTACTGCTGCTTGGCTCGATGGTGTAAAACCGAGCGGTGTTTTCCAAAGAGGTTATTATACCCGTATGGCCATCACGGCTTGGGACTGGAACGGTTCTGCTCTAACCATGAAATGGGCGTATGATGCAAAAACCAGTGGCGTTGAAGGATATGGACAAGGAAACCACAACTTAGCTTGTGGCGATGTGGATGGAGATGGTAAAGATGAGATTATTCAAGGAGCTTGTGCCATTGATCATGACGGAAAATTCATGTACCGCACAGGTTTAGGTCACGGCGATGCCATGCACATGGGCGATTTTGACCCAGATAGAGTTGGATTAGAAGTGTATGAAGTACACGAAGAAACCAGTGCAAAATATGGATATGAGTTACACGAAGCCAAAACTGGCAAAATTTACTGGGGATACAATACCGGTTTTGACAATGGAAGAGGTATTTGTGCCGATGTCGATTCTACAAAAAAAGGATTCGAATCTTGGTCGTTTGGAAGTGGTGTGATGCAAGATATTAACGGAAATAATTTGACGGCGGGTAGAGGGATGATCAATTTCCGTGTGTATTGGGATGGTGATATTTTGGATGAAGCCTTAGAATATGAACGAATTGAAAAACTCGTAAATGGTAAATGGAATAAGATATTTTATTTGAGTGACTATGGTGTTCGAGCCAACAACGGGAATAAATATACTCCTTGCGTTTCTGCCGATTTGTTTGGCGACTGGCGAGAAGAAATTGTGATGGGAAGTACTAAAATGGATTCCATCAAAATTTTCACGACCATTATTCCGACTAAGCACAAGCTATACACCTTGATGCACGACCCAACGTATCGTTGCGCTATTTCATTTCAAAACACAGCCTACAACCAACCACCTCATTTAGGGTTTTATATTGGAAACGGTACCACGAATGCACCTACGCCTAACATTTCTCTAGTTGGAGCGAAAGATTGCAACGGTGAAAATGGAGGAAAAGCTTACATTGACGGATGTGGAACATGTGTAGGTGGCTCAACAGGCAAAACGGCTTGTGTGAAAGATTGCAACGGCGATGAAAGCGGAACGGCAACGTTGGATTCATGTGGAGTTTGTGTGGGTGGTAAAACTGGACTAACTGCTTGTACAAGTTCTCTACAAGCAGAAGATTTTTGTTCGGCAACAGGAGTGGAGGAATCTTCAAATTTAGGTTTCGAAGGAGATGGGTATTTGAATTCTACCAATGCCATTGGTTCAGGTGCTAGTTGGTATTTGGTTTCAGATGTAGCACAAACTGCTAAAATTGGTATTCGCTATGCCAATGGCGGAACGGCTGCAAGAGGGTATGATATACTTGTGAATGATGCCAAACAAACTTCTGCCACAGGAGCTGTTACTGGTGCTTGGGCTACTTGGAAAGTAGAATATGTAAGCCTTACTTTGAAGAAAGGGGTAAACAAATTACAAATTTCATCATTAACTGCTGAAGGTGCAGCCAATATCGATGCCTTTGTGTTTAACACAAGCACAATCAAAGCAAGCACATGTTTTACAGACTGTAATGGAGTAGTTGGCGGAACAGCCTATCTGGATGCTTGTAATATATGCGTAGGAGGCACAACAGGCAAAACGCCTTGCGTGAAAGATTGTAATGGCGACATCAACGGAGCAGCTTATTTGGATACTTGTGGTGTATGCGTAGGTGGAAAAAGTCCTTATAAAACTTGTGTAGGCTCAATGCAAGCAGAAGAGGCTTGTAAAGTGGATGGAACACTATTGGAAAGCAAAAATGCTGGATATCAGGGAGCAGGATATGTAAATACCAACAACCTTGCAGGAGCAAGTATATCATGGAAAATAAACAGCAATATTGATCAATCAGCAACTATTGTTTTCAGATATTCTAATGGAGGTACGGCTTCGAGAGACGGTATTGTATCAGTAAATGGTTCATTTGTTGATTCACTTTCTTTCCCGAATACCGACAATTGGACAACTTGGACGACAGTTCCAGTATTAGTAAACTTAAAACAAGGTAGCAACGAAGTAATTCTTTCAGCATCTGGAGCAGATGGATTGGCGAATATAGATGCTCTTTACTTGTCATCTGATTTAGGTCAAGGAAGTTGTTTGGTTACGAGTTTAGATGAACAATCCGATGTAAATAACCTATTGGTTTTTCCAAATCCATTCAAAGACGAACTAAATATTTATTCAAAAGATGGTTTTGTATTTGAAATTTGGGATGCTCAAGGTCAAATAATTCAAAATGGCTTAGGTGAAGCAGGACAATATAAAATTCAAACTGATTTGTCAACTGGTATTTACTTGTTAAAAGTGCAAATAGGTGATCAGGTAATAATGAAAAAAATTGTTCGTGATTAATATTTATAAAAATAAAATAAAACAAAGTATTTCTAGGCTTGCTATTTGTTGTATGGCAAGCCTAGGAGTACTAATTCATATGTCCTTTATTCAACATAGTTTAAAGTTGTCAACTACTAAGTTATTTATTGAAAATCAAGGACTCAAATTTCAAACACGAATCTTCGCCGACGACCTTACTGCTGCCATTGAAGAAATTGTAAAAAAAACGTGCCGCTTAGACAAAGAGTCTTTTTCCGAAGAAGAAATCAATTTGATGAAAAAGTATTTTACTAAAAATTTTGTAATCAAATTAAATGGGGTTCAAACTGTTGTGAATATAGTTTCAATAAGAACAGATTTTTCAACACCAGATACTCCTGTGGTTGTGTTCGAAGGGCAAATTGGGAAATCAATTTCAAGTAAAAATATGCCTAAAATCCAGATCAAAAACACACTGATCTTTGAAGTAGCCCCCGAACAAAAAAACATCGTAAACATGCAAGGGTATGCGCCTTTATTGTTTGAAAACGAGGAAGATATGGGGTTTAAAGCAATTACATTTTAATCTCAATTTTGTAATTGAAATTATATGAAAACATCAAAAATAGTTTTTTTGGTTTTTAGTTTTTTAGTTTTTCAGATATTGAAAGCCCAAGAAAATTGTGATAAAATGCTATTGTGGCATCATGGTGAAGGTACTTTTTATGGTGGTGTAGCAGGCTCAGAGGGTGGCAATTGCAGCTTACCACTTGCAGCAGATGACACCTTGCACGTGGCCATGAATCATGTTGATTACGACTCGAGTAATTTGTGTGGAGCCTGTATTAGAATATTGGGTTCAAAAGGTGAAGTGATAGCCAAGGTGGCTGATAGATGTCCTGAATGCAAGCCTGGTGATATTGACATGACACCACAAACGTTCAATGTCATTGCCAACACTACCGAAGGCCGTAACAAAATATCTTGGCAGGTAGTACCTTGCCCATTTCAAGATCTCATAAAGATAAAATACAAAATAGGTGCCTCCGCATACTGGAACGCCGTACAAATCCGGAACAGTAAATACCCTGTAAAGAAACTAGAATATCGAGATAGTTCAGGAAGCTATGTGAATATTCCACGTCAAATGTATAACTATTTTTTAGCAGAACGAGGTCTTGATGCCGACAAAACCAAAACAGGTCCATATACTTTTCGACTCACCTCTATCAACGACCAAGTATTGATATTGAATAATATCCCTTTCGAAGCAACAGAGGAAGTATCTACAGGTATGCAATTCCCTTCCATGCAATGTAAGGACTGCAACTATGATCTTGGCGGAAGCGCCAAAGTAGATAATTGCGGGGTATGCTCAGGCGGGAATACAGGTATCGCCCCCAATAGCACATGCAAAAAAGATTGTCGCGGATATTGGAACGGAATAGCCTATACAGATGAATGTGGAAAATGTGTAGATCGATTGACACTCTATACCCCATGTGGCAAAGATTGTAACGGAGAACTTGGAGGAATGGCATACACTGACTTGTGTGGTGATTGTGTGGGTGGAAATACTGGAAAAACTGCGTGCCAAACCAATCAATGTGAAGGAGAATGGGGTGGTAATGGCTATTTTGGATTATTCTGTAACAACAATGTGACAACCTCACTGACTGATTATCCAAAAAATGGCGCCCCAACACTTGTAATGAGAAACAACAAACTCTACTTAAACACAGACGAGGAGATCATTCATGTTGATCAAATTATGCTTTGTGGTACACTAGTAGCCGTCTCCGTTGATAAAATAAATAATAACACTTATGAAATCAATGCCCATAAAAATGTAAGTGAATTTCCAAGTATATTTAGGATAAGGACCCATAATGCCAGCTATTCATCTAAAATATTATTTATAGAGTAATGGTAGAAGCCACAAAATAATGAATTACATCAACTGCTTGCTTATGATAAAAACAAAACACCCAAAAAGTGCAGAAACCACCCATCAAATATTTGTTACAAAAATCAAGTTGGATCATTACCTTTTTGATCGCTTAATTGATATTACGCAACTATAAAACTTTAAAAACTGGTGATTACAACATTAATTCAGTTCTTTATTTGTAAAAATAAAATACTCCTGAACAACTTTAATATTTTAGCCCTTTGGGTATCTATATTAGCACTATCAGTTACTACAAATTTAAAATCACAAAATTTCAAGCATCCAGGTTGCACGGTCTCCAAGTCAGATTTGGAACGTTGGAGAGCCAAAGTCCTCGCCAAGGAGTCTCCTTGGATAGATGGCTACAACTTAATGGTAGCCGACAAGAACTCGGGCAGTTGGAACAATGCGGTGCCCAACACTACCATCGGTGGAAATAACATACGCCAACGGGCTTCGTTTGATGCCAACATGGCTTATTTGAATACGTTGCGGTTCTATGTATCGGGAGATGTGGCTCATAGAGATTGTGCAGTTCGCATACTCGATGCGTGGTCGGAGAAAGTAAATGCCGTGGTGACGGGCGAGTTATTCATGTTGCCCGCTTGGGCAATGGCCGATGCTGGAGAGCTCCTGCACGGAGTTTATCCCGAGTGGCCCAATTTTGAGCGATTCAAAAACATGTGCGTGAATTTTATCTATCCAGCTTGTGAGGGTTTTACAAAGAATTGTGGCTCTTGGCCAGGATGGGACGGACCTGCGAATGTCGCATGTTTGGAAATTGCAGTTTTGGCAGACGACACCGCAAAGTTCAACAAGGCCATTGCGTATTTTAAAAATGGAGAAGGTGGTGGCTGTATCACCAATGCCATACTGCCATCAGGACAAATCACAGAAATGGGACGCGACCAGCCTCACGCCGAAATTGGCCCTAACGCTTTTGCAGATGTATGCCAAATAGCCTGGAACCAAGGCATTGACCTATACAGCTTTGCTGACAATCGCTTGATGAAAGGCTTTGAGTATTTTAGAAAATATAATCTCAACCATGCAGTAGACTGGGAATCGTTGGCTGATGATTGTAGTGGGCAGAATTTTTACTATCCTGCACTAAAATGGCACAACAGAATTTATGGCAGTGGCGAGAGGGTGTACAACCATTATACAGTGGTCAAAAAACTGCAAATGCCCTACACGCGAACCATGCTCAAGCATGTGGGAATACAATTGTTAACAGGATTAGCCACTTACTCTGACACCAGTACCCTTTACGTTGCTTGCCCAACTCCTGCTGCACCAAGCAGTCTCACTGCGATATCCAGAATAGATGATGTTTTCCTTAAGTGGTCGGCACCCCAAGGCGACCTTGCCAGTGGATATAAAGTGTACCGTTCCGATTTTAGTAGTGGCACGTATCAAGAAATTGCCTCTTGGACTGATAATACCACCACAGAGTATGCCGATACTTCATTGTCCGACACCAAGACAATGTTTTACAAAGTAGTGGCGCTGAACAGTTCAGGAAAGAGTGACTTTTCAAACGTGGCCAGTGCTGCCATGGCTTCTGCTGATACTGTATTGCCACGGGATTGGACATTTAGCGAGATTGGAAGTGCCACTGGTGGCAAAATCACCTATGCCAATATCAACCAAAACAACACGTTTACCTTAAAAGCCAATGGGATTGATGTCTGGAATCCTGACAATTTCAGTTTTGCTTCTACACCTGTTTCAGGAGATTTTACGATCATTGCTCGACTTTATGATGTTCGTCCAAATGTAAACACCACCTATGGACCGCAGGATCCCAATGAGATAAAGACCAATTACGGCATCATGCTCCGTGAAAATTTCGATCCCAAATCGTGTAATGTAGCAATTGGCTTGGGAGGCACTGGCACGCGAGGTGTTGGAATCACCCAACGTACCACCAACGGAGGCAATACCAGTTTTGTGGCTGGTGGCGATAGCCATACTTGGATGCCAGTATGGCTCAAACTAGAGCGTATTGGCAATCAATTTAATGGCTATCAGTCGCAAGATGGCCTTAAATGGTTTTTGGTAGGCACTACAACCCTTGCCATGAAAAGTTCTTACAACATAGGGTTCTACGGTGTTCGCACACGTGATAAATTTGCATATTTCGACAACGTGAATGTTTTTGCCACCTGTACTAGCAATTGTGTAACTGTGATAACTGACGAATTCTCCGAGCAAAAACCTGTAGCTATTTATCCAAATCCGAGTAAGTTTGGATTTAATGTAAAAACTACTGACAATGCTGAAATACAAGTCATGGATTTGGACGGCAAGATACTTGAAGTATACAAAAACGTAACTAGTTTGGAGTTAGGCATAAATCTTCGGCCAGGCATTTACCTTCTGAAATCGGACAACAATGTGTATAAATTGGTCAAAGATTAAGCCACTCGGTGGCTCATCTGTCAAATGCAACAGAAAGGCAACATGAACCCAGGTCTCATACACACAACGTACAGTTGCCTCACAAACTAGTGAGTATAGGCTAGTACTGACAGGTGTAGATGCTAAGCTTTACAACACTGTAAATTAAAATTAACTTGCCGTGTGAATTGAAATTAGTTACTAGAGGCAATCTGTATTTATAAATTGTTCAAACATTGTAATAGGTGTTTCGTAAATGTTGATGATGAATTACGCTGAAAAATTTGAATCTCAAAAAGAGTTTTTCTATTCGATGAAGACGAGAGATGTTTCGTTTAGAATAGCGCAACTCAAAAAACTAAAGGATATACTAAAAGCGAATGAGGCACTTCTCTATGATGCCATATACCGAGATTTCCGTAAGTCGAAGTTTGATACTTATGCCAATGAACTGAATATCATATATACCGAGATCGATTATTTCATTAAGAATATTGGCAAGTTAAGCCAAGCCAAAAAGGTAACAATCAATCTAGCGAATATTCCGGGAAAAAGCTATATATGCTACGAACCCTTGGGCACTGTTTTGATTATTGGGGCTTGGAATTATCCTTACCAACTCACCATTGCTCCAATAGTAAGTGCCATTGCCTCCGGAAACACTTGTTTTATAAAGCCGAGCGAATTGCCCATACATACCATGCAATTAATGGCAAAGCTTATTAACGAAAACTTTCCGGCAAACTACTTGTATGTAGTAGAGGGCGGTATCCCCGAGACAACAGAACTGCTAGCATTACCTTTTGATAAAATATTTTTCACGGGCAGCCCCAAGGTCGGCAAGATCGTGTATGAAGCTGCCGCAAAACATTTAACACCAGTGGTTTTGGAGCTGGGTGGTAAATCTCCAGCCATTGTTACCAAATCTGCTGACTTGGACATTGCGGCAAAAAGGATAGTCTGGGGAAAGTTTATAAACGGCGGGCAAACCTGTATTGCACCAGACTATCTTTTAGTAGAAGCATCAGTAAAGGAGCGACTAGTGCAAAACATACAAAAAAAACTTAAAGAATGCGCCTACGAACCTGGAGCTGAACACTATGTAAGTATCATTAACGAAAGGAACTTTGATCGTATTCTACAGCTGATAGCTCCAGAGAAGGTCGTATATGGCGGCAAAAGCGACAAGAGCTTGCTTTATATAGAACCAACCATCATGGACAATGTGGACTGGCAAGACCCTGCAATGCAAGAAGAGATCTTTGGGCCAGTGCTCCCTATAATAACATTCACTGACTTGGATCAAGTTTTGGAAAAGGTAAAACGCCTCGAAAAGCCCTTGGCTGCTTATTTGTTTTCAAACGATCCGTCGGAAAAGGAAAAGTTCAATAAGGAGTTATCATTTGGCGGTGGCTGTATCAACGATACGGTTATGCACATTACTCATGAGCGTCTCCCTTTTGGAGGCGTGGGGAATTCAGGCATGGGAAACTATCATGGGAAATTCGGCTTCCTCACCTTCTCACATCAAAAATCAATCATAGAAAAGTCGCTAAAATTTGAGACCAACCTGAAATACCCCCCCTACTCCGACGCAAAACTTAATTGGATAAAAAGATTAATAGTTGAAAGATTATGGCTAAAGTTGTTCTAAGCAATCTTGAAGAAGCAAAAGCTGTGCTTCGCAAAATAATAGAGAGTGATCGAGTAAGTTCTCCAAATTGGCCTGTATTTACTATAATGAGCCATTGTGCCCAAACCATACAGTACGCGATGACTGGGTACCCTAAAAGCAAGCCCAAATGGATACAAAACACCATAGGCAAATGGGTACTTGGAAAGTTTTCTAGGCAGGGCTACATGAGCCACAACCTGCAAGCTCCGGTACCTGGCTCCCCTCCTATAGAGAACACCGGTACAGCCAAAGACGGTATCAAGATCTTGCTCGACACCATTGAGACATTCGAAACATACAAAGGCGACTTGAAACCGCACTTGATTTTTGGAAACCTTAACAAAGAAGCGTACAATCAGTATTTTGCAATGCACATAGCCGATCATATATCGGAAGTATCTTACTAAACCAAATTAAAGGGAATACTTCCAGAAACAAGTTGCAAACTGCTGCTTTCAGTTTTGAAAATTGATATGGAAAAGAGACGTAGTCAATGTTCCAAAAAGTAAAAATAGCTTTAACGATTTAAGTGCAAGATGGTATATTCGCCCAAACATTGACAACAGTGACTGTTTCATGTTTAACAGTTAGACGGCAGCAATTGTCGGCACCATCACAAATAACAGAAAAATAAATTAAATACAATATGATTACTACAGTTGCTCAAATACTTACTGCTCTGATTGCAATCGAGCATTTATACATCTTGTGGATTGAGATGTTTGCATGGGAAACCTTGGGAAAAAAAACGTTCAGATCGATCCCTGAGGATCTATTTAAACCCACCAAGGTACTCGCTGCCAATCAAGGACTTTACAATGGCTTTTTGGCAGCAGGGCTCATTTGGTCATTTTTTGTCTCTGACTTAGTTTGGGCTTCAAACATTCGTTGTTTTTTTCTAGGCTGTGTCATAGTTGCAGGCGTGTACGGCACTTTTACTGCCTCAAAAAAAATATTTTTCATGCAAGCGCTCCCTGCCATTATCGCTTTAGCATTTGTAGTATTGACTTACTAAATAAAACACGGACTGCACAAGAAGTGCAGTCCGTACTAAGTTATCAAAAGGGTACTGTTGTTCATATTATTTAGTCGAAACAGCCTCTTTATATCTAGTTTCATTTAGCAAACCAATTTGCGCCAGAATCGCCAGTGTAAAATAAGTTGGCCAAAGCCAAATATAGTCCACCACTTAAAAATCCTTGGTTTTATATGTATACTCTTATTGTTATTCCGTGATCTGTATTTCCTTTTCGGAGACCGTATGTGCACTGAAGTAGCCCAATTTTGCACCTTGTATGTTGCATGGAGGGTTTGCAGGTGAGCCACTTTGAGATTGTTCATCCAATGTATAGAAATACTGGTAAACGTCTTCATTGATACACATCATTTTCACCCGAATCTTATCCCCTGCTTCGAAGCTGGTGCTTTGGTCAAACATGGGTCTTTGATTGACTCCCCCATCAACAACCTTGTCATCAAACAAAAACAGCCCCTCTGAAAACTTATCGTTTATTTGCAACTTGAGCCTGTAGAAATTACCCAATCCCACAGGATCAACGAATATGGGTGTTACTAGCTTTGAACCACTGAAACCATTGGTCAATGTAATGGTATCCAAGGGCACTTTGGTGTTAGGCATGGTGCTTGTAGCAGTGTAAGTCTTGTTATCCACAATCACATTCAATTTGTAAGTAGCACCTAGCCTCCCTACAATATGGTTACTCGTGTACAAGCCAGGTTTTGACTCCTTCAATGTATCAGAAACACCGCTTTCGTCGCTTATCACAACTATGGCACCGCTTACCTCGGGAAAGCTCCGGGAGTCATTCAGGCCCAATGACTGGGAGATTTTAACACTTGTAGGAGCTATAGAATCGTCAGTTATTTCTCCTTCAATCATGATCTCCGAAGATATGTACCTAGGATCGATGTCAATTACTTTTTCGCAACTTGCCAATATAAACACGCCAGCCAATGGCAACAATATGGTTTTAAATGATAGTTTCATTTTGATTAAAATTTAAAGTTGTAAGTGATGGATGGGATAAATCTAAACAGAGCCGTTTGTACTGCCTCGGTCACATTTGGGTTGTCCTCATTCTGGCGGAAAGAAATCGTATAGGCATTTTGCCTGCCATAGGCATTGTAAAGGCTAAAATTCCAGCTACTTTCAAACTTTTCCGTCTTTTTTCTGTACCAAGTAGCCCCTATGTCAAGTCGGTGATAGGCAGGCATTCTGTAACCATTACGCTCTGTATACAAATATCTGGTGGTACCATCTACAGTATATTTACCTGTAGGGAAGGTTACCGCATTACCAGTATAATACACCCAAGCACCAGAAATCGACCACTTCTTGCTGAGGTCAAATATACCTACAACTGATATATCGTGAGTCCTATCTTGGCGAGCTGCGTACCATTCGTTGTTGTTGATGCCATCAATTTGTTTTTCAGTTCTTGACAAGGTATATCCTATCCAACCGTTGAACCTGCCCGATTTCTTTTTTAACATTACTTCCAAGCCGTATGCCCTACCCTTTCCAAAAAGCAACTCTCCCTCAATTTTATCATTGGCAGTGGTATTGGCGCCATCGCGATAATCGATTTGATTTTGCATGTCTTTGTAGTAAGTTTCAGCACTGAACTCGTATTCGTTGTTTTTGAAATTCTGGAAGTAGCCGATCGAAACCTGATCTGAGATCTCTGGCTTTACGTTTTTACTACTCGATATCCACAAATCAGTTGGAGAAGTACTCACCGAATTACTGATCAAGTGTAAATTTTGAACATTGCGAGCATAGCCAACTTTAAAAGAGTTGGTAGAACTCAACGTGTATGAAGCAGAGAGCCTTGGCTCTAGATTCAAGTAGTTCTTTACCACTTTATCACCACTGTAGTAACGGGCATCTATCGCTTTTCCCTTATTGTCATAAGTGTAAAAATTACCGCCTCCCATGGCACTAAAATTCACCAATCTCAAACCATAGTTCACCCTTAACCTTCCTGATGTTTTCCATTCGTCAGAAACATAGGCGGCGTTTTCCCAAGAATACCTTTCTTGAAGTTGTACAAACACTTGAGAGGCGTTTGACGAGGTGATCTGACCTGGCGTAAGTGTGTGATGAATGGCATTTACACCAAATCGCACAAAATGCTTGTTGATGGGAGAATAAGAAAACTCTTGCTTGAAGTTATAATCCCTGATTTTGGATTTTATATCAATATCGCCCGTACTGTTGTTTATCGAAATCTTGTAGTTGTAATTGCTCAAGATAAAAGAGGTATTGGAAAACAACTTGGAATTGATGATAGAGTTCCAACGTAGTGTTCCCGTTGCATTACCCCAGTTGATCCCAAAGGTACTGATTCCTAACTTATCTTGCCCAAAGTACCCTGACAGATAAACTCTGTTTTTAGAATTAATCTGATAGTTCGCCTTAAGGTTTAGATCATAGAAAAACAGCTTGGTATCCTTAAAAGTAGGAGAAAGTTTTAAGAACAAATCTGCGTAAGATCTTCTACCGGCGATTAAAAAGGAACCTTTATCTTTCTTTATGGGGCCCTCAACATTCAATCGAGACGAGATCATTCCAAGGCCACCACTCACATTGTACTTTTGGTTGTTACCTTCTTTCATTTTTATATCCAACACCGAAGACAACCGTCCTCCATACTGGGCAGGCATACCCCCTTTGTAAATAGTAACATCCTTAAGAGCATCACTGTTGAACGTTGAAAAAAAGCCAAGCAAGTGCGAAGCATTGTACACTGGGGCTTCGTCGAGCAATATCAAATTTTGATCGCCCGCACCGCCTCGTACATACATACCCGCGCTGCCATCGCCTCCCGACTTTACACCTGGTGTGAGCTGTAAGGTCTTGATGATATCCTTCTCGCCTAAAAACACAGGTATTTTACTGATTTCCTTAACATCCAACTTCATGGATCCCACCTGAGCATCTTTTACGTTATGATCGTCCTTTTCCTCGGTCATCACCACATTCTCAAGCTCAGTGAGGTTTTCCTCTTCCATAGCTACATCGTATGTCACATTCTTTTGCAACATGATGGGATGTTCTATTTTTTCGTAGCCCTCATTCTGTACTACCAGTGTGCAACTACCTGAATCAACTGACAATGAGTAAAAGCCATATTCGTTTGTTTCTACGGCTATGTCTGCATTTTCTTTGATGGATACTATGGAACCGATCATGGTTTCTCCATTCTTTTTATCCTTTACGGTCCCGCTTATGGTAAATTTGGGACTCTGAGCAAGCACGGGGTTTATCAACACCATTACCAATAATATTTTGATTATTTTGTACATGAGAAATATGATTGATTATTTAAACAAGAATTCTGACATTCTATATGATATTTAACTTTAACCTTTATTTACTTAATTACCCAAACATCTCTATTCAAAAAGACCGAGCTTACCCATGCAATGGTAATGGAGATCGCAAATATTTTATGAATCAACTCTTCTTCGATTTTTTTGACAGCAAGAAATATCAGAACTATGGATGTAAACAATAAATGCCACTGCTTGTAGACGACCTGCCCTAACATGAAAACGTTAAAAAACATAGTTCCAAGTACGACTATACCTATTATGAAAAAAATAACAGGAAACTTAGCTTGGTAAAATTTCTTTATGTCAAACTTATGCTCTGACTCACTGGAGGGCATAATCATTTTTATGGCAATGAAGATGGTGACCGCATACCCCAACACAAACATTAACTCAGGGTACCGCCATGCCTCTCGCTCTCTGAGCTGATAAGTGATAAACCAATCTACAATGAGCAAAAACCAAGTGAACATTACCCAAAGTATGTGTGGCCAATAAAATTTCACCTTCTTGAAATTGAACAAAAGATCCGAAAATGAAGAGAGAATTTGGGTAATACCCAAACCTATGATTATTGACACCAAAATTGAAACATACTCAAAAGCACCCATTTGATTAACAGTCATTTTAAATTACTTTGACAAAGTTTGTAAACAGCAACACCTATTTAGACTTAAATATTTATCACAAAGGTATCTTGTGGGAGAGGTAGATATCGATGAGGTATGATAAATTAAAATATTGATATATATCAACCTTTTTCAGCCCTTCATTATGATCAAACCTAATATCCACACTTAATCAACCTCACTCCTATACAATGGTCTTTGCCTAAGACATAGCCAAAACACCAATCAATCATAATTTACCATTGATCAATATTTTACCATCAGACATTTCTATGGTCCTATCACTGGCCTTTGCAAAATCGTTGTCATGAGTTACTGCTATGATGGTCTGATTATTTTCCGTGGACAGTTGTTTGAATATATCAAACACAATTTGGGTATTTTTGCTGTCCAAGTTACCAGTGGGTTCATCACAAAGTATGATCTTGGGGTCATTGATCAAGGCCCTGGCGATCGACACCCTCTGTTGCTGGCCACCACTGAGCTTACTGGCTGGTTTTAAGGCCTGCTCATGCAAGTCTAGTGCCACCAACTTTTCATAAGCTCGCTCCTCTATTTCCTTGGGTGAGTATTTTTTTAGCTTTAGCGCTGGCAACATTACATTTTTTAAACATGTAAATTCTGGCAACAGATAATGAAACTGGAATATAAAACCAATAGATTGGTTCCTTAAGTCCGATAGTTGATCTGGCGATTGCCCAGTTATTTTCTCGTTTAACATGTACAATTCTCCGCCATAATCGGTGTCCATGGTACTGAGGCAGTAAAGCAAGGTGGATTTACCCGAACCACTTTTGCCAACAAGTGTCAAAAACTCTCCTTCGTAGGCTTTGAAGGACACCTCTTTCAATACCTGAAAGGTAGATGGTTCATGAAAGTACTTAGAGATGTTTTTCGATTCCAATATAACTTTTCTTTCTTCCATTGTGCTTTAGTATTTATTTCCTAAAAATGCTTACTGGGTCTACATTAGCTGCTTTTTTTGCGGGGAAAAATCCTGCTAACACTGTAAACAATAGCCCCAAAACGAAGCTTTGTGCTATTATGGGAATTTCGAATCCGATTGGGAAATAGCCTACAGGGCCACCTACATAAACATGCTGTAGGAGATAAATAAGTAAGCTACCAAGTAAAATTCCCATTATGGAGCCCATCAGGCCCATGATGAGTGCCTCTGTTAAGAAAATTTGTATAACGTCACTCCCTCTGTAGCCTGTGGCCTTTAAAATGGCTATATCATTTATTTTCTGAGAAATGGTAGAGCTCAAAATATTATAGATACCAAAGGCGGCAACAACTAATATGGCAAATGAGATAGAACCAAACATCATTTTCCTAGTGGTAGCACCTGCTAAAATATCTGCATTTATGACCTTCCAGTCTTCTACCTTGTAGCTGGTGAGTTGCTGCAAGCTATGCATGTACTCAGTGGACTTGTTGTAGTCTATTGTGTTGGCATAAATAGTGTTCACAAAAAATGGGCTCTCTTTCAAAAATTGCTGGGCTGTACTAATGTTTACGTAAGAGGTGCCGTTATCCACCATACTACTGCCCAATTCAAATATGCCTACTATTTCAAGGTTCTTGGTTACTCCTACAGAAGACGCCACCGAGATGTTATCACCAAGCCTTACCCCCAATTTATCAGCAATACCACTACCCAGAATAATACCGTTCTTGTTGTTTTGCAGATCAGCAATTGTCCCAGCTTTCATATACTTTTGGGTGTTGAACATGGCATTATAGTCCACAATGTTTACCCCATTAGAGGTTCCCTTTACCTGTGCCGTCCCTTTGTTGTAAAAGGCTGCAAAATCAACTTGCATGATAGCTTGGGTAATGTAAGGCTCCTTCTTTACAGAATTTACAAGTTGCTCTGGATTAATGAGCTCTTTTGAACTATTTACCACCTGAGGATTGACAATCATTGTTTCTACATTTCCACTGCTTACCAAAGCCTTGGCTCTTTCATCATCTTTATAGATTTTGATATGCGCCGTACTTTTAAATGTCTCTGCAGTCTGAAATCTTTCAAAGCCACTGGTCAAACTATTCATGAACAAATAAACAGATAACCCGATGGTAACACCTAGTGCCGCAATCAAGGTTTGCTTTTTTCGGGCTACTATGTGGGTAAAGGCGATTTCTAAATTTGGATTTTTCATGACTGATTACTTTTTGTCTCCAACTATATTCTCTGTTACCAAAACATCGTTATCACCTATGCCTGACACTATTTCCATGTAGTCGTTGCTGTAGGCATTTGTCTGTACTTTGGTACGCCCATCTTTCCCCTTAACCTGCACTGTATTGCTGTAATCAACATAGTTGCGAGGTACAAGCAATATGTTTTTTCGAGTGTCCACCACTATATTAGCCTGTAGTTGTGTTTTAATGATGTTGAAATCCAGAACATCCGTGAATTTCAATTTGACGGTATATGACTGATTGGCCTCATCAAAACTGGGCAATATTTCGTTTACCACACCTTTGTATGTTTTGTCTTTTGAAGTATTGAGCCTGATATTGGCTACTTGTCCCAGTTTTATCTTCCCTACACTGCTTTCATCTACATTAAGCTTGGCATAGAGTAGATCTTTACTACCCAAGGTGGCTATGGCATCACCTTTTCTTACATAGTCTCCCACTTTTTTGAATTGACTGTACACTTTACCGCCCAACAGTGCCGAGATCCTGTTTTTAGATGCGGCTATGGCCTTAAGCTGCTTTTGTGTGCGGCTGGTGGTCACATTTTCCATAGCATTATCTCTCAAGTCTTTATAGTTTTCTACAGCTATCTCGTAGTTTGACTTAGATGCCTGATAGCTAAGCTCCATTTTTTCATAGTCTGACTGCGAAACACTATTGCTTAGCAAAAGTCTTTTATAACGTTCAGCTTGGTCTTTATCAATCGACATTTGCTGCTTGGCCACATCTATATTTTTTTGAGCCTGCTGCAATAGTGGCGCGTTACTCTTGGTTTTTGACAACGCCGCATCCAATAGTTCAGAAGCCTCAGCTATCTGCACCACATCTTCTTTGTTCTCTATGGTAGCCAATAGTTGGCCCTTTTCTACAACATCGCCCTCTTTAAAGTAAAGTGCTGCAATGTAACCATCGGTTTGTGCTGTTAGCGTGAATGAATTGTCCGCTTCGAGTATCCCAGATGCAAAAACGTTCTCTGCAATGTCCTTTCTGATTGGCTTTGACTCTTCAGTATGTTTGCCACAAGAAGACAACAAGAGTGTAATAGTACTGACGGTAAACACTATGTTCTTATTCATTGATAGAAAATTTATTGTTGATAATTATTTTACTATTGGCGAGTTGATAAGCACTCTCACCAGCTATAAGGTTGTATTGAGCTGTTACCAGATTATTGAAGCTAGTAATCAAATCGTCCAAAGGAATCAGCTTCTCATGGTATAGATTCCTGTTTTTTTGATAGCTATCTTCTTGTATAGTTCCAATGTTTTTATAGTTCTCAAGTTGTGACTTGGCCTTTAAAAGATCATTACCCAGCTGGAGCGTCTCAAGCGATGCGTGTATTTGGCTTTGCTCCCTGCTTTTCAACGCCAACAAATAGTCGTATTTAGCCGTATTTTTGTTCTTGATCATTGCATAAGTTGGCAGTGTATAGCTAAGTTTTAGTCCTACATAATTGTTGTTAATCCAATTACCACTAAACATTTTGAACTCACTGTTGTAGAGATTGTAAGCATTGCTCGCCACCAAGGAAAGTGTAGGGGAAAAACCCGCTCTCGCCTTTTTTAGGTTGAGCCTAGCATAGTTCTCTTGCAATGCCAAATATCCAACATTGAGATTGGTCTGCAATGCTTTTGATTCCAAGGTTTTGCCTGAACTCAAAATAGTCTCAGTTAAGACAAACTGCTCTTGCTCAGGAATATCACAGGCGAGTTTTAGTGATATGTAGTACTGCTTTATCAAATACTCGATTTGTGATTTATTATTGTTCTGGTTGAGCCAATTTATTTTAGCGTCATTTACTTTCTGTTGAGTTTCGTTGCCCTCCTTGTGTCTATTGGCAACTATTTGCAGTACGGTGTCGGCATTGGCGATGAACTTTTCAGTAATTTTCAATTGTGCTTGCAACTGAATGATATTGTAATAGATACTTGCAATATTGTCTTCGAGTGCTTTTTTGCTTTGTTGAAGACTCAACATATTCATTCTCATATTCACACTTGCCATTTTTAGGCTTTGCCAAGCTTCAAGGTTAAGTAGCTTTATATCTATGGATTGCGAAAAATTAGTATTATATGGAACCCCCGTTCTTATTTCTCTATAAGTTCCCGGACTGCCACCAAAAGTTTCAGCGGGAAATAGACTCACAGCCAGCTTGGTATTGTTTGTGAAAGTACCGTTAATATTGGCCTGAACATCAGGAATACTCAATATGGCAGCCAATTTTGCCTGCTTAGCCTGAATGATCTTTATATCATTGCTTTGCAGGGTTACACTCTTTGATGTAGCATGTACCAGCAGTTCATCCAGACTAGAAAATTGCTGTTGCTGTGCAGTTGTTGAGAGCGATGCTAGTACAAATACCACCGTTATCCAAGCCTTAAATCCTGTCTTCATACTCAATTATTTTTGTTTCTTGAGTACAAAAATGCAATACTATTAAGGTACTTTACAGGACATTATTACTGAAGTGGACAACTTAAAAATGAAGTGGACAAAACGTGTAATCAATATTCAGAAAGCCACTCTAAAAATGAGGTAACTTTCTCTTTACCTATCAGTATTTGCTCTGAAAACGGCATCACAATATGCACGAGCAACTTACGATTGAAATGTTGGGAAGCTTCTTTTACAGCTTTGCGATGCAATAAAAACTGACGATTGGCCCTAAAGAAATATGGAGAAAATTTTTCCTCTAGGTCTTCCATCTTATAATTAATAGTAAAGGATTTTTTTTCAAAGCTTAATGCTTTTACCATACCGTTATCAATGTAAAACAAGGCTATGTCATCTCCGCAAACCGGTATAATTTTATCGCCTTGATGGCAGATAATATTGGGCAGTTTGCCTGGAATCAGTTGCTTGGCTATGCTGCTAAAAACCTGCCTGAAGTCGACAGTAGACTTACCGCGACCTGAAGTAATGGTCTTAAACTTGGTAATGGCTTTTTCAATAACTTGTTTTGAAAACGGCTTGAGCACATAATCTATCCCCGATGTTTCAAAGGCCTTAAGGGCGAAGTCATTGTAAGCTGTACAAAAAATAATAGGTATGGTCATGTCTATTTGTTCGAATATCTCAAAACTCAAGCCGTCGCCCAACTGTATATCTGAAAAAATAAGATCAATATCAGGCTTTGCCTTAAAGTACTCCAGAGCATCTTCAACGCTCTGTAGTTGTTGCACCACTTCGGCAGATGGCTCTATGGCCAGAATAGTCCTTATCAGATCTTTGGCTGTTAACTTTTCATCCTCTATTACTGCAATCTTCATTTTCTATAAGGTAAAGTTATCGTAAATGTTTCCTCGGTATCGGTGATCACCACAGGCTTTTGCATAATCAACAGACATCGCATGTTGAGATTTTGCAAGCCAGTTTTGGATCGTTCGGTCAACCGTATCGAAACTTTGTTATTTCTCACTACAATGCAATCCCCGACAACAGAAATAGAGAAATGTAGCTTATTCTTTTCGGTAAAGTAATTATGTTTAAATATGTTCTCTACCAATGTTTGCAAAGACAAAACAGGAATCTCGGAGTTCTTCAATTCATCAGGGATTTTTATCTCATATTCAAAGGCATTGTCAAATCTTATCTTTTGCAGATCAATATAGTCTTGAACAAACTGGAGTTCCTTTTTTATAGTTACCATTTCCTCATGACCCGCCTGGATACTGTAGCGCAGGAAATCGGACAGCTTTGTGGTATACTCTTCTGCCGCTGCCACATCTTCACCTATAAGGGACTTGAGTATACTGAGTGCGTTAAACAAAAAATGCGGCTGCAATTGCTGCATCAGAATTAGTTTCTGAGCTTCCGTATTTTTAAGTTTCAGCGCTTGTAGTTGTTTTTCTGCCTCAGCCCTATTGTGTGAATTTCTGATGGAATTGACCATTATCATAATGATCGCGTTGAGTGCAAACGAAGTAATGATAGGATATGCAAACATAGTGTCTGGAATCGGAGGCTTGGGCAGTACTAGTAACTTGTCTACAAACAACAACAATACCCTCACAAGCAGATTGGCCAAGTATGTGCCAAAAAACTGTGATAGTGCTGAGGCATTAGGAAATTTTTGAATAAACAAAATATGAAGTACCCAGCCACAAAAAATGGTAATGGATAAAACTGAGGTGAGTGTAACAAAGTCTTTCAGTTTTATTACATCAAACAAATATAGAGGAATACCGCCATATAATGCAATGATGGGAGAGGTAACCAGAGCTGTTATGTAGAGTCTTCTATTCATACATGATTTTTCACCAACCGGATATCACCTCAATTTATATTTTATTTAAGCAGCTCTTGACCGTGCTTAGTGGTAGGGGTGTATCCTAATGGGCAAGTCCTCCTAAGATATTCTTCAAATATAAACATATCATACAATAATCAAGCTCAATCGGGACAAGAAATAGTGTTCTTAGAATAATGGCCAAATTGAGTTAACTATCATACACCTTAGCTCAAGAAAAGTAAATTTAACCCAGATTAAGCATTAGACTTTGTAGCGAGACGAAATGATAGGAAAAAGTCATGAGACACGGAGTTTTTCTGAATGAAAAGCTAGTAATGCTAGCTTGAATGAAGAAAAACGAGTATCGAAATGAATTTGAGGTAGCTTTTTGTCGCAGTAAATTTCTAATGATTATTCTGGGTTTAATAATACCCATTGATCTACTCCAGGCCCTTCTTCTCTGGATTCCAAAAGGGCTTAGTTTTTATTTGATTGGATTCCCAGTTTAATTCTTTTCTGAAATATTGGTTCAAAGCAACACACAAGCGACTATCACCAGCGATGTATACCATTTTTCTTCCTTTCATACTCGACACAAGTTGCGGGATCTTGGCTACAACCTCATCATATGGATTTTGCGGAAATTCGTAAGTACCTAATGAAAACCTTCCATCAGTGTCAGCATAAAACTCTTCCCTATGCCTGCTATACACTATACCCTCCACCTGCTTTTCTGCGGCAAGGTTCCGCTTGATTATATAGAAGTGCGACAAGGCAGACAAATCTCCGATCATCAAATAGCTATCGGCAGAATTATCCAATACAAATGTGCCTTTCTTCCATGCAAAAAACACCTCCATGCCCACTGCACATTTTTTCACCCAGTTAGATCCTATCCCATTGCTATGTGTAGCTATTGCAACATCAATGATAGCATCAGACTTATTGATATTCCATACACTGTAACTACGAACTTTGTCCTTGAGGGAGATGTTGTCATCGTCAAAGCCAACACCCAAGCGGATAAAATACCCAGGTACAAAATCTACCGATTTGATGTTTTCTGAGTGTATGCGGATATGGTAAACTGAGTCTGAAATTTTTAGTTTGGAAACTATGGTTCCCTTCTCCAAAAACCGTTTTGCGAAATTATCAATGAGTCCCATATTTTATTTCAATGCTAAGGTGAACGAGATATCAACTATACTTTTCTATGATGCCAGCCACAAATCGTCCCAATACAATCCTACTTTGCTCCTCTTGCTGGGCATCTATCTTGATTTTACCAGCTTCCATGGCTACATTGTACCACTTATAAGAATTGTTTCCCATGCGGTGTGGAGCCCTTACCGAAACCACCAACCAGTGCTCAGGTATGTGTGGCGACAAACTGAACAAATCTTGTTCGTTGCTGCCATAGCCATGCAACAAAACTAGCAAAGGAGCATGTTGGCTATCGCCCTTAGGAAGCCTCATGAGGTATTCCAATTTCGTATCATTTTGAGTTTGAGCTATCATAGGAGACAGAATGGGCGCTAAAAACACCGAAATAAGCAGTGCAAATAATATTGACTTGTTTATCATGACTATTTATGAATGTGTGAGCAAAATGACATTACCCGTCGGATCGCTTGTCCAATACCCTCCCTCTTTCTCTTCGTAGGATGATATATTCTTAAGAGCAACCGAAAGCCTCTCTTTGGTGTCGAACACTATGTGATAATGCCTAAGACCTGCACTATCTTTGGGTGCCAAAGGCTTGTTGCGTCCATGCCATGAATTCATAGCCACTCGGTGATGGTATGGTCCACCAGCACTTACGTCAGCATACAAAAATTGTGGCAAGTAGTTGAACTGTTCAAAGCCTAATTGCTTGTAGAAAGTATTTGATTTCTCTACATCATTGGCATAAAAATGAATATGGCCTATTTTGGCGTCATCAGAAACCACCGTGCCGAGGTCTTTATCGCCCAGGTCCTTCATCACCTCATCTATATCTAGTGCATCAGAAGCTCCACGAATCACACCGTCTGAGCCCTCGATTTTGAGCCCACCAGAGGTAATCACCCTTTTGAAGCGCTCCGGTGTTTCCAATGCAAACTCAATGGTGATCCCATCGGGGTCTTCAAGATAAACCGATTTTGACATGGTATGGTCTGTCGGCGAGCAGGGATAGTTATTGGCCATTACCCTATAGAGCATTTTGGCAAACTCTGCCTTGGAACCTGCATGAATAGCCACATGATACATGCCGCTATAGCCTTCTTTATACGATGTCTTGGCAGTTTTGTGCACTACCACAAGAGTTTTGTTTTCAGAGCCAAACTCAGCGATTTCGCTGGTGGCATTTCTCAGTTTCAAGCCTGCGATTTTTGTCCAGAACTGAGTAGCCTTTTCTAAAGAAGTATTATTGAGATGCACAGCTCCAAACGTAGCATACATATCTGTTGTAATTTCTTGCATAACGGTTATGTTTTCTTCTTTTTCTAATGATTTTCCCAAAGCCTTCATGAGTCCAAAACTACCCAAGGCCATCAGCGCAGAGGCGCCAAGTATGTTTTTTATAAATGTCTTTCTATCCATTGTGCTGTTCTATAAGATTTTTTTTGTCATTTTTACAATCCAAGGCAAGTAGTTTTTAAGGTGAAACCCAAAGAAGACCATGAGCAAAAAACCAAGCTTGCTGTGTATTCCCCTCAGACCATCGCCCACTTTTGAATCTTGAAACACGAACCAAGATAACACCGCAGTGGCAATACTTAGCACATAAACGATGAACAGTGTGAGATTAGCGCCTTTGTACTTATTTTTAACCCAGAATAATCATTAGAAATTTACTGCGACAAAATGCTACCTCAAATTCATTTCGATACTCGTTTTTCTTCATTCAAGCTAGCATTACTAGCTTTTCAGTCAGAAAAACTCCGTGCCTCATGACTTTTTCCTATCATTTCGTCTCGCTACAAAG
>CAMFLX010000016.1 GCA_945957555.1 uncultured Cytophagales bacterium
ATTTTTCATGAATCTTTAAACAATTATACCAAAAGCATGGTAAACAGGGAGTTACGGAATAAAAAAAAAACAAAGAAAACCTCATCATTGATAAAATTTACGTATTTTTGCATCCAGAACAATATATTCAACATTGAAAAAGGTAGCATTTTATACATTAGGGTGTAAATTAAACTTCTCGGAGACGTCAACCATCTCAAGATTATTCGAAGACAAAGGATACAAGAAGGTAGAGTTTACGGATACACCAGACATATATATTATAAATACATGTTCCGTAACCGATAATGCAGACAAGAAGTGCAAAAAGATAGTACGTGAAGCCAAAAAAATAGCACAACACAGTTATATAGTTATCATAGGTTGTTATGCACAATTAAAACCGACCGAGATATTAAATATAGAAGGAGTAGATGCGGTACTAGGGGCTTCAGAGAAATTCAGACTTCTTGAACTATTAGATGGATTCACAAAAGAAAAAGGGAAACAGATTTTTGCTAGTGATATTAAGGATGTAAACGAATTTGAATCATCCTATTCTATTAATGACAGAACCAGAACGTTCTTAAAGGTTCAAGATGGTTGTGATTACACTTGCAGCTTTTGTACCATCCCGCTAGCAAGAGGTAAAAGTAGAAGTGAATATATAGACAAAGTAGTGGCTCAAGCAAAGGCTATTGCCGAAACAGGTGTGAGGGAAATCGTGCTAACTGGTGTAAACATTGGAGACTTTGGTTTGCATAATGGAGAGAGAGAAGAAAAGTTTATTGACCTCATTAAGGAACTTGACAAAGTAGAGGGTATTGAAAGAATTCGGATTTCCTCAATTGAACCCAATCTACTTACGGACGAAATTATTGAGTTTGTTGCCCAATCCTCTAGGTTTGTTCCACATTTCCATATTCCCTTACAATCTGGCAATGATAAAATTTTGGCTTTGATGAGGAGACGTTATAAAAGAGATGTCTATCAAAGTAGAATTACTAAAATTAAAAGTCTGATACCTCATGCTTGTATTGGCGTAGATGTGATTACCGGCTTCCCTGACGAAACGGAAGAGGACTTCAAGATAACTTATGAGTTCGTAAACAATTTGGATGTAAGCTACCTACATGTGTTTACTTATTCTGAAAGGGCTAATACAACCGCTTTAACGATTAAAAACAAAGTGGCGACCGCCGATAAAAACGACAGAACTCGTATGCTTCGTATCCTGTCTGAAAAGAAGAGACGCGCATTTTACGAAAATCAGATCGAGCAGAATGAAGTCGTACTATTTGAAAGTGATGTTGAGAATGGAAATATGTTTGGATATTCTCGAAACTACGTTAAGGTAAAAATCAAATTCGACCCATTGATGATTGGCGAAACGAAGATGATAAAATTCAAAGAGATTGATGAGGAAGGTAATATGCTAGTTGAAGAGGTAATAACAGAAGAGGTGCATCATTAAGATCACTTCTTCAACACTTTCTCTCTTTTATTATCAAAATTAAGGTAATAGAGACCTTCCTTAAGATCACTCATATCAACCTCGGCACCATATCCTTTTTTCACACTATTTCCGAAATTGTCAATTACTTCATAAGATACCTCTCTTGAGAATTTAACAATACTTGTAACACGCTTAGGATAAAAGCTTACTGGTGGTCTATTGGAATAAAATTCTTTTACCGCAGAATAAAACACAAGACCATCTTTCTCCTCATATTTTATTCTGTACTTATTTTTACCAGAACAATGGGTTTCGTTTTGTGTATATGTATTATGTGTAGATGAGCCCTTAGCCGGTAATTCTACCACTACAGACCACATATTATTTAGATATTGTTCCACATAAACCTTCCCTGAGGTCTTTTCTCCCCTCGTTTCCCAAGACAACTTTTTTTCATCAACAGTAAAGGAGATAAATTTAAAGGCACTATTTACTTTTATGACATGAGGGTTGAGAATTTTAGGGGAACAACCCGCCTCATGCACAATTCTAATATTAACACTATCGCCAAGACTTAGTTTGGTCAACTTGATTTCAAATACGGAAGATTTAATATTGGTCAGGATTTTTTCATTGTTAAGAAAAACTTCCCTTGTACAATAATCTTTTTGATTGTCAGAAAGTGGGTTTTGAACATATATGTCTTTACCCTGATACATTCCAGTAAGCACTACAACCCCTGCTTGTAGATTTCCTACAAAAAACAATACAAAAAAGAATACTTTGAGCATATTTATGAGTCAAACATATAATGTTGCTATCTACAAATTTATTATTTTTTTACTAGAAACCAATTTCCTTGCTCAAATAAATCTTATCTTTGCTCTTATGAGAATTGTTATATTTTGTATATTCTTTGCATTGAATTGTTTTGGAAACAAAATCTTGATTCCAATGGATGCAAGTCAAGCCAACCACTTGAAAGCCTACGGTGTAGCGTTTTGGCTCCTGCAAAACAACAGAGAAGTAGACTGGATGCTTAACTTCAAGGGAGGTGCTTTTGCTAGTGATTTTGATATCGCAACCACTAATGAGCTCACGATCAGAGGAGTTTCTTATACTGTTTTTTCAGATGCCGATTATGCCAATATTGTGTCTCAAATTAGTAGCCCCGATATTAACATGGAGATTATGAAACTTGAAAAGACACCTAAGATTGCTGTTTATTCTCCGAAAAACAAACTACCTTGGGACGATGCAGTTACTCTAGTACTCACCTATGCTGAAATACCCTATACAGTTGTGTATGATGACGAACTCTTAGCAAATGAACTCCCCAAATATGATTGGTTACACTTACATCATGAAGATTTTACGGGCCAATATGGAAAGTTTTACAGATCATATAGTTATGCACAATGGTACAGGGATCAACAATCGGCGTATGAAGAATCTGCCAAAAAACATGGGTTTTCTAAAGTATCGGAACTCAAACTAGCTACAGTAAAAAAAATAAGAGAATTCTGCCTTGGAGGAGGATTTCTGTTTGCTATGTGCTCTGCAACAGATACTTACGATATAGCCTTATCTGCAGAAGACACCGACATCTGTTGGGACATGTACGATGGAGATCCCGCCGACCCTAACTTTCAAAAAAAATTGAATTTTAACAACACCTTCGCCTTTAGAGACTTTAGAATACTTAACGATCCATTAGAATACGAATATTCTGATATTGACAGTAGACCTAATAATAAACCCAAAATCATGGAAGAAAAAAATGACTATTTTTCTCTTTTTGAGTTTTCAGCCAAATGGGATCCCCTTCCAACCATGCTAACACAATGTCACGAAACCACAATAAAAGGATTTATGGGGCAAACTACTGCATTCAAAAAGACGCTTATTAAGCCTGAAGTATTAATTATGGGAGAAAACAAGTCAATAGGAGAAGCTAGATACATACATGGTACGATAGGTAAAGGTACTTGGACATTTTATGGGGGCCATGATCCTGAAGACTACGAACATTTTGTTGGGGAAGAACCCACAGATATGAACTTACATCCGAATTCTGCGGGTTATCGACTGATTCTTAATAATGTATTGTTCCCCGCAGCTAAAAAGAAAAAACAAAAAACATAAAAATGAGCTTAAGGTATCCTATCAAGATAAACCGAGTAAACAATCTCTCAGATGCACGCTACTGTGCAGGTATGGGAGTGGACATGATCGGCATCACTAATGAGATTTCAATAGAAGAATATGTGGCAATAACTAATTGGATTACTGGGATAGAAATCTGTTTTGATATTTATAAACCTACTCCCAATGTAGTTGATATTATAAGACAAATCAATCCAACATGTGTTGAAACTAGTGACAAGGAACTCCTCCATTCGCTTAAGAACCATAGCGATATTAGGCTCATTTACAGAATTGAATCAGGTAACTTTGTCGAGATTTCGAACATATGTCTAGAGCTCAATTCTATAGTATCACTATTTAGTATCGAAGGAACACAATTGTCTAGAGAAGAACTGAAGGGTCTAGCAACGAAATATGATATTATTATGAACATTGATGGCAATTCTGGAGAAGAAAGCGAGTCTCTATTTGAGGAAATCTGCCCGAAATACCTTGCGTTAAGTGGTGGCAGCGAAATCGCCCCTGGTCTAAAAAACTTTGACAAGATGGCTGAAATCTTGGAATTCTTAGAAACAAATGAAGACTAAAATGACTAGGCTGGTTTATCTAAATATAATTGTTTTATTGCTTCATTTAGAAGCCCATACACAAGTAGCACCTCCAAAAGAAACGATTTTAGAAGAGCCCAATGAATTAAATTTGGGTATCAATCTCAATACTCAAGCCAGTCTATTAGGGGGATTTACATTTAAATTTAACAAACAGGTAACTACTACAAAAGCTTCTAGCTTTACTGCTGAATTTGTCAATATTAGACATCCCAAAGAAATAAGAATATCCAATACCTCTTTCAAAAACAGCTCATCTTTTGTATATGGCAAGTACAACAGCTTATTGGCAATAAGAACTCTTTACGGAAAACAATTCTTATTATTTAACAAAGCAAAGGACGAGGGAATCGAATTCTCAATGAATACATCTGCAGGAGTTATTTGGGGACTAGAGAAGCCATACTATGTCTTATTAGATGGAACTAGCAGAGATAGTACTGGCTATTTCCCATACAAGAATGTAACAGAACCAGACAAAATAACTGGTCAGGGGAATTTATTTATGGGCTTAAACCAAGCCAAGCTCGTTCCTGGCGCTAGTTTTAGGTTGTCTGCTATTATCGAATTTGGTGCAGACAGATCAACTCCATTTGGAATAGAAATCGGAAGTCAAGTTGATGCCTTTGGCCGGAAAATACAAATTTTACCATACGCAGGCGATAAACAAGTCTTTATTAGTGGCTTTTTAGTGGCTTATATGGGTATCAGGTGGTAATCTTTCTTAATTTCTCTTCCCTTAAAAAAGAATTACGTATGATATTCTCCATGGTAGCCTTCGGAATAGCCTGAATCAACTTTTGAGTATATTCTGCTTTAGGATTTTTGTACAACTCTTCAGAATAACCAGACTCAACAATTTTACCTCTCTGCATTACAAAAACTCTGTCTGAAATAAATTTAACAACCGACAAATCGTGAGATATAAAAATAGTGGTAAAATTGAATTCATCCTTAATTTTATTGATCAAATTAAGTACTTGAGCCTGTACAGACACGTCCAAGGCTGATACAGATTCGTCACAAATAATAAATTTAGGCTTCATTGCAAGTGCTCTTGCAATGCAAATACGCTGTCTCTGTCCTCCCGAAAACTCCAAGGGATATCGATTAAAGTGAGTTTTTCTCAAATTAACGGTCTCCAAAAGCTCTATTGCATATTTTTTCCTTGCAAAATCAGAATCAAAAATCCCATGTATACGCATAGGCTCCACGATAGCCTCACCTATAGTAATTCTAGGGTTTAAAGAAGAATATGGATCTTGAAAGATGATTTGGATATCCTTACGAAGTTTTCTCATGTCTTTGGTCCCTAATTCATGAATCTTCTTCTCATCAAAAATAATTTCCCCAGAGGTCGGCTCCTCCAACCGTAGAATACTGCGTCCTAATGTAGTTTTGCCACAGCCTGATTCTCCTACTAGACCCACAATTTCCCCAGGATAAACCTCTAATGAAACATCATCAACTGCTTTTATATAATCAACGATCTTACCAAATAGCCCCCTTTTTACAGGAAAATATGTTTTAAGGTTGTTGATTTTCAAAATGGGCTCTTGGGTCCTTAATACAGAATTTCTATTTTCTATCTCATCGTCAGTAATAAAATTAGCCAACAATATATCCCCAGAAGCCTTAAATCTTTTCTCTTGCGAATCAGATACCGTAATAATTCCATTATCATCAGTGTCCATGAAATCAGAAACTACAGGTAAACGCTTTAGTTTTACTTCCAGTCTTGGTCTACAAGCCAATAAGCCTTTGGTATAGGGGTGTTTCGCATCATTAAAAATGTCTACAACTTTCCCTTCCTCAACCTGCTTACCCCTGTACATGACCAAAACTCTATCAGCAAACTCCGCAATAACCCCTAAATCATGTGTAATAAATATAATAGACATCCCATACTCATCCCTAAGGTGACTAAGAAGTTCCAACACAGTAGCTTGAACGGTTACATCAAGTGCTGTAGTCGGCTCATCTGCAATTAAAAGTTTCGGGTTACAAGACAAAGCCATTGCAATCATCACCCTTTGCTTTTGACCTCCAGATATTTGATGTGGATAAGAATCAAATATTGCCTCAGGACGAGGCAATAATACTTTATTAAACAACTCTATTGTCTTTTCTTTGGCTTGTGCATAATTAAGCTTTTGATGCAAAATGATCGCCTCTGCAACCTGATCCCCACATGTATAAACCGGGTTTAAGGAAGTCATCGGCTCTTGAAAGATCATCGCAATATCATTGCCTCTGATATCCAACATTTCCCTTTCAGAAATTTTGGCCAAGTCAACTACACCTTTATTCTTAGAGTCAAACAAAATCTCTCCTCCCTCTATGACACCAGGTTTATTTATTAATCTCATAATAGAAAGCGAGGTAATAGATTTCCCCGAACCAGACTCTCCGACAATACCTAGAGTCTCTCCCTTCTTTAAGTGGAAACTTATGTTGTCAACACTCTTTACAGTGTCTTCATCTGTATAAAAATACGTTCTTAAATTATTTACGCTAAGGATTATATCTTTATCCAAACTTTTGTTGATTAAAAAATACTATAAAATTGTTACGTTTTTACTTTCAATTGGTTGCAACTGTATTAAATTAAGATATAATTGAACCAATACAAGTACGTCGTTTTTGCAGTAATCGGCTATTCGGTTTAAGGCTTGATGTTCATAGTAGTATTTATTTACTAAACTTCCATCAATATCATTTTTACTTGTTGGAATATCAAACACCGTTGCAAGTGTCTCAAGGGACGTATAGTTTTTCCAATCACCAAACTTCCACATCTCCAAGGTATCTATATGAGGGATCTCCCATGGCTTTAGGTTCGATATGTTCAGTATAGGAGGCAGTTTAATTTTATTTACCAACATTCTTCGGCATAAATATGGAAAATCAAATTCTTTTCCGTTGTGAGCACAGAGCCTTTTTATGAATTTGTTATCTGAAACAAATTGGACAAAATCACTTAACAGCTGGTATTCGTCATCAGATGCAAAGGCCTTGATTCTTAGCTTCGCTTCACCGTTTTGATAATGAATTAACCCAATACCTATTACAATTACTTTTCCATATTCTGCATATATCGCAGATTTATCAAAGTAATTTTTCTCCGGATCGGCATCCTTCGCAACAATTTGCGACTTTTTAGACCAAATCTGCTTAAACCGCTCAGGAAGTTCGTCATAGTCTTTGTATTGAGAAACTGTTTCTATATCAAGAAACAAAATTTCGTGAATCTGCTCTGGCAACATAACTACACATGTAAAACGCCCTTAAGCTGTAATTCAGGAATCGAAGTAAAATTCTCTTCAATGATGCTTCCCTGAATAAAAACAAATTTTTTGTCAAATATTTGATTACCTATATAATAGCTCACCCAATATTCATTGTTCAATATGAAGACTTGAGGATCTATGGGTTCTATGAGAATACTGGCTTCAGAGACTACATTACCGAGTCGATGTCTTAGTACTGACGTTTCCCGTCGTTCTTGTTCAACTATACCATATCCTCTAGATGTGACGAGTACATTTTCTATGACAAAGGTATTTTTATTAATTAAGTATACATACCAACCATCCTCTTTGCGAACGACAGCAACTTGTACGCCTTCAACTTTTGGAAAATCAATATCCCTCTTCATGCTCTAAAGTTTAATCGTTAATTACGTCACAATCAAAAACCTCCTTGAAATGCCCCTTAATTCTAGCCTTAACTAACTCAATATCTTGTTTAGCACCTAACTCGTTTTCCATCGAGGTAACTGCTTTATCGCTTATTCCACAAGGAATTATACTATTAAAAAAATCTAAATCTGTGTTAATATTAAATGCCAAACCATGCATGGTAACCCATCTACTAGTCTTTACGCCCATCGCACAAATTTTTCTGTATTCCTTTTCATTATCCCCTAGCCATACGCCAGTAAGACCCGCCACACGATTGGCTTTAATTCCAAAATCATTGCAAGTCCTAATCACTATCTCCTCCAAAAATCTCATATATTTGTGGATATCTGTAAAAAAGTTGTCTAAATCAAGTATTGGATATACCACAAGCTGCCCAGGTCCATGATATGTAATATCACCACCTCTATTGATTTCATAATAGCTAGCACTCTTTTTATATAATTCATCACTATTGATCAACAAGTTTTCCTTCTTTCCAGTTTTACCCAGAGTATATACGTGTGGGTGTTCACAAAAGACAAGGAAATTGTCAGTATTTTCTGTAGCGGCGGTTTCTCTATTCCTTACCTTAGTTGCTATGATTTCCTCAAATATCTGGGTTTGATAATCCCAAGTGGCTTTATAGTCGACTATTCCTAAATCTCTAAATTTAACTATCCTATCCTGCATTTCATTTTGGATTGGCTATAACTTCTTTTGTGGGCTTATTTTGGTTTAGGTTGCTATCAGGCTGTGTTTTATCTAAGGTCTCATTCTCCTCCCTGTCCATTTCATCAAATATCTCATCGTCTTCATCTATCGCCTCCTCTTTCTTGCCCTGCTTTTTGCCCGTAGGGTTATTTTTTTTCACACCATACTTATTCTTTACATCAGGATATTTACTAAAAGTTTCCTTCCCTTTAGGATTCCATTTTTTTAAAATCTCTGGATTAGCAGAATCAGGACTATACTTGTATTCAACTTTCTTCTGACCTTTTGAATCGTAAAAATCTAACCAAATACCGATCCTTTGGCCATGTTTGTAAACCCCTTCTACTTCTGGCAAACCGCTTTTATAGAACTTTACATAGCGACCATGCTCTTCTCCATCGATGATAGGTAGTACTTCTTTAATTTTAAGTTTCGTCTCTGGATCCCAATATTCCATTTTGGAATCTTTAGGCCAGCCTTTGTAATACTTTGTTTTTTCCATTAGGATATTGTTCTTGTCAACAACCTCCCAACGCCCGTGTTTAGAGCCTATGTAAAACTGGCCCTCTTCAACCAAAAGTTTGCCGATGTATCTTTTATAAGGACCGTGTAAAATAAGTGCATAAGGTCTTAACTTATCAGTTATTGGCTTTGATGTTATTTTTTTTGTGCGTAGATCAAACCAAAAAATTTCAGCAACGGCTTGATCTGGTTCTTGGTACTTTTTTAATACAAAAAAAAGTTCTGTTTGAATCCTATTCCCTGAGCCTTTCTTGGTAAAAGCACGTCTAGTTTTTATTCCATAGAAAACATTCTTCTTCTGTTTTTTTTTCTTCTCTTTAAACTCATCCTTTTTCTTGTACATCGACTTCACATCTATAGTGCTGTCTCTGTTTAGGAGTGAATAGTTTTCATATTTACTTTCTTCTCCTAATATCTCCTCTTGAGCATAACTTTTACTCAAAAGCAATATAAAAGATATAAGTACTATTTTAACCGAATTAGCCAATGTTATTTTTTTATTTCATTAAATTTTTCCAGCCTAAAACCTACGTGATCAATCTCTTCTAGATTGGAGTCTCTCATATATTGTTTAAACTTAATCTTGTACTGTCCCGCCTTTGGAAACCTATAATTTTTTAGAAAATCAAACTTATGAGTAAAAGAACCGCCAATACCACTACCTTGAGGTCTTCCTGTTTTTACATCCATCAAAAACACCTCTGGCATTTCTGTTTTTAACTTTGTACCTTTTTCATCATATAGAAAATACCTGTAGTACAAATTACAATATTTATAATTTGATGTATTTCTAATATCAATACTCAAATTATAAGTCTGACTTTCATCAGGCACAGAAAACGTAAATGACACCAAGCTATCTTGATGCCATCCTTTTTTGTCAATCTCTTTGAAATCCTCAAACACTCTATTTTTATCGCAAGACATCATAAATGTAATAACGAAAAAAAGTAATAAAATATTGTTGCGTTTCATTTTTTTATTGATGTCTCCTTCTATTCGGCGAATTTGGATTTGGCTTGGCATTTCTATTGCTATTGGTTGGTTTACTACTACCACCTTGTGGAGCTTGACCTTGTTGGGAGGATAAGCTTTGACCTTCGCCAACAGGTTTATTGGTATTATTACCTGGTTTTTTCTTTTTCTTTTTCGTAAAGTTCCGTCCTCCACCGTTAGATCTATCAAACTTCTTGATATCTATTTCGAGGTTCTCAGGACTCTTGTTTTTAACCTTTTCCTCTTTAGTCTCAGTTTCAACTAAATCAGCTGGTCGTATGCCTTGTTTATTTAATTCAATGATTAACTTTACTTGATCCACAGTAAGAGGAATCCAAGTGCTTTCTTCTTGGTAGCCAAACCACATGATCCTTTTGAAAATATCTGTCTTTTGAAGTTTTGCCTCACCCTTTTCTGTCAACAGCGGCCTTTCTACTTCAGGAATTCCTTTTAAAGCTTCCATGTAAGTATCCAATTCATAATTCAAACAACATTTAAGCCTACCGCATTGTCCAGAGAGTTTTACGGGGTTTAAGGATAGATTTTGATATCTAGCAGCATTGGTGTTAACGTTTTTAAAGTCTGTAAGCCATGTGGAACAACAAAGTTCTCGCCCACAAACGCCTATCCCTCCTATCCTACCAGCTTCTTGCCTGAGGCTGATCTGCTTCATTTCCACCCTAATCTTAAATTCAGATGCCAAGACCTTAATGAGTTCCCTGAAATCTACCCGCTCCTCTGCAGAATAGTAAAATGTAGCTTTGGTATTATCCGCCTGATATTCAACATCGGAAAGCTTCATTTCAAGTTTTTGTTCAATAACAATCTCCCTCACTCTATACATTGTTGCCATTTCACGAGCTTTGGCTTGATCAAACTTTTCAAGATCCTTTGCACTGGCTATCCTCTGAATGGTCTTTATTTCATAATCATCGGGAAGGTTTTTCTTTTTAATCTGTAACTTAACAAGCTCGCCTTGCATCGATACATATCCAATATGGTATCCAGAGGGCATCTCAACCACAACCGCATCTCCAGTCGTAAGCACATGATTTTGTGAATTCCTGAAATATTCTTTGCGTCCTCCTTTGAACCTGACTTCAATTATATCATATCTCGTATTTGACTCAGGTATCCCCATATGGGATAACCAATCAAAAGAGTTTAAGCGATTACAACCACCAGTAGCACAGCCACCATTGCTATTGCAACCACTTGCTTTGCTGCTTCCACAGCCCGAACTACTACAAGATGAGCATCCCATTTTTCTTCTAAAACCTAATTTTATTAATCTACAAAATTACCCTTTTTCTTATCAATTCAAAATAACGAGAAAGATGCTAAGTTAAAGTATAACATTTAAATTAAAAGTTAAGTTATTAATCCGAATTATTATATTTGCATACGATTATGGCAGATTTAGTTTTAAACCAGAAAGACAAACTGTTTATTCCAGTAATAGCAGGACTTTCATTAGCTGTGGCAGTGGCTGTAGCTGTCTTGTTTTATATACCACAAAAGGGTGGGTTGGATGTAGGTTTTTTACCTCCATTGAATGCTGTTTTAAATACAGGAACAGCAATGGCACTCATAATTGGGTTTTATTTTGTAAAAACCAAAAATATTAAAATGCACAGGATGGCAATGTTGACAGCTTTTTTGCTTTCTTCTGTTTTCCTTATTTCCTATGTCGTTTATCATTTTAACGCGGAAAAAACAACTTTCCCCGCAGACAATCCCACACGTCCGATATATTTGACAATATTATTGACACATATTTTGCTTGCTGGTATAGTAGTTCCGCTTGTGCTTACCTCGATTTACTTCGGATTGAGCAACCAAGTTGAAAGACACAAAAAGATAGTTAAGTTCACCTTCCCGATTTGGCTATACGTATCTATAACAGGAGTAATCGTTTACTTAATGATAAGTCCATACTATAAATGAAAAGACTATTTCATATTATCGCTTTAATATGGCTATCTGCCAATAGTTTGCTTGGCCAATGCGCCATGTGTAGAGCAACGGTAGAAACTCATGCCAGAACAGCCGAAAACAAAGCTGCGGGCTTGAATTCTGCCATATTATTTTTACTTGTTATCCCATATGTATGTGCAGCAATCTTTTGGTACGTATGGAAAACCAACAAAAAGAAGACCGAAATTCAGAATAGGAAGATTAAGGAAGGACTTCTCGCAACAGAAAAATAGACAACCATTTAGATTGTCGAAACGTAATACTAACAATATAATTTTTTCAAATTGAGTAGTCAGTTAGATAAGAAATCGGTATATCTTGAAATTCTAAACCTTAGCTGGCCAATCATCTTATCACAGATTGGAAACATTGCGTTTGGTTTTTCAAACATGGTTATGGTTGGCCGTGTGAGCCCCACTGCTATGGCAGCAGTGAGTCTTGCTAACTCAATTTATATACTGTTCCTGGTAATAGGCATGGGGACCTTGGCAGCAACAGCCCCAATGATCGCCTCCTCCAAAGCTGCCAGAAACAATAGCGAATGTGGTGAAATATTAAGAACAGGAATTGAGCTGAGCTTTATTATCTCCATTATCATTTCGATCATTATGTTTGTGATCGGCGAAAACATTCACCTCTTGAACATCAGCTCTGCCAATACCGAGGTCGTTGAACTTGTAAGGGTTTACCTTCGAGTGGTTATTGTATCAACAATACCTTATATGCTCTTTTTGGCAGTAAAACAATTTGGCGATGGCTTATCGATCACCAAACCTGCCATGATTGTAACATTTGTGGGTGTCATTTTCAATATCGTACTCAACTATATACTGATGTATGGCAAGTTTTCTTTTCCAGAACTTGGTATCAAAGGATTAGCTATCTCGACATTGACAACCAGAACATTAATGGCACTTGCCATTATCGTATACATATTTAATCACAAAAGCTTTAGGGAATACCTCCCCCCTCTTATCTCTAAATTTAATACTTGGCCCGTACTTTTAAAAATAGTAAAAGTCGGTTTCCCCGGTGGACTTCAATTGTTCTTTGAAGTTGGAGCATTTACTGTTGCAGGATTTTTTGCCCTTAAATTGGATGGGGAGAATTATATTGCAGCTCATAGTATTGCACATACCTTGTCTGCCATTACCTACATGCTAGCCATGGGGATATCTATAGCAGGCTCCATACTTGTTGGACAATCGTTTGGCGACGGCAACAAAGCTAAAATCATATCTACCGGAAAGTCAGTGATCGTTAGTGGCATCATATTTATGGCTTTTTGGGCATTTGTATTCTTTGTGTTTGGCGAAAATCTTACCAATATCTTTATAGACCCTAAACATCCAAATCCAGAATTGGTAGAGCTGAGCAAATGGGTCCTTATTATAGTAGGAATTTATCAACTGTTTGATGGATTACAGGTAATAGGCCTAGGTATTCTACGCGGCATTGAAGATGTAAACAAACCAACCATCATTACGTTGATTGCTTATTGGTTAATCGCCCTCCCCTTCAGTTACTTTTTAGGAATTTACATGGAATACAAGCTTATTGGGATATGGATAGGACTCATGATTGGTCTTATTGTCTCTGCACTCTTGCTGAACATTAGATTTTTCAGACTTGTGCTAGGCAATAAAATGGCTGAGTACAAAGCTACTGACCTTAAGCAGCTAGACTGATTCTTCTCTAGATATTATCCTTTAGCCCTCAAAGAAAATTTTCCCTTCAACTTATAAAGAAACTTGTTTAGTAAAATAAAAGACAATAGTTATTTATAAAATTCCCTACCTTTGTCGTTTTATCATTTGCAATGAAAGACGTTTTAATTAAGCTTTTTGAACACAAAAACCTTTCGAAGGAAGAAGCTAAGGCCTCATTATTAAGAATAGGCAAAGGAGATATTAATCCAACACAGATTTCATCATTTATGACCGTGTATTTGATGCGCAGCATTACTGTTGATGAATTGGAAGGATTTAGGGAAGCAATGTTAGAAATGTGCATCCCTGTTGATTTCTCTGGCTTTGATGCCATTGATGTATGTGGAACTGGGGGTGATGGTAAAAACACGTTCAACATTTCTACAATTTCCGCCTTCGTAGCAGCAGGTGCTGGTGTAAAAATTGCAAAACATGGCAACTATGCAGTGTCTTCCGCCTCTGGTTCATCCAATGTATTAGAAGCGGCAGGTGTTAAATTTACTAGCGACATTGACAAGCTCAAAACTAGTATTGAAAAAAGCAACATAGCTATCCTGCACGCCCCTTTGTTTCATCCAGCTATGAAACATGTTGCCCCTATCAGAAAAGAGCTAGGTATCAAAACCTTCTTCAACATCTTGGGACCAACTACAAACCCATCAAAACCACAAAGGCAATTATCGGGGGTATACAACTTGGAACTTTCGAGATTATACGGACATTTGTTTTACAATGTATTCAAGAAGTTTGCCATTATCCATTCCTTAGACGGATACGACGAAATCTCTCTAACCTCAGACTTTAAAATGATCACTCATCAAAATGAGAGTATTTTAAGTCCTGAGCAATTAAAAATACCAAAACTAGAGCAAAATGACTTACATGGTGGCGACACGATTGCAGATTCCGTAGCAATTTTCAATAAGATCTTAAACTTAGAAGGAACTAAAGCGCAAAACGAAGTGGTTTATGCCAATGCTGGCGCTGCCATTTGGGTGGCCAATGACCACCTGAGCCTTGAAGAGTGTATGGCACAAGCTAAAGAATCCCTTCTTTCAAAAAAGGCTAAAAATACTTTTGAGACATTCTTATCCTTAAATTCTTAACAGATATGAAGAATATTTTAGCAGAAATCATTGACCACAAATACAAAGAAGTAGCCATTGCTCAAAAGACATTGCCTGTTTCTAAATTAGAGAAAAGCATTTTTTTTGAAAGAAAAACAATATCTCTCAAGAAGGCTTTGCTCGACAGCAAACAGCATGGCATTATTGCAGAATTCAAAAGAAAGTCTCCTTCCAAAGGTGCGTTTAACGACAAGTTTAGTGTAGAAGAGATTACGACTGGCTATGTGGAAGCAGGCGCTGCGGGACTTTCGGTGCTTACCGATACTGATTACTTTGGTGGCGACTTAGGAGATTTGGCTTTATCAAGAACACTCAACTCTTGCCCCATCCTTAGAAAAGATTTCATGGTAGACGAATACCAGATCCTTGCTGCCAAAGCTTGTGGTGCTGATGTGATCCTACTTATCGCGGCAGGAATTGACTCAGTACTGCTCAATAGGTTGGCGAAGTTTGCAAAATCTTTTGGGTTAGAAACGCTGCTGGAGATTAAAGAGCGTGAAGAGCTTGAAGGAAACCTTAGCGAATACATCGATATTGTGGGTGTAAACAACAGAAACCTCAAGAACTTTACAGTGGACATAAACAGTTCTATTGAGCTTTCAGAACACATCCCATCACAGTTTGTGAAGATTTCAGAGAGTGGCATCAATAAAGCGGAAGTGATTCATCAACTAGAGTCCTATGGTTACAAAGGATTCTTGATGGGTGAGGCATTTATGCAAACTCCTGACCCAGTGAATTCGATCAAAGAGTTCATCAAAAGCATAGGATAGATTTAAAAAATCACACCAAACAAAAAGGCTCGCAAACAGTGTTTGCGAGCTTTTTGTTTACATATTATTTATGTGCCTAGCTATTTACAAACTCAACCTCTACTTCTGCAGTAGTGGGGTGTGACTGGCAACAAAGAATGTACCCCTCTGCCAATTCCTTTTCGGTGAGACCTGTAATGACATCCATAGTCACCTTGCCTTTGATCAGCTTGGCGATACAAGAGCTACACGCACCCGTCCTACAGCTATAAGGTGGCTCTATGTTGGCTCTGATAGCTGCCGCAATAATATTTTCCTTCTTATTCAGGATCAGTTCATGTCTTTTTCCATCAATCCAAGCGATCACTTGCTTCTTGGCATTTTCATCGACACTTGCCTCTTCCTCGACTGTACTACTTTGTGGTAATACTGTAAAATATTCAAGATTAATATTCCCCTTGTCAACGCCTGCGGTCTTTAAACTGGCCTGTACCTCATCCATCATGGCCTGAGGGCCGCAGATGTAGTACTTGGCCTTTTGTACGGACTTCACATACTTCTGAAGCAATTGCTGACAGGTCGCCTGATTCATAATGCCTTGCACTCCTTGCCAATTAGCGGGAGGAGTATTTAGTACATGTACCAAAGTAAGCTTGCCGGAGTATTTTGCATGAAGCTGTTCCAATTTCTCTTTATAAATGATATTCTGCTGATCTTCATTACCATAAAACAAGACCACTTTTGCAAAAGATTCTTTGAGCAATACTGCTTGAATCATAGATAGAACGGGTGTGATGCCGCTACCTCCCGCAAAAAACACATAATTATTAAAAGATAAAAATCCCCCAACTTTGATCTTGAAATTACCCAAAGGCTTTTCTACAGTAAGGGTATCCCCCACTTTCACCGTATCGGTCAAATAATTAGAGATCAAACCTCCCTTTACCCTCTTAACCGCTATGGTCAGATCTGGCTCTGTAAAAGGGCAACTACTGATCGAATAACAACGCTTATGTTTCACCCCATCAATCTCAAAAACCAATGTCAAATATTGGCCTGGCTGAAACTTATAGGCTTCTTTTAGATTTGAAGGGATTTTGAATGTAATGGATCTACTAGAGGAGGTTTCTTCTGTAATGTTGACGATTTCTAATGTATTGGACATGAACTTGATGAATGATAATACACCAAATATCTCAATAAATTGCATGAAATCAAAGATTGTGCCACCTAAAACCTATATTCCCGACACCTCAAGTATGGCTCAGCATGAATCTTTACAGCAATCTCATTCTCTAATTGCCAATTAATACTATATTTGTTACCATGAAAAAACTTTTTCTTCTCGATGCCATGGCTCTGATCTATAGGGCCCACTTTGCTTTGAGTAAATCTCCGCGAATCAGTTCCAAAGGCGTGAACACCAGTGCTTCCTTTGGCTTTACCAATACATTACTAGAAGTTCTACAAAAAGAGAAACCGACCCATATTGCGGTAGGTTTTGACCTTTCTGGCCCCACGGTACGCCACGAGCAGTTTGCAGACTACAAAGCACACCGTCAAGAACAACCTGAAGACATTACAACCAACATCCCCATCATTAGAAAAATCATAGAAGGTTTTGGTATCCCTATCTTGCAAATGCAGGGCTATGAGGCGGATGACATCATAGGCACAGTCGCCAAACTGGCAGCGACCAAAGGATTCCAGACCTACATGATGACTTCCGACAAAGACTATGGGCAACTGGTGGATGAAAACATATTTGTATACCGTCCTGCTTTCATGGGTAATGCTGCAGAGGTTTTGGATGTAGAAAAGGTGAAAGCCAAGTTTGGAATTTCACACGTAGACCAAGTACGCGATATTCTAGGCTTGCAAGGGGATGCGGTTGATAATATCCCAGGGATCCCAGGGATTGGAGAAAAAACGGCTCAAAAACTCATTGAAGAATATGGCTCGGTAGAAAACCTGATCGCCAATGTGGACAAGCTCAAAGGCAAGATGCAGGAAAACGTCCGCAACTTTGCACAACAAGGCATCATGAGCAAGGAACTGGCCACGATCATCACCAATGTACCCGTCGAGTTCAACGAAGAGGCTTTACTGTACAGCGGGCCAATTCGCGAGAAACTAGAGCCTCTATTTGAGGAACTGGAATTCAGAACCATGAAGAAAAGAATCTTTGGTGATGATAACACCCCAGATGCATCGAATTCAGAATCCAAAATAAAAAGCAAGTCGTCTAAGAAGGTAGATGCCGCACAAATGGATATGTTTGGTACCCCAGTGGAGGCACTAGACACAAGCAGTAAAATGGCAGATATTGAAGACGAGGGCACTTTTGAGTTTCAACACTCAAAACTCAACACGATCAATACGCAAAAACATCTATACAAAACGGTAGACACACCCGAGCTGTGCCAAAGCTTAGTTGAGTACTTGATGGTACAAGACGAGATTTGTTTTGACACAGAAACCGATAGTTTGGATGCACTTACAGCAACCTTGGTCGGAATCTCTTTTGCCTACAGGGCCGGCGAGGCCTTCTACATACCCGTACCAGAAGACTCTAAAGAGGCTCAGAAAATCGTAGAGATCTTCAGGCCTGTCTTTGAAAACGAAAAGATTACCAAAATAGGGCAGAACATCAAGTATGATCTCTTGGTTTTGGAAAGTTATGGTGTAGAAGTCAAAGGCATATTATTTGACACTATGCTTGCCCACTACCTTATAGACCCAGACACGCGTCACAATATGGATGTGTTGTCAGAGAACTATCTCGGGTACACGCCAGTATCCATTGATGAACTCATTGGCAAAAAGGGTAAGAACCAAGGCACTATGCGTGATGTAACTATAGACAAAATCACCGACTATGCTGCGGAGGATGCGGACGTGACCTTCCAACTCAAACAGATCTTTGCGCCAAAGATCAAGCAGCTAGAGGTTGAGAAACTATTTTTTGAAGTAGAAACACCACTTGTACCTGTACTGGCACAAATGGAACGCGAAGGTGTAAGAATCGACAGCAATGCACTCAATGAATTCTCGGACATTTTACAAAAAGATATCTCTGAACTGGAACTGGTGATCTACAAAGAAGCTGGCGAAAAGTTCAACATCTCCTCTCCCAAGCAATTGGGTGAAATCATGTTTGAGAAGCTGAAGCTAGACCCTAAAGCCAAAAAGACCAAAACGGGCCAATATGCAACAGGTGAAGAAATTCTTTCCAAGATGGCCTATGAGCACCCGATAGCACAGCACATCTTAGAGATTCGTGAGTTGCAAAAGCTAAAATCTACGTATGTGGATGCTTTACCATTACTGATCAGCCCTGTGGACGGACGTGTGCACACTTCTTATAACCAAGCGGTGGCGGCAACGGGCAGGTTGAGCTCAACCAATCCCAACTTGCAAAACATTCCAATCCGCACCGACCGTGGCAAGGAAATCCGCAAGGCTTTTGTACCTCGTAACGATGATTATACCATACTCAGTGCCGATTATTCACAAATAGAACTGCGTATCATGGCTGAATTCAGCCAAGACGCCTCTATGATTGCAGCTTTCCGCAATGGTATCGACATTCATACCAATACCGCCAGCAAAGTGTTTAAGGTAGCCATTGAAGAAGTTACTTCCGAAATGCGCCGCAAGGCCAAAATGGTGAACTTCGGAATCATCTACGGTATTACTCCTTTTGGGCTAGCGCAACGTTTGTCTATTCCTCGTAAAGAAGCGGCTGAGATCATCGACGCTTACTTTGCAGAATTCTCTACCATTAAGGCCTTTATGGACAGATCCATTAATGACGCCCGCGAGCATGGTTTTGTAAGTACGATCTTGGGCAGACGCAGGTACTTGCGTGACATCAATTCGGCGAATATTACACTACGTGGGTTTGCAGAACGTAACGCCATCAATGCTCCGATTCAAGGTTCTGCCGCTGACATGATCAAAGTGGCGATGATCCAGATCCACCACCGCATGAAGGCTGAAAACATGAAGTCAAGGATGATCCTACAGGTACATGATGAATTGATCTTCGACGCACACAAAGACGAGGTGGAAGCCTTGAAACCGATCGTGGAAGACCTCATGAAAAACGCCCTTAAGCTCAAAGTTCCTATGGAGATTGGCTTGGGTACAGGCGTGAATTGGTTGGATGCACATTGATGAGTTTTCAGTTTAGAGTTAACAGATAGGATCGAAGCTCATAATATGGATAAGAGTATTTATGTAATAGCGGGATGTAATGGAGCAGGCAAAACAACTGCTTCGTTTACGCTTTTACCTGAGATTCTTAACTGTAAGGAGTTTGTTAACGCCGACGAAATCGCGAGGGGCCTGTCCCCTTTCCAGCCCGAAAAGGTGGCTCTTGAGGCGGGTCGTCTCATGTTGACACGCATCAATCATTTGCTACACTCTGGCGAAAACTTTGCTTTTGAAACCACTCTTTCCACGAGAAGCTATGTGAGCTTCTTGAAGAAAGCCAAACAAGAGGGTTACAATGTAGTACTCTTGTTCTTTTGGCTGAGAGATGTCAATCTAGCTATAGAAAGGGTAAAAGTACGCGTACAAGAGGGTGGACATTATATCCCTGAAGAGACGATCAGAAGACGATACTTCAACGGTATAAAAAACCTTTTTGATTTGTATTTGGATGTTGTGGACGAGTTTATGATTATTGACAATTCAAATGAACAACCAATCATTATAGCTTCTGGGGCACCCAACTCGTATAGCATTATAGACAAACAGAGATTTGAAGAATTAAAAAAATATAATGATGAAAAACTATAAACCAACTGAGACGCATACTAAAGTAGAGAAAGGCTTGAAACTCGTTACCATTAAACTACTTGAATTCAAAAAACGAATGAATAGCGAATTGGTGGTTCTTGAGAACGATAAGATTGTGAGAATCAAGCCAGAGTAAAACAGATATAAGACTACAAACAAATTAATCTTTAAATATGAATCACCTCGTTATCATTGGTAATGGCCTAGACTTAGCTTATGGCTTAAAAACTAGCTACATGGATTTTATTCTTTGGTACCTGAATAAAGCAATCAATATTTATAACAATTCTAACATACATGAAGACGACCTATTAGTTATAAAACCAACACATTCAAATCCGATAATTAAACAGTTAGAGCCTATTAAAACCTTGGATGAATTCCAAAAGATTATTAACTATTCAAGTATAAATTCTTTATCAGTACTACCAAATAACTTCCTATCGGGACTAATCAAAAAAGGTATTGATACAAAATGGATCGACATAGAAACACATTATTTCGGATTATTAAAAGCTGCATATAGATTTTACAAAAATGGAGACATCCCAACAGGCCACGAACTTTTGATAAATATAAATAAGTCATTAAGTACAATGACAAAAGAGCTAGAGAAATACCTTACCGAAATTGATGCAACAGGCAAGCATATCACTCAAAAAAAGTTTAATAGACTGTTTCAGAGATTTAACCCTCACGAAAATAAAAACAATTACAATGAAGTTTATTTCTTGAATTTTAATTACACATCAACCATAGAACCCTATATGAAAAATCTCAACTGGACACCAACGACTAATTACATTCATGGACAATTAAATAATCCTGAAAACCCCATTATATTTGGCTATGGCGATGAAACAGATGAGCATTATGAAGAAATGGAAAAGTTAAATATCAACGAATTCTTAACCCATTTTAAATCTTTTGGCTATTTCAACACTCCAAACTACCAACAACTGTTAAAATTTATAGGCGGTAATGCATTCACTGTATCAATCATTGGCCACTCCTGTGGACTATCTGACAGGGTACTATTCAAAAGTATTTTTGAACACCCACACTGTCATTCTATTGAAATACATTTTAGAGAGAGAGCTGACGGCACTAACAATTACATCCAACTTACCCACGAAATTTCAAGACACTTCAGTGACAAATCAAAGATGCGCAAGATCGTAAAGAATATAAAGGATTGTAGATCCCTGAAACAACTTTTCGAATAATACAAAAAAAACACAAAAGGCTCGAAACAACTCCGAGCCTTTCGTGTTAAACTATTATAAAGAGTTCTACTTATCTCTTCTCAAACTTCAACACCTTCACTGCATCGTTTTTCTGTAACTTGAGCACATATACACCTGCTTCTATGTTTGCCGCAATCACACCTGTGCTGGTATTACCTTTGGCAACCACTTGACCTTGCATATTCACTACGCTATAAGCTACATCGGTACTGATCCCTTGTACTCTGACCACATGGTCCGTTACTGGATTAGGGCTCACGACTGTTTCAGCAAGGATCAAATTATCACCCACTGCACTAGCCACATCGGTCCTTGCCGATACTGTTGGTGAAGGAGCAACATCTTCTCTAAATGCAGCAATGAAGTATTCATATTCTTCGCCTTCAGTCACATCTGTATCAGTATATTCTGTCTCATTAGGACCTGCCTGATAGAGCAAGGTAGGAGTATCAGCAGAACCCACCACTTTTCTGTAAATCTTAAAGCCATCCTCGTTATCAGACTCATCTTTCCAAGTAAGTTTGTAGCCAGGAGTCGCATCAGCAGATGTTCTCAACAAGTCCAACAGGTTAATCGCAGAGAAGTCTGTAGGTGCCTTAGGAATCGGATTACCCTTTTTAAACAAGAACCCTTTGGAGGTATAGCTTATAGCAGAAAGACCAAATTCCTCTGTCAGTACATCATATTCGTAAGTCTTAGTTATATTACTAACCGAATCTGCCTCGTAAATAGTAGAATCGACGGACTGTAAAGACCATTGCTTCAAATCAAGGTCATATTTGTAGTTTGAATCCACTTCAATCAAATTACTGAGATCCGAGAAACTAACATACTTCGTTTTTCCAGTCACATCACCACCTTCTTCATAAGTAGTGGTAGTGGTTGCAACAAGTCCATCAGAAATTTTAACTGTGGCCGATTCCTGATACAAGTAAACACTACCCAAATCTCCAAAGTTGTAAGTATACTCTAACGAATCACTACCATCTTTGGCTAAAATGGAAACTATAGAGTCTGATTTCTCATAATCCTCCACCGTGCTGAGTGCCGAACCTTTGCGTTTTGTGGTTACAGCGGTGACCTTATTACCATCTGTTGTTAGTGCTTCGGTACTGTAGAGAAACAATCCTTTGGGATAGTTGAACATGTTGAGATAGAAATCTTCAATGAAATAAGAGAAATCCATATAAGTTTCTGTGGTTACGGAACTTTTATTCGGACCAAATTTCGAATAGGCCTTATCATATACTTGCCAATCCAAAGAGCCATCCTTTTTGGGAAAATAAATAGCTTGAGAATCTGCATAATAGTTAGAACCTCTCACGTCAAAAATAGCACCAGTGATAGACATTTTATAGCCCTGTTCGAATTTTCCACTTCGATAATTATACTGTTCCAGTTCCAGCCCAGCCTGCTTCGGTTTTACGATACTACCAGTATAATCGTATTTAACCACTTCCACCGAAGCCGTGTCCATAGTTTCCGTAAGCGGTGATTTTTCGAGTCTCAAGGTATAACCCTCATACCTTTTTGATTGTGCCAACATTGCCAAGGCACCAGCCATAGCTGTCATTAGTAAAGTTTTCTTCATACTTCTTTTGATTTAAAATAATTTATTAGTTCCTAATACTTTTAGGTACCCAAATTTAGGATTTATTCTTGAAGTCAACAACATTCATCGTTTTTTGCTCAAAATCAAATTATTTATGGTCTCCTAAATCAAGAAACACATTATCGACTAATAATCTCATAACTCAAAAATAATACAACTTCTCACCAAAACTTACTTACGATTTTTCTTATATTTGACATACTAAATTAAAACAATTCATTTTATGTACTATTATAATGCTAACGACAACAATGCCGCTGTAACAACAGGGGCCAACAATCCGATTGTTTATGCAGGTGTCATACAAGCCAACGACGGCTACGGCGGTTACAACACTCGATTCACAGTAACGGGTACACTTGCAGAATATCACATTCACTTTGCCGCCGGTGGCACTAGAGTAAAAGTCATTCGCTATAAAAGTTCTGCAGGCCTTGAAGGTACCAATATCATCAGTCATGGTGATGGAGACACCAAAACCCTGAGCAACTTGATTTATGAGTGCCAAGGATTTGCCAACCATGTTGCATTGCTCACTAATCTCAAAGACTCCTTGAATGGTGCAGAACGCTTACCCAATGGACAGCTTGCCTAATCACTGACCAAAAACATTAGTTTTAACCCAGATTAAGCATTAGACTTTGTAGCGAGACGAAATGATAGAAAAAAGTCATGAGACTCGGAGTTTTTCTGAATGAAAAGCTAGTAGTGCTAGCTTGAATGAAGAAAAACGAGTATCGAAATGAATTTGAGGTAGCATTTTGTCATAGTAAATTTCTAATGATTAATCTGGGTTTAAAAGCCATCGAATTGATCGATGGCTTTTAATTTTCATTCATAACATTAACTAAAAATATATATCAAACTAAACAGTTATGCATTCTTGCTTATAGGAAAAAGCACTACTAGCGCCCCAAAACTCCGATATCCTACCCCTTAAAAAAGAGACTAGAGTTCTATTTTTGACACTAAAGTTGTAATTTTGAGGTTGAGTTTAGTATTTATATCAATAGACGCCTTATGGAGATCACATTTTTAATCATTCCCGGCCTTGGCGACTCGGGGCAGGAACACTGGCAAACCTACTGGCTTAGAAAATTCAACAACTCGGTAAAGGTGGTACAAAACAACTGGGATGCACCCCAACTGGAGGACTGGATCACCACACTAGACAAAGCGATCCAAAATATTAATGGCAACATCGTACTCGTGGCCCACAGTTTGGCGGTCTCATTGGTCTTGCACTGGACCAAGCGTTACAATAATCCCAAAGTTATCGCCGCACTACTCGTAGCACCCGCAGATGTAGACTCCCCCGATCATACCCCAGAGGAGGTCAGAAACTTCGCCCCCATGCCCTTACACAAGCTACCTTTCCCAGCCACGGTAATCGGCAGTACCAACGACCCATTTGCCACACTACAAAGAGTGGAATATTTTGCCAAAAACTGGGGCAGTAACTTTCTAAGTATTGGTGCCAAAGGGCACATCAATACCGCCTCAAAACTTGAATATTGGGAAGAGGGTCAAGAGATCTTGGAGCAGCTTTTGGTAGCAGTTAAGTAATAACCTTAGCTTTCGGTGGTGATAAAATCTACCTTACCCTCGGCGTCGGTAGTAATTACTAGTAGGTAGTTAGTATACTCGCTACCCACCGTATAGTCATAAGTCACAAAATAGTCCTCGCTGTCGGGATAAAAACCAATCCTATCTATTTTCAAACCATTGAGTAGTTGTATCTCGGGGCTGAGCTCCGGATGGTTCACATTCACCAGCTTCTTGAGTGTATCTGCGTCCAAGTCCGACAGCAGGTGCTCCACATAAAACAAGGCTGAGTCATCCTCTCCGCCCTCAAAGTTATCCTTGATCGCCACCCTGTTCATTAGATCATATTTTGCCAAATGATCAATGATGTTTTTCACCTTTCCTAGGTTGTCCACATTGGCATTGTTGTTTTCAAAATTTACATCCACAGAGATTTCATAACCGCTATAGGGGATTACAAAATCATAATAATCTTCCGGATTGGCAAGACTAATGGCACAAGAAGGGGAAACATTAAAAGTATTCATGGCACAAATTAAAGTAAATACAGGAAAAAAAATGCCCTACTACAGATTTTATGTTTAAAGACTCAAAATACTGATACTTCATCCATCCACTTGATAGCACGAAGAGCTCTCTTTACGTACGATCTGTTTCAAAAAATGGGGCGCGGACATTTATTTTGTTTTAATTTTTACTCACCCTTGTCTTAGATTTACCTTGAGGGCTAAGTGTTTCTATAATATAAATACCTTTTGACAATCTAGCTCCCACTTCACAACTACCATTACAGACACCTGCTTCAACCTCCACCCCTCTTATGTCATAAATATGGTAAGACCCATTTAACTCCAGCCTCATCCCTTCCGAAAATGGATTAGGGTAGTAGCTTATTGCTTTGTTGTCCAATATCGGGGCTTCATATATTTCAGTCACAATTTTGTTATTATATTGATTTGTAATGGTCGAGCCGAGAGAATCACCAATTGGCATGTTCGCAGTGATAATAGTTGTGTACGTATACGCAATGGCATTACTGCCATTAAGCAATTTGTTTACCCTTACTTTAATAGTATTATTATCAAGATAATATGGGTCTGAAACGGAAACCATATATCCATTTATGTTTTTTTCAACATAAACCAAAGCGGCTTTATCTACATATATCGAGAAACCATCTCCAAAATCACAAGTACCTGTTTTGTAAAATACAGCTGCATAAGTATTGTTTTTAATACTTCTCACGGCTTGAATCGTATCGGTGTTGATGATCTCTGAAAATTCATTCGCAAGTGAAGTATATCTCGTTGCCAAATCATTGGCACTGATGTTGGGGATTACTATATATTGATAATCTTTATTAGAAGGGACATTGCCATGATCAATCCAAACACTAAACATGGAATCAGCTGCTTGAATATCTCCACTATTGGCAGGACCGACATGGTCTCCAGTATTGAAGAAACCCGTTTGGATATTGTTTTTTACAACTACATTTTGTTTTTGAGGAAACATATAACCAATCTGATCATGGTGTATCCAATTCAATGTGTTGGCAAATGTTTGTTGCGTTGCCGAAAACGTAGAAGTTGTCCCAGAATTCCGAACCGTAACTTTACCTGAAGTCAGATGTTGATTGACAGTTGTTACAATATTATTGTCAGTTGAAGAAATGGACGCTCCCATACACAACATGGCATCTCCGATAAAAAAATAAGCTTTTTTAGCTTTTACCAATTGGTCTGTATATTTCACTTTTGGGTATGCATTTCCTCCATTATCGGTTATATCTAATTGATCTTGGATATATGCTGCAATTCCTCCTTTACCAATATTTAAGCCTCCACCCGCATTCAATCCCCCACCAAATGTATTTGTTCCTTTTTGCTTGTTAAAAACAGACTTGTCAGCTGTAATTTCGGCTAATTTACCAATGGTAGGCACATCACCAGTAGGAGAATAGATCGATGTCGTTCCTGGAATTAATGAATAATTCAGAATTGGAATTGCCTCTCCTTTAAGTGGTCTTAAATTGATGTCTCTATCAGGCCGCATAAACTCATTACCATCGGCCATGATATAGGTGCCTCCTAAAGCCAAATAATACTCTTCCAATCCCTGTCCATTGCCGCATTCATTACTAAAAAAACGCGAAGATGGGAATTTTACAGACATATAGGAGTTTGCTCCTCTATGCACATTCATATTGGCTGTATAAAAATGTTTATGGCCAACATGTGTAAAAGGAGTTCCATTTATCATATGGTTTTTAAAGTCATTATATTGGCTTGCTCTTGTTTTATCATAAACAGCGAGTGTGTCTAGCACCCATGGTGCAACCAATTGACTATGCTCGGTACCAATACGAATGTATTGGCGACCCATAATCTGAAAGTCGACCGCTTTTCTATACTGAAACCAATATTGACCATTTAAGACATAATCACCCATTTTATTGATGGCACTTGTATTATAAAATGAGGTGCCTTTTACATAAGTAATACAGTAGTCTATTACGATTGATTCATTGCCTGCACCATATAAGCCATTATACAATTGATGATGCGCATAAAATGCGAAATCAACCATGACACCATCGTCGTCTGCATTTTTGTCGAACATGGTAGAAAATGCTTTGATGGAGTTGTTTAAATCTGTTGCATTTTTCAAAATCACACCTCTTCTAAAAACACATAAGGCATTTTGCATCAAATTAGCACCAGTATAAGGAAGATTTTGCCCCACATAGTTCGTCACCTTTGCATCATGAGTATGGTCAGGAATCATGGCAAAATACAATTGAAGTTGTTGTGGTGTTAAAGCATTTCTTAACATTACTAGTGCAGCAGTATATTCACGAGGATAATCAATAAATTTATAAGTAAAATTGCCTAATGGGTCTAATGTAGATTGATTAAGTCTGTAATATTCCAAGGCTCCTACAATTGCCGACAAAACTCTAGGACTATTTTTGTATTTATTAACGCCTCCTACTGAATTTTTATCACTAATATAAGTTCGAGCCAAATCTTGAATTCTTCTTAAATGAAAAAGAGTTCTAAAACCAGTTAGTCCATATTTAATGGTATAGTTGATATCTGAAAAATAAGGATTCGTAAGTCCAACAGTAGGGGTATTTATCGAGTCTCTTAGTCGAAGTACTGATTCGGTCGAAGCATCGCTGACAATAGAATTAATACGCACCACATCAGGAAGAACTCGTGATAAAATAATATCATAGTCATCTGCAAATATAGATGGAGCCAAAAGACTAAAGATTAGGACTATGAAGATTCTTTTCATTATTTTCAAAATTTAAAACTAGTTATGTTAATGATATATTCGACCTATGCAAACAATTTATCATGAACATTCAGTATTGAAGCCTATTCATAATGGCAATTAAACGGAAACATGAACTTTAATGTTTACGTTAATCATCGGTATCTTATCCAATATTAATTGTAAAATATAGTTTAGGCTTTGCCAACCCTATTTGACCATAGCAACCCAGGCGCCTTTTACCTCGCTTGGAAACGATCAATTCCTCTCAATTCTCGCGACCAAACCAATAGATTAAATGTTTGAAAAATAACTAAAATATCATTCATCAATAAGGTCTTTGGTTGAGCAACATCCAATACATACCTAGCTCCGATACGGTAGACATGAAGTTGTCGAAACCCACAGGTTTCACAATATAGCTATTAGCACCTAGTGCGTAGCACTTTGCTATATCAGGATCCTGATTTGAGGAGGTAAGCACCACCACAGGTATCGCCTTGGTGCGATCATCTGATTTTATCTTCTCTAATACCTCGATACCATTAACCCTTGGCATCTTTAAGTCTAACAAGATTACCTTTGGTTTATCTATGATCGCATTGGGATCCTCATCGAGCTGCCCAAAGATATACTCCAAGGCTTCGGCTCCATCCTTTAAGTGATGGATATTATTAGAGAGATTTTTTTTCTTTAATGCGCGGATGGTCAAGAGGGCATCGTCCATGTTGTCTTCCACTAAAAGGATTTCTATCGCGTCGGGTTTCATTTACTATAAATTGTTTGCAGTTCTAAAATTAACTAATTCAAACGTTTTGGCAAAGTGAAAAAGAAACTCGAGCCTTCGTTAAGCTTAGCTTCGGCCCATACCTTACCCTTATGGCGCGTGATGATTCGGTGTACAATAGCCAGCCCAACCCCTGTACCCTCAAACTCCCTATCAGAATGCAGGCGCTGAAAAACCCCAAAGAGTTTGTCGTAATACTGCATGTCAAAGCCCACACCGTTGTCTTTGACATAATAGGTAACCCCGTTCTCCTCATCGAAACAGCCTATCTCAACCCTAGGGTTATGGGCTTTGTGTGAATATTTAAAAGCATTGGTGATTAGATTAAACCAGACCTGTTTCAAAAGGGCATAATCCCCAAAAACAGATAAAAGCTCCCCCTGCACTACAATCGTGTTTTCGTCAGGATATTGGTCCCGCACTTCAAGCAATACATTGGCCACTAGATTCCTCATGCTTACCTGCGTTTTCGAAATCTCCTTCCTTCCCAAATGTGAAAAGCTCAGCAGATCGTCGATGAGGTTGCCCATCCTCTGTGCATTTCTACAGATCGCATCTATGGTCAACTTCAGCTCCTCGTTCATGTTTTCCGAAAAGTCTTCCAAAAGAATGGTCGCATGTCCATTAATAGCCCGCAAGGGCGCACGCAAGTCATGCGAAACAGAATAAGAAAAAGACTCCAGTTCTTTATTGGCCGCTTCCAGCTCCAAGCTTCGCTTACGAAGCTGCTCCTGGGCATACTTACTTTCTGTAATGTCCCAATTGGTACCAATCATACGCATGGGGTAGTTGGCCTCATTGCGCTCTACATAAGCAAGCCCATGAATATAATGTACCGTACCATCTGGCCATATCACCCTAAACTCCGTGTCGAATTCCTTCCCTACAGAGAGCGCATTTTCAATGGCATCACTTACCGTCTCCACATCGTCAGGATGTAAGCTTTTTTGCCATGTTTCATAAGCGTTGCCATACGGGCCCACATTGAACCCAAACAAGCGATACATTTGCGTATCCCACACCATTTGGTCATTTGTCAAATCCCAGTCCCAGATCCCTACCCCACCAGCGCGTGTGGCTATAGAGAGACGTTCGGTCATTTTATGAAGCTCTTCTTCCGCCTCCTTTCGTGGGGTAATATCCTGATGCGTACCATACATCATAAGAGGTTTACCATCGGCAGTCCATGAGAACACCTTGCCCCGATCCAGCACCCATACCCAAGTCCCGTTCTTGTGTTTGATCCTCGACTCACATTCGTATACTGCAGTTTTACCCTCAAAACACTCCTGAAGCCGTTGCTGCGCAAGTTTTAAATCTTCTGGGTGCACGATATCAAACCAGGTTTTGATAGTAATTGGAGCAAGCTCTTCAGGGGTATAACCTACCATCTGAGCCCATTGTTTATTAAACACCGTTTCCCCTGTTTGTACGTTCCACTCCCAAGTACCCATATAAGTACCCTCTATCACGTTGTTGAGTTTCTGCTTTTGCAGAGCAAGTTTTTCTTCATGGATCTTTTGTTCGTGAATATCCTGAAAGGTACCATAGAGGCGCTCACATTTTCCATTCTTAAACTCAGTTTTGCAGATTGCCCTTACCCAGCGTTCATTGCCCTTGGCCGTAACCATAAACAACTGAGCATCAAACCCATCCCCTGTTTCTACGGCCCTAGCAACCAACTGAGCTATTTTTTCACGACTTTCATCCCTATAAAACCCAATACCCGTCTCCCTATTGGGCACAAAATCTTCAGGTACTTCATAGATTTCTTTAGTCACCGGCGACCAAAAAACGGTGTTATTGATCAGGTTCGTTTCAAACGTCCCCACACGAGCCATCCGTCCTGCCTGTTCTAGAAGTTCCTTGGTTTTCACCAAGGCCTCTTCCGACTTCTTGCGTTCAGTGATATTGATGGTCATAGCGGTTACGCCCGTCACCTCGTTGCGTTCATTGAAGATCGGCGTATACCTTGTCTCAAAAAACGAATCTTTCATCACTTCATTGCCGTGATACACCACATAAGTTTCTCCAGTAAGGGCCCTATCAAAATTACCCTTTACCCTTTCCCTACTTGCTGCATTGGTAAGGCAGTCGAGCATATTCAAGCCTTGGGCGATTTCCACACCGTAGTTTTTCTGAATAGCAGCCTTTAATGTAGTATTGAATACCAAAAAGCGATACTCCTTATCTACAGAGAAAAAGGACATGTCCCTATGGCTCTCCAATACAGCTTCTAAGATATTGTTTTTATACCTGAGTTGTTCCTCTTGTTCTTTTTCTTTGGTTACATCTATGTGCACCCCTAGCATGCGTATGGCCTTGCCCTCACTGTTTCTGATAACCTTGCCCCTGCACCTCACCCAGACTATAGATCCCTTTTTATGAGTATATCGAACTACCTGATCATAAGCATGGCTCGGGTTTTCGCAATGTTTGTTGAAATTGTCTATCGCAACTATTAAATCGTCGGGATCTATAATGTTTTGCCAGGCAGACACCTTATGTGGCATTTCGTTAGGATCATAGCCCAAAATCGTCCAAAACTTGGGACTCATCCATTCGTTTTCTGGATTTTCAAGATCCCAATACCATAGGCCGTCCAAAACCGCATCTTGAATAAATTCAAAGACTTTGCCATCTGTTTTGATTAGTTGATAAAGCTCTTTTTCTAGATAGTTCATAGTGCATACATTTACTCGATAATACGAATAGGCGTTCAAAGCTTTATGCGGTGGTACCTATCTCCGAATGACACGAAGGCTTTCCGTAGGGTTTTATTTCAAGATAAATAATCTAAGGGTCGTCGTTTCGGTCACCATGTACACAAGGTTACTATTTTTTGCTTAGAATTCCAAGCACTGATTTAGTGTTAAGTTTTGGGGTTTGAATGTTGGATTTTGGATGAAATGAATTTCACTCACTAGCCCATTAAAGACATTCTAAGTCTTCGAGACTTCGCAACCCGCGGAAACTCCCCCGCAGGTTATGGAAACTCCCCCGCATGTTATGGAAGCTCCTCCGCAACTTATGGAAGCTCTCCCGCAGGTTATGGAAACTCTCCCGCAACTTATTGAAACCCTTCCGCATGTTATGGAAACTCCCCCGCAACTTATGGAAGCTCCTCCGCAACACATGGAAACCCTTCCGCAGTACTTAGCCATGGATCAATTGCCACGGGTTTCAACCTGTGGACTAAAAACAAAACTCCAATGGGCTTTAGCCCAGCTGTGCTGGAATTATAAATTATAAATGTTAAGTTTTGAATTTATCATAAGTATGCTCATTTTAACCTAGAGACAAGGTCTTGGTTCGCTCCAAGCCCCGAAGTGGGCGCCCTATACGAGCGATGGGTGTAGCCCATCGTCTCTATCAATAAATGCTAACAATTTGGTAATTGCATAGTTAGTCTTGTGGTCACCGTTCCTCTTGTATCTTGGCTCTTGTGTCTTGCGTCTTGACTCCTACCTTTAAACTCCTGTTTTCCAGCAATAATGTAAAAATCCATTAAAATACTTTGATGTAAATGTTACCATATCCCGAGTGGATTGTTTTCGGAAAAACTCGATGAGTACCATCGACTGAACAAAATAGATTATCAAATGTCAAAGAAACACTTATTATTCTTCGTATTCATTATTTCCTATTGCTTAGGTGCGGCACAGGTAACAATTACCAAATCTGGTGGCTGGTACGAAGCTGCTTTTGTAGAGTGGACACCTCTCTCTGGTGCCGATAGCTACAATGTATATGTATCAGGCCAAAGTCTGAGCAATGTAAAACTGGACAATCCGCTCATCAGGAGTTATGGTTCTTATTTAAGAGCTGACGCCATTGGACTTACAGCTGGCACCTATACCTTAAAGGTCGTACCTGTAGTGGCTGGCAAAGAGCAAACTGCCGCTACCACTGGCTCATTGAGCGTGATCGCACACGATCGCTCAGGATTCGCTTTTTCTAACGGCAGAATCCCTGGTGCCTACAAAGCCGACGGCAGTCCGAAAGAAGGGGCGGTGATTGTATATGTATCTGAAGGCACCAAAAACACGGTTTCTCTAGAGGTCACTGGAGCTACTGCCAATCCTTGCGTAGGGCTACAGAACATCCTCGACGGATTCAAGAAAGGAAAAGATACCAGACCACTCATCATTCGCATGATCGGGCAGATCACCGACCTCACTTATATGTTGGGTGGTGATATTGTTATTGAAAACAACAATACCGTCAATAGTTATATCACACTAGAAGGAGTGGGCAAAGATGCCGTGGCTGATGGCTGGGGCATTCGTCTCAAAAATGCTTCCAATATAGAAGTGAGAAATATCGGCACCATGAACTGCAATAGTGATGAGGGCGATAATATCGGTTTGCAACAAACAAACGACTACATATGGGTACACAACTGTGATCTCTTCTACGGCAATGCGGGCAGTGATGCAGACCAAGTAAAGGGTGATGGCAGTTTGGACTGTAAAAAATCCACCTACGTTACGTTTTCATACAATCACTTTTGGGATTCGGGCAAGTGCAATCTTTTAGGCCTTAGTGAAGGCACTACTGATGGCTTATACATTACCTATCATCACAACTGGTACGACCACTCCGACTCTCGACACCCTAGGGTGAGGTACTATTCTGCACATGTATATAACAACTATTATGATGGCAATTCTAAATATGGAGCTGGATCGACCTTGGGTTCATCTGTATTTATGGAAGCCAATTATTTCCGTCATTGCAAGTACCCAATGCTTACTTCTTTACAGGGCTCGGATGTGTATAACGAAACCACAGGCACCAACGACTATGTAAATCTGGGCACATTTTCTGGTGAAGATGGTGGAAGCATCAAGGCCTTCAACAACTATATGGAAGGCGAAAAACGTTTTGTGCCCTATGGTGCTGCTGCATATCCTAATGCCACGGTCGATTTTGATGCCTATGTGGTTTCTAACAGAACTCAAACTGTACCCAATACCGTAAAATCGGCCTATGGGGCTAATGTATACAACAATTTCGACACCAATACCTCCTTGATGTATGGATATACGCCTGACGCTCCTGCAGCTGCCAAGACTCAAGTAATTCAATATGCAGGAAGGATGAATGGAGGTGATCTAACTCATACCTTTGACAATGCCGTGGACGATGAATCGTCATTAGTCAATACCGTGTTAAAGGCCAAGCTGAGCACTTACAAGACGAGCTTGGTCTCGATCCAAGGACTGGTCACTGTACCTGTGGATTCCACGGGTGGCGATACTACAGTGGTTAATCCTAGTGACATGATTCATAACTTCACTACATCGGGAAGCAGCAGCACTTTTTATACCATCACAGGTGCTTTATCCACTTCTAAAGGTACCGTGAGTTATGCTGGACTTACTTTGACACAATGCCTCAAAATGGAATCAGCAACGAATATTGCCTTCACTTCTACTGAAACAGGAAACTTGACTTTAGTATTCAACTCAACCTTTACGGGACCTGTAATGGTCGACGGCAACAGCAAACAGGTAACTAATGGCATATTAACCACGAGCCTAAATGCAGGCGCCCATAGTATTACCAAAGGGGACGCCACCAATCTATATTACATACAACTTGAATACATCCCATTAGCCATAAATGATCAATTGGAAAACATGGAAATCCACGCTTATCCAAATCCAATAAAAAACAAATTGGAACTGTCTTCAAATGAGATCATGGAAAAGCTAGAACTGTTTGACTTGAACGGCGCTTTGCAAGGACGCTTTGTGGCTGGTCATTCCTCTGAAACACTTTACTTGAACGACCTAAGGGCTGGAACTTATTTGTTAAAAATCCATACCTCTTCAGGCATTAAGAACAAATTGATCGTAAAAGCAGAGTAAGACAAGGGGGCTATTCTACCCTCGTATGACCCTCCTTGGCAATTATTAATGAAAAGAGTGGAATGAAAATCAAAAAAGCCTCGTATGTACGAGGCTTTTGATTTGTTTGATATTTTGGAGCTTTTAGTCTTTTACCAATTTGATCAACTTTGAATAATCCCCCTTATCGATCTTAAGAAGATATAATCCTTTTGGCAATTTGCCCGCTAAGGCAATTTTACCTTCAGCCTTACCCTCCTCAAGCACAACCCCACTGGTACTCATAAGCCGAAACTGAAAGCCACCATTCACATCAACAAACAAATGGTCTTTGAACGGATTAGGATATACTTGCGAGGATTCCAAAACCTGGTCTTCATCGAGGTTAGTAATCACACTACTCCTAAAATCGAGGTAGTTAATATTTACATAATCCGTGGCACCTACAGTAAATCTCAATATTTGTTGCCCCACTTTAAGGGGTACGTTCTTTAAAGAGGTAGTTACCCATGTTTGCCAGCCACCCGTATTGGCTATGGCTATATTACTAGCAATACTTACACCATCCATAGCAAGCGATACCGTACGACCGTCACCGTTACATGCCGAACGAATGTCTATGTCATAATTACCAGCTGCTTGCACATTTACGGTATATTCCAGCCATTCACCTGCAGTTGCATAGCCAAGATTATAACCAGCACCTGCATCCGTGCAGTTCTCCAAGTCTATATCCTCATCAGTCCTAAATGAAGCACCTCCAGTATTACCAGCAGAGGCATCATTGTAAGCCACACCATTACCACCAAGATCATATTCTTCTATTTGAATGAGCCCAGGTATCTGATGCACAAGGCCATTGTATGGCCCCTGGGGTACGTTTACTTTCATGGACAGCACAGAGGAGGTGGTCTTGTTTCCGAGGTTATCTGTGGCTACAGCCGTAATGTTATAGGTGCCTGCTGCCACATTTGCCCAAGAGTAGGTGTAAGGTGCAGTCGCATCTTCTCCTAGTTTGGTAGTACCATTGTAAAACTCAACTTTAGCAATAGTCCCACCTGAAACAGTAGTGGTTGCAGTAAGATTTATAGTAGCTGGTGCTGTATAGGAAGTATTGTCAGAAGATGTTGAAATCGTAACCACCGGACTATTATTGGCCGAATTTTGAGCATCAGTGATATTAGTTCCAACTCTAAAATAGTCAAAATCAGCGTAGCCCCCGCTAGACTTGGTCGCATAGGTAAACAAGCCAAAACGGTACCCCATGAAATGGGTCAAATCATAATTCATCTGTAATGTACTGCCTATAGCCGTCCAAGTGGTGCCATTCAAACTATAATAGAAGTAGGCTTTATCGGTCTTATTGGTAAAATCAAAATCAATGCGAAAGTACACTGTATTTTGAGTCAAGGAGACATTCCCTGATTCCGTAGCAGTCGCATCAAAACCTTTGGCTGTTCCCATGACAATGGATTTGTTGGTGCCAGACATTTTCACACCCACAAAACCATAGGTGTTTTGCAAGGCCAATAAACCCGCATAGTCTCCGTCTTTCATGCCTGATACATCAACAGCTACATATCCAGAACATTTGGGACCAAATGTCCTTTGTGTCAATGTATTGGTCGTACGCAAGACATTAGGATCCGTACGTTCGTTGGTCAAGCGTAGATAGCCTGCCTTTTGGGTCAACGACCAGTAGTTGTTCTGTGGGTTATGGTTCCACTGCCATTGAAGTTTTAGGGGTGGTGCGGTGCTGAATTCATCAGAATCTACAATACCACGAATAGAGCCACTTCCCTTAGGGATATCAAGTGTAGCTGGCACCTGCCCATTTACCCCTACGGTAGGCCAACCATCTGTGCCCCAAGTCACGGGCATTAGATCTGGAATACGCCCCACAGAACCATTGTCTTGAAAAAAAAGAGCATACCATTTGCCACTCGGTGTATCTACATATTCCCCTTGTGCAGCACCATTGGAGGATTGAAAAGCTACTTTGCCTGTATAAGTGCCCGTAAGGGTGCTCGATTTCCAAATCGTTTGGCTACGGCCTTTTCCATTAGGCCAACAGATGTTAGACACATAATAAGTACCATTGATCTTTTGAAGATGCGTACCCTCTGCAGTAAGGATAAAACTTGTACCTGCCACCGATGAGGCTTTGGGCACGATGATCTTGTTCACACCTCCCGACTTCTCACCACTTAGATCTGCATTCATCTCAGTAAGCTGAATATCATCATGACCATAAGCCATATAAACCTTACCATCGTCGTCAAAGAACAGAGAATGATCGTGGTACACTTTATTGAGGACAGTGGTAGTCCATGGACCTTTTTCTATATCGGCTGTTTTGTAGATATAGGTTTTATTTGTGGTGTAGGAAAAAGTAGTAACGTAATAGGTACCCTTGTTGTAGTTAATACTACTGGCCCAAGAGCCACCACTGTAAGCCTCTTTTCCATTGGCCAAATTAAACTCATCGTTATTGACCATAGTGGCGTAACAATAGTTCACGAGAGACCAATTCACCAAGTCTGTTGACTTCATGATCGGCACCCCTGGGTTGCAATGCATGGTGGTGCTGGTCATGTAATAGTTGTTACCCACCCTCAATATGTCAGGATCTGGCACATCCGCATAGATGAGCGGATTGCTAGCCATTTGGGCAGACAGCCTATTTGCAAAAAGGCAAAGAGAGATTGCCCACCATATTATATATGTAGTCCTTTTCATATCAAAATATTTTAGAGATTTTAAGAGCTTTAACTGTTAGCACCAAACCATACTTACTTTGATGCTAACAGTTCTATTTTACTTCTTTATAATTTTGTGCGTATGCGTACTATGGCTATCACTGATTACCAAACCATACACGCCAGTTGTGAGGTGTTCACCAATAGTCTTTTTGTCGATCCCAGCTCCCTCTTCCACAAGCCTGCCGTGCATGTCTGTGATATGATATTGAAAATCTCCCTTATGGGTAATCTCAAGTCCTTTATCATCAAATGGATTGGGGCAGAGAGTTCCTTCTTCTATTTGTTCCACATCTTTTGTATCCGTTACTACTCCCTTTCCTACAAATGTGGTAACACTCGCGGCATCTAATGTTACTTGAAAAGAGGTACTGGCATTAATAGTGCTTCCCTTTGCAATATTTTTAGATGCTGAAGTTGTATATTGATCCCATGAAGTAACTTGAGCACCAGGAATTGACAGTGTAATTGTTTTGGCGGAAGTAGTTTTGTTTACTGCAACTATTACTACATCGTTTCCTTTTTTGTATGCTGAAACAAAAACATTGGTTACGGGTTGCTTGGTAGCATCAACTCTCACAAAACCAGGACGCACCCATTTTGAAAACTGTGCCATACAATACCCTCTTTTAGTGGCAGTACCTGCAGCTGCTGGTGTGTTACCTTGATTATCAGAATTACCATCATGAATTAAAGCATAATATCTTCTCAGTGGCCAGAACACATAAGCTTGAAAATTCCCATCTGTCATCGCATAATGAATATGTTCTGCTACTTTCAAAGCATGTCGCGCATCGTTAATATAGGTATCAGACCAAATGTTACCATCATATTTGCTGTCGGTGTATACTTCCGTCATCCAAAGTTCTTTCCCTGCACCCTTTTGTACAAACAGTGGGTATGGGAAATTACTGTATGAAGTACCGTATAGGTGTGTTCCGAAAACATCCACATTGTTGAGCGCCGCTGCGTCATTCAAGATGGGGTCATACAGGTTTTTCAAATATTGAAACGATTCGGCGCTCATCATTTTGCAATTGATCCTGCTGCGATAACCCTTAAGAAACGTTACAATTTCCGAAGCACTCCATTCTGTCCAGTCGTGTGCATAATCAGGTTCATTTTGAACTGATATTGCATACAAGTTAACCCCCTGATTTTTCATGTAGGTCACATAACTATTCAGGTGATCGGCATATTGAGAGTAAGTGGCAGGATTTATTCTTTTTACTCCATTTACAGTGATCCACTGACCTGAAGGTGGATTCCACGGAGAAGCAAAAACATAGGCGCCTTGGTTATAGGCATATTGTGCCGTTTGTATCCCCTTACTAAAATTGGCACTATTATCTGAAACAAACGTACGTAATACGGTAAAGCCCAATTGACCAGTACCATTCCCAAAAGCGAGTGCTCTTTCGTTTGCATTTAAATCAGAATACCACTCTGGGTGGTTTATTCCCCCAAAGCCCCTGATCACCTGCTTCTCCGAAGTAAGCGTTACGGTTGCAGTTTGTGCGGATGCATTTGAGAGACCCATTGCTAAGAGCACCAGCAAACCCTTGTAAGTACTTTTTCTGTTCATAATTAATAAATTTTTATATTTAAAATCCCATTGTATGCTATGCTTGTTTGGGCATCATAAGCATGAATGCTCTGATGCCCGATTGTATCATGCTTAGTCTTTCACGAATTTCACTATTTTGCTTTGATTCCCTTGCGTTATTTTCATCACATACACACCTTTGAGACAGTTTCTCCCAAGGGCTACTTTGCCCTCAGATTTGCCTGCTTCAATTACTTGGCCTTCTTGGTTCATCAATTGATAAGCAAATTCCCCAGACATCTCCAAATGCAACTGATCGGTAAATGGATTAGGAAACAAAACCAATTGTTCCATTTTGTCATCATTCAAATTAGTAATAGTAGAAGTTGAAAACTGCACGTAATTAAGGTTTACATAATCAGTGGCGCCAATAGTCAACCTCATGATTTGTTGACCAGCCTTGAGAGGAATGTTTTTAACCGAAATAGTGGTCCATGTCTGCCAGCCGCCCGTGTTAGGTATCGCCACATTGTTGGCAAATATAGTTCCATCCATGGCTAGTGATACTGTGCGTCCGTCGCCATTACACGCAGCCCTAAGGTCCATGTCATAGTTTCCAGCCACTTGTACGTTTACCGTATACTCCAACCATTCTCCGTTGGTAGCGAAGCCAATATTGTAACCGCCTCCTGCATCTGTACAAGTTTCTATATCTACATCTTCTGTAGTTCTATAATTAACTACTGGTGTTACTTCACTACCCGGAGTATTATCCAAGTAAGCAACACCAGTACCTCCTAAGTCGTACTCTTCAAACTGTATGGTGCCAGGAATAGAAGCAGCGGTTCCTTTGTAAGGCGCCTGAACGCCCTGTACTGTTACTGTAATAGCAGTAGAGGTGGTACTCAAACCCATATTGTCTGTAGCAACAGCAGTGAGGGTATGTGTACCCGCAGACATGCCTGTCCATGAGTAACTATAAGGAGAAGTGTTATCGCTGCCCAACAAAGTAGTACCATCGTAAAAATCCACCTTACTCACTGTGCCATCAGCATCGGCTGCTGTAGCGGTAAGCGTAACAGTTTCTAATGTAGTGTAGGTGCTATTATTAGCTGGAGCCGTAAGGGTAACCGTAGGTGGGGTACCCACTATACTTGCAAACTGAATCGTACTTACAAAAAACGAGCTGCCAGCACCTACCCATCTCAAATAAACATCGTGCTGCCCAGACTCTGCTATAGTTGCCGATACCGTTTTCCATGTATCTGCACCACCAGTTGCCGCTATAGCTATGGTGGCAATTTTTTTACCGTTGCCACTGATGTTGTCTAGCCATACCTCTAAGCTGGCATTGCCACTAGCCGACGCTACGTTTACATCTATTCTATTAGCAATGCTATTGCCTGAACCCAGATCTACACCAGCCAACATTAACCAATCACCTGTGGCGCCATTGGTCATTACCGTTCCTGGAGTTTTACTTGAGGTAGTGGTCCCATACCAGTTGTTTCTTCCCACCGCTTTAATAGGAACAAAGCCATATCGGTAGCTATATAAGTCGAAATCTGCAGTGGCTGCACTTGCATATAATCCCACGGAATTACCCACCCAAGCATTATAGTCATGTTGCGAGGCATCTAGGGTAGTAATGTCTTTAGTACCCAACTGAGTCCAGCTTTTACCATCTGCACTGTAGTAACAAGTAAGAATGTGCAGCTCACGTTCAATTCTCAACCAAACTGTATTGCCAATGTTATTGGCGACTTCGGTCTTGGTACCGGTGAGATTCATACCTATTTTTTTCCCGCCATTATAACCAGTATACAAAGTAAAGTAGGCGTCGTCCCAACCATTCATGAGTCTTAATCCAGCTTCTTGGCCATTTGCAGTCGCGTTCAGATCCACCTTTGTGGTTAATGAATAATATTTGCCTTTATCCTTTTGCAGAATGTGTGTGGTGCCACTTCCTGGTTTTAATCGCATATAGCCGGGCTTCTCACTAAGGCTAAATTTGCCATAATTTGCTTTATTAAACACATGCCAATCCAACTTCAAGGTTGTGGACTCGAAATAATCCGCCTTTCCAAAATCGTAAATATAACCTGAAGTATTGGCCAAATTCGGCCCCAAGACAGGATTGGTATTCACGGGTTCGCCCTTGGGCACTCCATTTGCATCCCAATTCACCTTGTGGAGGTGACTTTGGCGACCTTGCGAATAATAGCCACTATTATCATAAGCATGGGAAAGACACCACCAAGTACCATCGGCCAACATTACGGGATTGGTCACGTGGTTTGGACCTGTAAAACCACCAGGACTAGCTGCATTAGCCCAAAAGTTGCCATGACGCGTCCAGTCTGACTCTACATTAGAAAGCTTAGCAGAACTCAATACATATTGCCCTCCTGTCACATTGCCTGCTACAAACATATAATAACGTCCATTGCGCTTGCACATCACCGGCCCTTCAGCCCAGCTATAAGGATGGCCATTTGCGTTAATCCAATTCATATTCAAGGCTGTTCCTGAGGGCTGACCTGTGCTAGGATCCAATTTCTGTAGGCCGTTATTATCTTGGCCATTTTTCAAGAGCATGTATGGTGTACCATCATCGTCCACAAAAACAGAGTTATCATACCCATACACACCAGTGTTGGTATTTACTTTTACAGGCGAAGACCAAGGTCCTGCAGGATTCGTGGCATTGCAGAAATACTGTCCGCCACCCGCATTGTTGGAAAAATACACCCAAAACTTATTACCGAAATACACGATAGAGCCTTGCCATGTACCAGCTTGTGGTGCATCATTGTTGGGAATGCTTGATGAAGTGGGGATGACTCTACAGATCACCTTCCAGTGCATCAAATCAGTGGAATGCAGGATCGGCAAATAGGGAGCAAAATGGAAGTTGGAACCTGTAGTATAGAAATCATTCCCTTGTTTCCATATAGTTTGGTCGGGATGGTCACCAGGAAGTGTGGGATTCACATAGGTTTGGATACCGTTTGTACCTGGTTGATTTGACTGCGCTATCCCCCTTCCTACAAGAAGGAATATAAGGCTCGTGCAAATAATTGCTTTTATATTTTTATTTGACATATTCTATGATGTTTAATTCGTTAACAATAAATCTATGAAACCGCGTGTCTAACTCAATTCCATGATTATTCAATTGTCAGCAGTCCACTAGCTATTTGTTTCACTGAGTGGCTCGCAGATCGAAGTGAGGCTCCCTGTCCAACCCAAGGTGGGAGAACGTTAACAAAGCGTATTAATGCAATCATTACATGTAGATCTTTTTTCATCTTACCCTATTTTTTAGAATTGCGCACCTACAAAACAGCGCCCCAAATGGTAAGCATTTTTAGAAAAAAAATAATATAAAATTGTAATTTGTCGTGATCACTAGATGATTCCTCCCATATTATGTGGGAAAAGCCTTCATCGACAATAATAAAAATTTTGCTGATCAGATAACTTGTGCTGATATGAGAATCTGTCTAACTTTGATATTGGTCTTCTGCAAGTGGATATATCAAAACGAAATTATAACTCTTAATGGCAATGAATCCATCTCTTCTTAAAAAGAGTTTTATTCTCCTAATCAAAAATAGGGTAACTTTTTTATTACTTGGTTCTTCCTTACTATTAATCACAGGGTGTTTTTATGGGTTTGTCAAAGTGGACCCAATAGAAATCCTAATGCCTAACAGTAAAAATAAGATTTCTTTTTTCACCGATATAACCGATGGTGGAAAGTCCCAATTGATCAATACCAGCTTTACGGATTCATCAGTGATTATGAAGTACAGACTAAACAATGGCTTTGTAACACCCTATGCAGGCATGACCATCAACAACTTAGGCAACTTGAGAGATTTCTCCAAATATAACAAAATACACCTGATACTCAGAGGCAGAGGCATTGACAATGTGTACATACATGTGACCACCACAGACCCGAATGTCAAAGACAAATCCCATAGACTTGCCGATAGAATATCAGCCGTTAACGTGTCGTTGAAAAATGGACTCTATGACAAAGACATCTCCTTTAACCAATTTGAAACGCCCACGTGGTGGACCAATGCTATACATCAATCTATTAACGATTTTGGGCCTATCACATGGGATCAACTTCGTACGGTTGCTGTAGTTACGGGTACTTCCTATAACCAATACATAGATCAGGAGCTGGAATTGATCTCTATTAAGTTTTACAATGATTACTCACGATTCATCACCATCAGTATTGTTATAGAACTGCTGATGGTCTTGGCCCTATATGTGTATTATTTCATCATCACCGTCAAATCTGTTCGAAAAAATATTACCATCGAGTACAAGCCTACATTAGAAAGGAGTAAGACGGGTGATGAGATGGATGCTGTACTAAACTATATCTATGAAAACTACGCCGATTCGGAACTTAGTCTTTCAAAAGTAGCCAAATCAGTAGGTATGTCGGAGCGGAATATTTCAAAATTTATCACCGACAAACATCTATGTAATTTTAGAACTTACATCAATAACATTCGAATAGCGGAAGCTGAAAGGCTCCTCAAAAGTTCCGATTTTAGTGTTAGTGAAGTTGGCTACAAAGTAGGCTTTAATGATCCAAGTTCGTTTAGTAAAACATTTAAAAAGATAACCGGCAAATCTCCATCAGACCTATTATAACTTAATGACAAAGAACATATTGCACTTTCCTACAAGTATTTTTCACTTTTTGACATGCGATAATAGTAGAATAATCATTAGAAATTTACTGCGACAAAATACTACCTCAAATTCATTTCGATACTCGTTTTTCTTCATTCAAGCTAGCATTACTAGCTTTTCATTCAGAAAAACTCCGTGCCTCATGACTTTTTCCTATCATTTCGTCTCGCTACAAAGTCTAATGCTTAATCTGGGTTAAACCTATAAGGTTTTAAAACCTTATAGGTTTAATTAAATCTCAATCAATTTTCTTTAATATTGCTTTATTTGTACTTTAAAAGGCATTTTTGTCTATTTTAAATTGAATCACAATAAGGAATAATAGCCCTAAAAGGCCTAAAAGTTTACCCCATAGTTTACCCTTTGTATTGATTTTTGCTTATATTTGCAGTAGTAAAACACAACGGATATTATGGCAACACTAAAGATCGTATTCAGGAAGGACAAAATCAACAAGCGGGGCGAATGCCCGATCCACTTCCGCATCACCAAGGACAGAAAGCCTAGGTACATAGCCTCTGGCATCATGGTTCCCGAGCAAGCATGGGACGAGAAGAACACAAGGGTAAGGCCGAGCGTCCAGAACAGCGCAAGGCTCAACGCCCTGCTACAGACAAAGTTTGCCGAGGTACAGGCTATGTTTCTGGAATCCGAGACCGTGGACAGGTCTTTGTCATCCACACAGATCAGAGACAAGGTAAATGGAAAAGCAAGCATAGGGTTCTTTCCCTTTGCCGACAGAATGGTGAACCGTTTCAAGGATCAGAAGAAAATCGGAACGTACAGGGACAGGATGGGCATCATAAACAAGCTGGAACGTTTCCTTGGGAACAGGAACGCATCGTTCTCCGACATCACCCATGCCGTTCTGGAACGTTTCACCGAGTATATGCGTACCGAACTGGGCAACAAAACGAATACCATCACCCACAACCTCAAGTTCCTGAAGGCCGTCTACAACGAGGCACTGCGCAAAGAGGTGATAGAGTACCACCACAACCCTTTCAGGCAGATCAAGTTCCAGACGGAAAAGACCCAAAAGGGCTTCCTTACCGAACCAGAACTGGAATCACTGGTAAAACTGGAACTTTCGGGCAATCCCCAGCTTGAAATGTACAGGGACATGTTCCTTTTTGCCTCCGAGACTGGCGGTGTAAGGATTTCAGACCTACTACAGCTCAGGTGGGAAAAGATCGACGGATCGCACGTACACTTTACCACACGCAAGACCAAGGGGCAGATGTCGTTGAAATTGCCGAACAGGTCTTTGGAGATCATTGAGAGGTATAGGCGCAAGACTGGCTACCTGTTCCCAGTACTTGACGAGGAAATGGATACGGAAGATGCGGAACTGCTCCACGATTCCATACAGGAGGCAACATCGAAGGTGAACAAAGGTCTCAAGGAACTCTCCAAACTCGCAGGGATCGACAAAAAGGTGACCACCCACATAGGAAGGCACACTTGGGCAACGAGGGCATTGAGAAAGGGCATACCCGTGGAGAAGGTATCGAAGCTCATGGGACACTCTACGATCCTTATGACCTTGGACTATGCCAAGATCGTGAACGAGGATCTGGACAGGGCAATGGACGTGTTCAATTCATAGTGACAGTCCAAAGATGGCAGTCCTATTGATTTAGGCTTGTCATCTTTGGATATTCAAGAAATATGAGAGAGTGATTTTATGATTCCAAGCCAATAATTCACCAAAAAACAATAACTTTGATACATGATCTGAATAATAAGAAATGAGACCATTGATTTTTGAATTTGCGGAACAGCCATCTTCTGAGAGTATGGACTTCTCTATCATAGAATACGACAACAACCTCAATCTGTCTATTGTTAAAAGCAATGGTTTGCCAGCCATAGAATGCTTGAATATGGAGACAGAGACATTCACGAAAACACAGTATGAAAGTTCGGATTCAGATAGGGATAGTTTAAGATTCTTAATGGATACAGAAACCAGAACCTTTACCCAACAGGAATCCTCAGATAGTGACAGGGATAGGATCTATGCCTGATCGGTTTGTCAGAACTTCTCAACAATCCAAGGATGATATTGATAATAACCCATAAACTTGATTTTACGGCTGACTTTGTGGTCAACAAACTAAATCAAAGAAATCTGAACTACAAAAGATTCAATTGTGAGGACATCCTAGGTTTGGACTGTAGTATCAGTTTGGACAAATCCTTACGTTTTTCAATTCTTGGCGAAGAAGGATACTCCTCTATTTGGTTCAGAAGGACTAAGCTTCCAGAAATTAAAGGGATGTCGTTACAAGATAAGAGATACGTCCTTAATGAAACAGATAGTTTGATGAGCAATCTATACTCAATCTTGGATGCCAGATGGCTAAGTCACCCTTTCGCAATCCAAAAAGCCGAGAACAAGCTTTTGCAGTTAAAAATTGCCAAAGGAATCGGATTTGATATCCCACCAACGCTTATTACAAATTCCAAAACCGAACTCTCAGATTTCTATAGGGAACATGGTGGCACAATAATAGTTAAGCCAATGGCTCAAACCAGAGTCAATGATACCGAAGCCCCACGTTTTGTCTTTACAAACCTGCTTACCCAAAAACATATAGACAACTTGGATATGTTTTCGCTGACTCCTAGTATCTATCAAAGGGAAATTAAGAAAGATTATGAAGTCAGGGTTACAGTTGTAGGTAGAAAAGTGTTTGCAGCAAAAGTTGATTCTCAAGCAAATTCAGAAACAAGAATTGATTGGAGGAGGAAAAAGTTAGAATTTTTGCCAATAGAGCTTCCAAAACAGATATGCGATTATTGTATACAGCTCGTAGAGTCACTTGATTTGAAATTTGGAGCCATAGACTTGATAAAGGAAAGGAACGGAGCCTATGTTTTTTTAGAAATAAATCCTAATGGGCAATGGGCTTGGATTGAAACACAGACAGGGTTAAAAATATCAGATGCAATTATCAATGAGCTTTCTAATGAAGAAAATTAAAGAACTTTTTATCCCTTTTGGTTTTTTTGTTAAACTCCCAGAAGCAACAGAAAGTACCTATAAGTCTGATGACTATATAACCGTTGATAAAGGGAAATCAGAGCAACACAAAAACTATCTAAAAAGTATTGAGCAAGAAGAGGCCAATAGACTTAACATTATAGAAAACAAGACTGCCCAGTTAATTTCACAGACAGGGATAATATTCTCCCTACTTAGTCTTTTTGTTCCCATTCTAATTGATAAAGTTACGGATCTGTCATGGAAAGCAAAAATTACAATACTTGTATTTTTACTTGGCGCATTCTTTTTCTACATGGCGACCATTTGGAATGCCTTAAAAAACTTTAATGTAAAAAAATTCAACTATTCTATGCCATCCCCAAAAAATGTGATAAAATACCAAGATAAGGAGTTGGGATTCTTCTTTGCAGAAGAGGTAAAGGACTTACTTTATTGTATAGGAACAAACATAAAGATTACAAACATAAAGGCAAACAATTTACTTTATTCTTATAATTCATTTAAGTTAGCAAATGTCTTAACGGGTGTTTTAGTTTTTGTATTTTGTATAGCCCTTTTGTTTTTTGAACCGAAAAAAGATCCTGTCACGATTCAGAATCCTATTGAAATTAAAAATTTTAACACTACAACCGAAAAAATAGTGGATGCAATCAATAGCATTCATGATACTATTTATATACAAAAACCTGATACCGCAAAACTACATATATTACCGAAGTCAAAAAGAAAGCACTAAACTTAAGTGTTCCTTCCCCTGCAAAATCCCGCAAAACCCACGATAGTTCGACATATTTCTACATAACTCCACATAAGACCGCAAAACACGGAAAGTGTTCCAGACATTTTCCGTTGATTTGAACCATGTTTGAAAAGGACAGGGTCAACATAAATGTCAAATACTCAAACGGGATAAAAAATGCACCCTCAAAATGGTACAGATCAGGCAAAGTTGGGCAAAGTTGAAACCGATCGATCCCGACCGTTCCCGAAAGGGGAAAGCATGTCGGACATTTTTTGTTGATTTGAACATGTTCAAATCAGGCACAGAGCATAATATCATGAATGTACAACTAATGACGGAAGACCAGTACAAGGTACTGATCTCCAAGATCGACAGCCTCGCAAGGGCTAACGCAACCGCAGAACTGAAAAGGGATGCAGAAAGGCTTCTGGACAGTGCATCGTTCGAGAAGCTCATGGGCGTATCTAAGCCCACCGCACAGGCCTGGCGTGACGAGGGATTGATCGCCTTCTCACAGGTAGGCCACAAGATCTACTACAGGATGGAGGATATAGAGGCCTTCCTCAAAGCCCACAGGAATCCTGCCTTCAAAAAGGGTTACAAAGGGTGACCATTTCCAATCAGGAAGGTGCCAACGGAACACAAGCCCGAGCCCTTCCCACTTTTTATAAAATTTGGTAGCCCAAGAGCTTCATTTCAATGATAGATCGCTTTCATCCCAACCTTTACTGGATTAATTCCTGTTTTGAACTATGCTAGAATCTCGATCGCTAGTTCTCAAATTTCATTTTTTGTACCCTCATTGCGTTTATTACAGCCAATAATGCTACTCCTACATCAGCAAAAACGGCCTCCCACATGGTGGCGATGCCACCAGCTCCAAGAATCAGCACGACCAACTTAACCCCAAATGCCAAGAAGATGTTTTGTATGACGATTCGCTTGGTTGCCTTGCCTATTTTGATGGCTGTAGCGATTTTGGAAGGCATGTCGTTCTGGATTACGATGTCTGCTGTTTCGATGGTGGCATCGGAGCCTAAGCCTCCCATTGCGATGCCTATGTCCGAAAGGGCTACGACAGGTGCATCATTTACGCCATCGCCCACAAAGGCTACAGGGCTTATGGTGCTTTTGAGTTCCTGTACTTTGGTTACTTTGTCTTCAGGAAGCAAATCGCCATAAGCTTTTGCGATTTTTAAATGGCTTGCTACATGGTTGACGACTGCCGTTTTATCGCCCGAGAGCATAACGGTCTCAATTCCCAGTTTGGTCAATGTCTCGATGGCTTGCTGTGCATCTTCTTTGACTTCATCCGCAATGGTGATGTGGCCCGCAAACTTTTTATCTACTGCAATGGCTACGACAGTAAGAGGGATTTCCCTTAGTTCGATATCGTACGAAATGGTGAATTTATCCATCAGACGGAAGTTTCCTGCCAAGATTTCTTTGCCATTGATCGTACCTTTTAATCCATGTCCCGCTATTTCCTCGGTATTGTCCAACTGGTAGTTGTTCGCGTCATTCCCTACGTAATCAGCAATGGCCTTGGCTACGGGATGGGTGGATTTGCTTTCGACCAGTGCCAGCATGGCAAGCACTTCTTTTGGGTCAAAACCTTCCGTTATTTTCACATCTTGGACTTTGAACACGCCTTTGGTAAGTGTACCTGTTTTGTCCATGACTATACAGCGAACGTTAGCCATCAGGTCGAGGTATGAAGACCCTTTGAACAAAATGCCGTTTCGTGAACCTGCCCCAATGCCTCCAAAATAACCTAGCGGTATTGAAATGACCAAGGCGCAGGGACATGAAATCACCAAGAAAATCAATGCCCTGTATAACCAATCATTGAAGACATAAGCATTCACAAAAAAGTAAGGCAAAATGACAATTGCTACCGCCAAAAAGAACACGATGGGTGTATAGATTCGGGCGAATTTTCGGATGAACAGTTCGGTCGGTGCTTTCTTGGTGGTGGCATCCTGAACGAGATTTAGAATTTTGGACAGTTTACTATCTGCAAACGCAGAAGTGACTTTTACCTCGCAAAGCTGGTGTTGGTTTATCATCCCTGCCAATACCTTTTCACCCTTTTGTTTGGTGTCGGGCTTGCTTTCGCCTGTGAGTGCTGCGGTGTTGAAGCTGGCTTGTTCTGACAGCAGTTCACCGTCCAAGGCTAGTTTGTCTCCTGGGCGGAGTTGGATGATTTCTCCGATTGTCACGGCTTCTGCTTTCTTGGTGATGGTCTTGCCGTCTTGCAAAATGGTGACTTCATCAGGGCGTTGGTCTAGCAATGCCTTGATGGAACTTTTGGCTTTACGCACTGCTGCGCCTTGGAAGAGTTCGCCAATGGCATAAAACAACATCACGGCAACGCCTTCGGGATATTCGCCAACAAAGAACGCCCCCAATGTGGCGATGCCCATGAGTACAAACTCGTTGAAGACATCTCCTTTCAAGGTGGTGGTAACCGCACTTTTCCAGACTGGCCAGCCTACGGGTAGGTAGGCTACGAGATAGAAGCCCAGGCGGAAATAAGGGTGCATTTGGTCTTTCAGGAAATAGTCCAAGGCTATTCCCGTTAGCAATAATACCAAGCTGATCCCTGCCGAAATGTATTCGCTGTTTTGGGTAATCCAGCTTTTGGAGGTTTGTTTTTCGGTAGAACAACAATTGCCTTCGTGGGTATGCTCGTCTGAATGTTCGTGTATATGAGCCATGTTTTTTTGTTTAGAATTTTATAAAAAAGGATGCGATTCCCACTAGTACCAACATGCTGCCGATGATGGTATGTTCGTGGTGTTCGAGAAAATGAAAGTTAAGCCTGTTGATGCCCAACAGGCCCAAATAAACGAGTAAGACCATCATGCCAACGGTCATGACTAGATAGACGAGCGACACTCCCAGAATGCCGTACCAACCATACATTCCCGCAGTGAAATAATAGGTTTCGAGTTCTATGCAGGG